>JBBIVU010000320.1:0-7562 GCA_037439585.1 Roseateles sp. | reverse complement strand
GGGTCAGCGTGGCCTGAACATCATGGAATTCTGCAAGGCGTTCAACGCCCAGACTTCGGGTGCCGGCTTCGAGCCGGGCATGAAGCTGCCGGTGGTCATCACTGCGTTCGCAGACAAGAGCTTCACCTTCGTCATCAAGTCGCCCCCGGCGACCGTGCTGATCAAGAAGGCTGCCAAGATCGAAAAGGGTTCGCAGCGCCCCCACCTGGACAAGGTCGGCAAGCTGACCCGCGCCCAGCTGGAAGAGATCGCCAAGATCAAGACCAAGGACCTGACGGCTGCCAGCATGGACGCCGCGGTCAAGACCATCGCCGGCTCCGCCCGCTCGATGGGCATCATCGTGGAAGGGGTCTGACATGGCCAAGCTCACCAAGAAGCAAAAGGCGCTGGCTGGCAAGGTCGAGTCGACCAAGCTGTACGCGCTGACCGAAGCGCTGGACCTGGTCAAGAGCCTGGCCACTGCCAAGTTCGATGAGTCTATCGACGTGGCCGTGCAGCTCGGCATCGATGCCAAGAAGTCGGACCAAGTGGTTCGTGGCGCCGTCGTGCTGCCCAACGGCACCGGCAAGACCAAGCGCGTCGCCGTGTTCGCCCAAGGTGCCAAGGCTGAAGAAGCCCGCGCCGCCGGCGCTGACGTCGTCGGCATGGAAGACCTGGCCGAGCGCGTCAAGGCGGGCGACATGCCCTTCGACGTGGTCATCGCCTCGCCCGACACCATGCGCGTCGTCGGTACCCTGGGTCAGATCCTGGGTCCGCGTGGCCTGATGCCGAACCCCAAGGTCGGCACCGTCACGCCCGACGTCGCCACGGCCGTCAAGAACGCCAAGGCGGGTCAGGTCCAGTTCCGCGTCGACAAGGCCGGCATCATCCACGGCACCCTCGGCCGTCGCTCGTTCGACACCGACAAGCTGGAAGGCAACCTGCGCGCGCTGATCGAGGCCCTGAACAAGGCCAAGCCGGCGTCGAGCAAGGGCATCTACCTGCGCAAGGTCGCCGTGTCATCGACCATGGGCGTCGGCGCCCGCGTCGAAATCGCGTCGATCAACGCCCAGGCCAACGCCGCCTGAGCGCGACTTCAGGCCCTCGCGGCCTGAGTCACTGAATCTGCCTGGGGCGAGTCTGGCCCTGGGCGACAAGATTGGTGGGGCGTAGCTTTGGGTTCTCCAAAGCTGCGCGTCATCCAAGACCGTTGGTGGAGACCCCTTAAATCAACGCCGCAAGGCTGAGAACCAACGCAGATGGCGGTCCCGCTGAAGGGTTTGCCGTCCCGAGCGATCGGGACGGGTTTCCTGACAGATGGTCGCTGAATCCCTGGCGCTCTCGAAGCCGCAAGGCTGAGGGGGCAAATGTGAGGAGTAGACCTTGAGTCTCAATCGCAACGAGAAGGCAGTCGTTGTCTCCGACGTCGCAGCGCAAGCTGCCAAGTCGCAGACGTTGGCGCTGGCCGAGTACCGTGGCCTCACCGTTGAAGCCCTGAACAAGCTGCGCGTCACCGCGCGTGCCCAAGGTGTGTATCTTCACGTGCTGAAGAACACCCTGGCGCGTCGTGCTGTCGCCGGCACCCCGTTCGAGGCTGCTGCGGAGAGCATGGTCGGTCCGCTGATCTACGGCTTTTCGGAAGACGCTGTCGCTGCTGCCAAAGTCATCGCTGACTTTGCCAAGACCAACGACAAGCTCGTCATCAAGGGTGGTGCCTACGGTGGCAAGGCTCTGGACGTCGATGGTGTGAAGGCTTTGGCCTCCGTCCCGTCCAAGGAAGTCCTGCTGTCGCAAATCGCAGGCCTGCTGCTGTCGCCGGTGCAACGCACTGCGGCCGTGCTGGCTGCCCTGGCTGCAAAGCGTGGTGAAGGTGCTGTGGCTGCTGAAGCCGCCGCCGAAGCCCCGGCCGCAGCCTGATCGACGAACAACGCGTTCACACGCAAACCATCTGTTTTTTAGGAATTAATCATGGCATTCGATAAAGACGCTTTCCTGACCGCCCTGGACAGCATGTCCGTTCTGGAACTGAACGACCTGGTCAAGGCAATTGAAGAGAAGTTCGGCGTGTCCGCCGCTTCGATGGCTGCTCCGGCCGCCGGTGGCGCTGCTGGCGGCGCTGCTGCCGCCGCTGAAGAGAAGACCGAGTTCAACGTCGTGCTGACCGACGCTGGCGCCCAGAAGGTCGGCGTCATCAAGGCTGTCCGCGAAATCACGGGCCTGGGTCTGAAGGAAGCCAAGGACCTGGTTGACGGCGCTCCGAAGAACGTCAAGGAAGGCATCTCCAAGGCCGACGCTGAAGCCGCTGTCAAGAAGCTGGTCGAAGCCGGCGCCAAGGCTGAGCTGAAGTAATTCAGGCGACGGGCCTCGCGCCCGTCGTCGAATTCGGCATGTCCGGATTCAAAGAAAGGGGTTGCCTTCGGGCTTCCCCTTTTTTCGTCTGTGCGGGTTTGTCCCGTGGAGAACAGCTGAAATAACCGCGCACGGTATGATGCGCGGTTATTTCACGTGTTCTCTGATCCGACTGCAGAGAACCAGTTTGGTCGGACTTGGGTGCAACGCCCGAGTTGTCCGCCAGCGGTTGGTAGTGGCCAACCACCAAGCTAGGCAGCCGCCCGTTCTGGGCGCGCGAGCCAGCCAGTCGCCGACGCAGTGCGTTCCACGGCCGGGAGCGCACTCGACACGGAGTGTTTATGGCGCAAGCAACCCCCTACAGCTATACCGAGCGCAAGCGGATCCGCAAGAGCTTCGGCAAGCGCGAGAGCGTTCTCAACGTTCCTTACCTGCTCACGATGCAGAAGGACAGCTACGTGGCCTTCCTGCAGAAGGACGTGGCCCCCGCCAAACGCAAGCCTGAAGGCCTGCAGGCGGCCTTCCTTTCGGCGTTCCCGATTGTTTCGCACAACGGTTTCGTCGAGATGAAGTTCCTCGAGTTCAACATCGCCAAGCCGCCGTTCGACACCCGTGAGTGCCAACAGCGGGGGTTGACCTACGCAGCCGCCGTGCGTGCGCGCCTGCAGATGATCATCTACGACCGTGAGTCGCCCCAGGCGAAGACCGTCAAGGAGATCAAGGAGCAGGAGGTCTACATGGGCGAAGTGCCCCTGATGACCGACTACGGTTCCTTCATTGTCAACGGCACCGAGCGCGTCATCGTGTCGCAGCTGCACCGTTCGCCGGGCGTGTTCTTCGAGCATGACAAGGGCAAGACGCACTCGTCCGGCAAGCTGCTGTTCAGTGCCCGCATCATTCCCTACCGCGGCTCCTGGCTGGATTTCGAGTTCGACCCGAAGGACATCCTGTACTTCCGCGTCGACCGCCGCCGCAAGATGCCGGTCACGATCCTGCTCAAGGCCATCGGCCTGAACCCCGAGCAGATCCTGGCCCACTTCTTCGTGTTCGACAACTTCCGCCTGATGGACGTCGGCGCGCAGCTCGAATTCGTGGCCGACCGCCTGAAGGGTGAAGTCGCCCGCTTCGACATCGTCGACAAGAGCGGCGCCGTCATCGTCGAGAAGGACAAGCGCATCACCGCCCGTCACGTGCGCCAGCTGGAGCAGTCCGGCACGCAGCACATCTCGGTGCCGGAAGACTTCCTGGTCGGCCGCGTGCTGGCCAAGAACATGATCGACGCCGACACCGGCGAGATCATCGCCAAGGCCAACGACGAACTGACCGACGCGCTGCTGAAGAAGCTGCGCCAGGCCGGCGTCAAGGACATCCAGTGCCTGTTCACGAACGAGCTGGACGAAGGCGCCTACATCTCGCAGACGCTGGCGTCTGACGAGACCGAGACGCAGCTGGCCGCCCGTGTCGCCATCTACCGCATGATGCGCCCAGGCGAGCCGCCGACGGAAGATGCCGTCGAAGCGCTGTTCAACCGCCTGTTCTACAGCACCGACACCTACGACCTGAGCCGCGTCGGCCGCATGAAGTTCAACGCGCGTGTCGGCCGTGACACGCCCGAAGGCAACATGAACCTGTCCAACGAGGACATCCTGGACGTCGTCAAGATCCTGGTCGAGCTGCGCAATGGCCGCGGCGAAGTGGACGACATCGACCACCTGGGTAACCGTCGAGTTCGCTGCGTCGGTGAACTGGCCGAGAACCAGTACCGCTCGGGTCTGGCTCGTATCGAGAAGGCCGTCAAGGAACGTCTGGGCCAGGCCGAGACCGAAGCCCTGATGCCGCACGACCTGATCAACTCCAAGCCGATCTCTGCGGCGCTGAAAGAGTTCTTCGGTGCGTCGCAGCTGTCGCAGTTCATGGACCAGACCAACCCCCTGTCGGAAATCACGCACAAGCGTCGCGTTTCCGCTCTGGGCCCGGGCGGTTTGACCCGCGAGCGCGCAGGCTTCGAAGTTCGTGACGTGCACCCGACCCACTATGGCCGCGTGTGCCCGATCGAAACCCCGGAAGGCCCGAACATCGGTCTGATCAACTCCTTGGCGCTGTACGCACAGCTGAACGAGTACGGCTTCCTGGAGACGCCGTACCGTCGTGTGGTGGACGGCAAGGTCACCGACCAGATCGACTACCTGTCCGCCATTGAGGAAGGCAAGTACGTCATCGCCCAGGCCAATGCGACGCTGAACGCCAGCGGCGAGCTGACCGACGAGCTGGTCTCCGCCCGTGAAAACGGCGAATCGGTGCTGACCTCGCCCGAGCGCATCCAGTACATGGACGTGGCGCCGACACAGATCGTGTCGGTCGCGGCTTCGCTGGTGCCCTTTCTGGAGCACGACGACGCGAACCGCGCGCTGATGGGCGCCAACATGCAGCGTCAGGCCGTGCCGGTGCTGCGCCCCGAAAAGGCGCTGGTCGGCACGGGCGTGGAACGCGTGGCGGCCAAGGACTCGGGCACCGTCGTGGCCGCGCGCCGTGGCGGCATCGTGGACTACGTCGACACCAACCGCATCGTGATTCGTGTGAACGACAACGAGACGGTGGCCGGCGAAGTCGGTGTCGACATCTACAACCTGATCAAGTACCAGCGTTCCAACCAGAACACCAACATCCACCAGCGCCCGATCGTGCGCCGGGGCGACAAGGTGGCGGCCGAGGACATCATTGCCGACGGCGCCTCCACCGACATCGGTGAACTGGCCCTGGGCCAGAACATGCTGGTCGCGTTCATGCCGTGGAACGGCTACAACTTCGAAGACTCGATCCTGATCTCGGAACGCGTCATCGCCGAAGACCGCTACACCTCGATCCACATCGAGGAACTGGTCGTCAACGCGCGTGACACCAAGCTGGGTTCGGAAGAAATCACCCGCGACATCCCTAACTTGTCCGAGCAGCAGCTCGGCCGTCTGGACGAGTCGGGCATCGTCTACATCGGTGCCGAAGTGAACCCGGGCGACGTGCTGGTGGGCAAGGTCACGCCCAAGGGCGAAACCACGCTGACGCCGGAAGAGAAGCTGCTGCGCGCCATCTTCGGCGAGAAGGCTTCGGACGTGAAGGACACGTCGCTGCGCGTCGACCAGGGCACGAGCGGCACCGTCATCGACGTGCAGGTCTTCACCCGTGAAGGCATCCAGCGCGACAAGCGCGCCCAGCAGATCATCGACGACGAGCTGAAGCGCTATCGCCTGGACCTGAACGACCAGCTGCGCATCGTCGAGGCCGACGCCTTCGACCGTATCGAGAAGCTGCTGGTGGGCCGCGTGGCCAACGGTGGTCCGCAGAAGATCGCCAAGGGCACGGTCATCACCAAGGATTACCTGGCTTCGGTTGAGAAGTTCCACTGGTTCGACGTGCGTCCGGCCGAGGAAGACATCGCCAACCAGCTGGAAAGCATCAAGAACGCGCTGGACCAGACGCGCCACAGCTTCGATCTCGCCTTCGAAGAGAAGCGCAAGAAGCTGACGCAGGGCGACGAGCTGCCCGCCGGTGTGTTGAAGATGGTCAAGGTCTACCTGGCCGTCAAGCGCCGCCTGCAGCCTGGCGACAAGATGGCCGGCCGTCACGGCAACAAGGGCGTGGTGTCCAAGGTCACGCCGATCGAAGACATGCCCTACATGGCTGACGGCACGCCTGCCGACATCGTGCTGAATCCGCTGGGCGTTCCGTCGCGGATGAACGTGGGTCAGGTGCTGGAAGTGCACCTGGGCTGGGCCGGCAAGGGCATTGGCCAGCGCATCGGCGACATGCTGCAGCAGCAGGCCAAGGTGGCTGAGCTGCGCAAGCTGTTCGACGAGCTCTACAACCAGAGCGGCGGCAAGACCGAGAACATCGACGAGTTGACGGACGCCGAAGTGCTGGAAATGGCCTCCAACCTCGCCAAGGGCGTGCCTTTCGCGACGCCGGTCTTCGATGGTGCCAAGGAAGAGGAAATCCGGGCCATGCTGAAGCTGGCCTACCCGGACGACATTGCTGCCAAGAAGGGGTTGACTGCCACTCGCACCCAGGCTTGGTTGTGCGACGGCCGTACCGGCGAGCAGTTCGAGCGCCCGGTCACGGTCGGCTACATGCACGTGCTGAAGCTGCACCACCTGGTGGACGACAAGATGCACGCCCGTTCGACCGGCCCGTACTCGCTCGTCACGCAGCAACCGCTGGGCGGCAAGGCGCAGTTCGGCGGCCAGCGTTTCGGCGAAATGGAAGTCTGGGCGCTCGAGGCCTACGGCGCGTCCTACATCCTGCAGGAAATGCTGACAGTCAAGTCCGACGACGTGAACGGTCGTACCAAGGTGTACGAGTCCATAGTCAAGGGCGAACACGCCATCGAAGCGGGCATGCCCGAATCGTTCAATGTGCTGGTCAAGGAAATTCGCTCCTTGGGCATCGACATTGAACTGGAACGCAATTAAGGAGCAGATGCATGAAGGGACTACTCGACCTTTTCAAGCAATTCACCCCCGATGAGCATTTCGATGCCATCAAGATCGGCCTGGCCTCTCCGGAAAAGATCCGCAGCTGGTCGTTCGGCGAGGTGAAGAAGCCCGAGACCATCAACTACCGCACCTTCAAGCCTGAGCGCGATGGCCTGTTTTGCGCCAAGATCTTTGGCCCGATCAAGGACTACGAGTGCCTGTGCGGCAAGTACAAGCGCCTCAAGCACCGCGGTGTCATCTGCGAGAAGTGCGGCGTCGAAGTGACCCAGACCAAGGTCCGCCGTGACCGCATGGGCCACATCGACCTGGCCGCGCCGTGCGCGCACATCTGGTTCCTGAAGAGCCTGCCGAGCCGTCTGGGCCTGGTGCTCGACATGACGCTGCGCGACATCGAGCGCGTGCTGTACTTCGAAGCCTATGTCGTCGTCGACCCGGGCATGACCCCGCTGAAGAAGTTCTCGATCATGAGCGAGGACGACTACGACGCCAAGCGCATCGAGTTTGGTGACGAGTTCATCGCGCTGATGGGCGCCGAGGGCATCAAGAAGCTGCTGGAGGAGATGGATCTCGACATCGAGATCGATCGCCTGCGCAACGACATGACCGGCTCCGAACTCAAGGTCAAGAAGAACTCCAAGCGCCTGAAGGTCATGGAAGCCTTCAAGAAGTCCGGCATCAAGCCGAACTGGATGGTGCTGGATGTGCTGCCCGTGCTGCCGCCGGACCTGCGTCCGCTGGTGCCGCTGG
>JBBIVU010000319.1:0-1683 GCA_037439585.1 Roseateles sp. | reverse complement strand
GCCCGTAAGGGCCTGGCGGACACGGCGCTGAAGACCGCGAACTCCGGCTACCTGACCCGCCGTCTGGTGGACGTGACGCAAGACTTGGTGGTCATTGAGGACGACTGCGGCACCGACAACGGCATGGCCATGCGCGCCCTGGTTGAAGGCGGTGAAGTCATTGAATCGCTGCGCGACCGCGTGCTCGGCCGCGTGACCGCGATCGACGTGGTGCACCCCGAAACACAGGCACCGCTGCTGGCTGCCGGCAACATGCTGGACGAAGACACGCTGGACGTGCTCGAACAGGCCGGCGTTGACGAGATCAAGGTCCGCACGCCGCTCACCTGCGGCACGCGCTTTGGCCTGTGCGCCAAGTGCTACGGCCGTGACCTCGGCCGCGGCGGCTTGGTCAACACCGGTGAAGCGGTGGGCGTCATCGCCGCGCAGTCGATCGGCGAACCCGGCACGCAGCTGACGATGCGGACCTTCCACATCGGCGGCGCTGCATCGCGCGCTGCAGTGGCGTCAAGCGTCGAAGCCAAGTCGGACGGCATCATCGGCTTCAATGCCACGATGCGCTACGTCACCAACGGCAAGGGCGAGTTGGTGGTGATTTCCCGTTCCGGCGAAATCATCATCTCCGACCCGCATGGCCGCGAGCGGGAGCGCCACAAGGTGCCTTACGGCGCCGTGCTGAACATCAAGGCAAGCCAAGTCATCAAGGCAGGCCTGGTGCTCGCGAACTGGGACCCGCTGACCCGCCCGATCATCACGGAATTCGCCGGCCAGGCGAAGTTCGAGAACGTCGAGGAAGGCGTGACTGTCGCCAAGCAGGTGGACGAAGTGACCGGTCTGTCGACCCTGGTCGTGATCGACCCGAAGCGCCGCGGCGCTGCCAAGATCGTTCGCCCGCAGGTCAAGCTGCTGGACGCGCAAGGCCACGAGGTCAAGATTCCCGGCACCGACCACTCGGTGGCCATCGGCTTCCAGGTCGGTGCGCTGATCCAGATCCGCGACGGCCAGGAGCTGCTGCCCGGTGAAGTGCTCGCCCGCATCCCGGTCGAAGGCCAGAAGACGCGTGACATCACCGGCGGTCTGCCGCGTGTGGCCGAGCTCTTCGAAGCCCGCTCGCCCAAGGACGTCGGCGTGCTGGCCGAGCAGACCGGCACCGTGTCGTTCGGCAAGGAGACCAAGGGCAAGATCCGCCTGCAAATCACCGACCCGGATGGCAAGGCCCACGAGGAACTCGTGCCCAAGGAAAAGAACATCCTGGTGCACGAAGGCCAGGTGGTCAACCGCGGCGAGCTGATCGTCGACGGCGCAGCAGACCCGCAGGACATCCTGCGCCTGCTCGGCATCGAGGAACTGGCGCGCTACATCGTCGACGAAGTCCAGGACGTGTACCGACTCCAGGGTGTGAAGATCAACGACAAGCACATCGAGGTGATCGTTCGCCAGATGCTGCGTCGCGTGGTCATCACCAACCCGGGTGACACGCACTACATCCTGAATGAGCAGGTTGAGCGCTCGGAGTTGCTGGACACGAACGACCGCATGCGCAAGGAGGGCAAGCTGATTGCCACCCACGCCGATGTGCTGCTGGGTATCACGAAGGCGTCCTTGTCCACCGACTCTTTCATCTCGGCTGCGTCCTTCCAGGAAACGACCCGCGTGCTCACCGAGGCTGCCATCATGGGCAAG
>JBBIVU010000318.1:0-1827 GCA_037439585.1 Roseateles sp. | reverse complement strand
GGGCTCGATCTCGATGGCGCAGGACCCGGGCCGCGTGTTCCCGGGCAAGAAGATGTCCGGCCACCTTGGCGACGTGACGAAGACGGTGCAGAACCTCGACGTCGTCCGCGTCGACGAAGCGCGTTCGCTGCTGCTCGTGCGCGGCGCCGTTCCGGGTGCGAAGAACGGCCACGTGGTCGTGCGCCCGGCCGTGAAGGTCAAGGTCAAGAAGGGAGCCCAGTGATGCAACTCGAGCTCCTGAACGAACAGGGCCAGGCCACCGCCAAGGTCGACGCGCCGGACACCGTGTTCGCGCGTGACTACAACGAGGCGCTCGTCCATCAGGTCGTCGTCGCTTACCAGGCCAACGCGCGCCAGGGCACCCGTGCCCAGCTCGACCGCGCCGAGGTGAAGCACTCGACGAAGAAGCCGTTCCGCCAGAAGGGCACCGGCCGCGCTCGCGCCGGCATGACCTCCTCGCCGCTGTGGCGCGGGGGCGGTCGCATCTTCCCGAACTCGCCGGAAGAGAACTTCACGCAGAAGGTCAACAAGAAGATGTACCGCGCCGGCATGGCCGCCATCTTCTCGCAGCTGGCCCGCGAAGGCCGCGTCGCCGTGGTCGACTCGATCAAGGTCGAAGCGCCCAAGACCAAGCTGCTGGCCCAGAAGTTCAAGGCCATGGGCCTGGACTCGGTGCTGGTGATCGCCGACCAGGTCGACGACAACCTCGCGCTGGCCTCGCGCAACCTGGCCAACGTGCTGGTGGTGGAGCCGCGTTACGCCGATCCGCTGTCCCTCGTCTTCTACAAGAAGGTGCTGGTGACCAAGGCGGCGATGGAGCAGCTCAAGGAGATGTTCGCATGAGCGCCGTGAAATTCGACGAGGGCCGTCTGGCCCAGGTGCTGGTGGCGCCCATCGTGTCCGAGAAGGCCACGGCCGCTGCCGAGAAGAGCAACCAGGTGCTGTTCAAGGTGCTGCGCGACGCGACCAAGCCCGAGATCAAGGCGGCCGTCGAGCTGATGTTCAAGGTCGAGGTCAAGTCGGTCTCGACCGTGACGCAAAAGGGCAAGGTCAAGCGCTTCGGCCGTTCCATCGGCCGCCGCGACCACGTCAAGAAGGCGTACGTGTCGCTGAAGCCGGGCCAGGAGCTCAACTTCTCCGGGGAGGCCGCGTAATGGCCATCGTCAAAGTCAAGCCGACCTCGCCCGGCCGCCGTGGCGTCGTCAAGGTGGTGCATGCGCACCTGCACAAGGGCGCGCCCGAAGCTTCGCTGCTCGAGCCGCAGAAGCAGCAGTCCGGCCGCAACAACAACGGCCACATCACGATGCGCCACAAGGGCGGTGGTCACAAGCACCACTACCGCGTGGTCGACTTCGTGCGCAACAAGGACGGCATCCCGGCGAAGGTCGAGCGCATCGAGTACGACCCGAACCGCACGGCCCACATCGCCCTGCTGTGCTACGCCGACGGCGAGCGCACCTACATCATCGCCCCCCGTGGCGTTGAAGCCGGTGCCACGCTGTTGTCGGGTGCCGAAGCGCCGATCAAGGCCGGCAACACGCTGCCCATCCGCAACATCCCCGTGGGTTCCATCATCCACTGCGTGGAAATGCTGCCTGGCAAGGGTGCGCAAATCGCGCGTTCCGCCGGCGCATCGGTCACGCTGATGGCCCGCGAAGGCATCTACGCGCAGGTTCGCCTGCGCTCGGGTGAAGTTCGCAAGATCCACATCGACTGCCGCGCCACCATCGGCGAAGTGTCGAACGAAGAGCACAGCCTGCGCCAGTACGGCAAGGCCGGTGCCATCCGCTGGAAGGGCATCCGCCCGACCGTGCGTGGTGTCGCCAT
>JBBIVU010000317.1:0-1987 GCA_037439585.1 Roseateles sp. | reverse complement strand
TTGCCGAAGCGCAGGGCCGCCGCCCGCGCGTGATGATCAGCAAGCTGGGCCAGGACGGCCATGACCGCGGCGCCAAGGTGGTGGCCACCGCCTTTGCCGACCTGGGCTTCGACGTGGACATGGGCCCGCTGTTCCAGACGCCCGAGGAATGCGCCCGCCAGGCCATCGAGAACGACGTGCACGCCGTGGGGGTGTCCACGCTCGCAGCCGGCCACAAGACGCTGGTGCCGGCCATCATCGCGGAGCTGAAGAAGCAGGGTGCCGACGACATCATCGTCTTCGTCGGTGGCGTGATCCCGCAGCAGGACTACAGCTTCCTGTACGACGCCGGCGTCAAGGGCATCTACGGTCCGGGCACGCCCATCCCTGCCAGCGCCAAGGGTGTGCTGGAGGCCATCAAGGCGCAGGTCGCCGGAGTGGTGGCTTGAACCTGGCGCCCGGGGTCCTGGCCGGCGAGCGCCGCGCGCTGGCCAAGGCCATCACGCTGGTCGAGTCGACGCGGTCCGATCATCGCGAACAGGCCGACGCGCTGCTCACCGAGGTGATGCCGGCCACCGGCCGTGCGCTGCGCCTGGGCATTTCGGGCGTGCCGGGCGTGGGCAAAAGCACTTTCATCGAAGCCTTCGGGGCCTTTCTGCTCGAGCATGGCCACCGCGTCGCGGTGCTGGCGGTGGACCCGTCCAGCAGCCTGTCTGGTGGCGCCATCCTGGGCGACAAGACGCGCATGGAAAAGCTTTCCATGGACACCCGCGCCTTCATCCGCCCCAGCCCCAGCAGCGGCACGCTGGGCGGCGTGGCCGAGAAGACGCGCGAGGCGCTGCTGCTGTGCGAGGCGGCGGGGTTTGACGTCGTCATCGTCGAGACGGTGGGCGTGGGCCAGAGCGAAACCGCCGTGGCCGGCATGACTGACCTCTACCTGCTGCTGCAACTGCCCAACGCGGGCGACGACTTGCAGGCCATCAAGAAGGGTGTCATGGAGCTGGCCGATCTCGTCGTCATCAACAAGGCCGACCTGGACGACGCTGCGGCAACGCGAGCCCAGGCCCAGATCACCTCGGCGCTGCGGCTGCTGCCCACGCATGCGCACGCCACGCAGCGTGTGCTCAAGGTCAGCGCACTGAAATCCAACGGCATTGCGCCGGTGTGGGACGCGTTGACCGCACTGCGCGCCGAGCGCCAGGCCAGCGGCGCCTGGGGCGTCAAGCGGCGCGAGCAGTCGCTGGCGTGGATGTGGGAACGCATCCAGTCTGGCCTGAAGCAGGCCTTTGTCACCCATCCAGGCGTGCATGAGCAACTGGACACGGTCAGCGCTGCCGTCCATGCGGGCTGTCTCCCGGCGTCGGCCGCTGCGCGACAGTTGCTCAGCTGCTTCCGGAGCCCTGCATGATCACCGGACTCAACCACATCAACCTGCGTGCGCCAGTCGACCTGCTGCGTGAACTGCACGACTTTTACCGGGACGTGCTCGGCCTGCAATCCGGCCACCGGCCGGCTTTCCAGAGCCGGGGCTACTGGCTTTACGCCGGCGAGCAGCCGGTGCTGCATCTGTCCGAGCAGAGGCCGGGTGAGGCGTTGCGCCTGCCCGCGAGACCGGATGCGCCGACCACGTTTGACCACATCGCATTTTCCGGTGTCGATCCCGTCGCCACGGCCGAGCACCTGAGCCGTGCTGGCGTGCGTTTCCAAGAGGAGCGCTCCAGCGTGACCGGGCAGCACCAATTCTTCTTCTCCGACCCCGCCGGCAATGGCGTGGAGATCAATTTCCCGTTCTGAAGGTTCACCACCATGCATGACATCCTGCAAGCACTCGAAGCCAAGCGCGCCCTCGCGCGGCTCGGCGGGGGCGAGAAGCGCATCGCCGCGCAGCACGCCAAGGGCAAGCTCACCGCTCGCGAGCGGCTGGAACTGCTGTTCGACGAAGGCAGCTTCGAGGAATGGGACATGTTCGTCGAGCACCGCTGCGTGGACTTCGGCATGGCCGACAACA
>JBBIVU010000316.1:0-2026 GCA_037439585.1 Roseateles sp. | reverse complement strand
CGTGGCGGCGCCCTGGGGCCGGCAGCTGCCGCTGGCGCGGCTGCTGCACGATGCGATGCGCCATGGCCGCGAGGGCGTGCCCGTCACGCGCTCGCAGGTGGGCCTCACGGCGGCCAAATGGGCCGAGTGCCGGGCCGTGCCCGGCTTCGCCGAAACCTTCGCGCCGCGCGGCCTGCCGCGGCTGGGCGACACCCTGGCCAATCCGCGCCTGGCGGCCACGCTGGCGCCGCTGGCCGAGGCCGGGCTGGACGACTTCTACCGCGGCGACCTGGCCCGCAGCCTGGCGCGCGACCTGGAGGCCGTGGGCAGCCCGCTGCGCCTGGCCGACCTGCAGGCCTGCCGCGCCGCGCGCGTGGCGCCGCTGTCGGTGGAGCTGCGCGTGGGCCGGGTCTACAACCAGCCGCCGCCCACGCAGGGCGTGGCCTCGCTGGCCATCCTGGGCCTGTTCGAGCGCTTCTGCGAGCAGCATGGGCCGGTGGCGGCCGACAGCGCGGCCCACCTGCACGGGCTGGTGGAGTGCACCAAGCGCGCGTTCGGCTGGCGCAACGCGCATGTGGGCGACCCCGCTGCGATGGCTGCGCGGGGCGACGACCCGGCGGCCTTCCTGCAGCCGGCCAGCCTCGCCGACGAGGCCCAGCACCTGGACCCGCTGCGCGCCGCGCCCTGGCCCACGCCGGCGCTGCCGGGCGACACCATCTGGATGGGCGCGGCCGACGCGCAGGGCCGCGTGGTCAGCTACATCCAGAGCATCTACTGGGAGTTCGGCAGCGGCGTGGTGCTGGCCGAGAGCGGCGTGAACTGGCAGAACCGCGGCGCCAGCTTCACGCTCACACCGGGCCCCAACGCGCTGGCGCCGGGCCGTCTGCCCTTCCACACGCTGAACCCGGCGCTGGCCCGCCTGGCCGACGGCCGCACGCTGGCCTACGGCACCATGGGCGGCGAGGGCCAGCCGCAGACGCAGGCCGCCGTGTTCACCCGCCACGTGCTCTTCGGGCAGGACCTGCAGGCCGCGGTCAGCGCGCCGCGCTGGCTGCTGGGCCGCACCTGGGGCGAGGACAGCACCAACCTCAAGCTGGAGTCGCGTTTCGACCCGGCGCTGGTGGCCGAGCTGCGCGAACGCGGCCACGACGTCGCGGTGGTGGGCCCGTGGGAGGACATGATGGGCCACGCCGGCGCGGTCTGCGTGCACCCGGACGGCCGGCTGGAAGGCGCCGCCGACCCGCGCGCCGACGGCCTGTGCGCCACGGTGTGAGCGGGCCGTCCCGCACCAGAAGTGCTCAGGTCGGTCGCCGTGCGTGACGGGCCTCGCGGGGCCTCGGCAGTGGGCACTTCATGGGCCCCGCCGGCACCGGCTTGACCAGCGGGGCGCGGTGCAAGCACCTGGCCCCGTCGGGCAGCGGCTCAGCCCACAGCCTTGCGGGCCAGCGCCGGGTCGTCGGCAAAGAAGCCGTCAACCCCCGCGGCAATGAAGCTGCGGGCCTCGGCGATGGCGCCGGCCTCATGGCGGGCGTTTTCACCAGCGTCACTGCGGAAGTTCGCGGCCATGAAGCGGTTCTCGGGCCGCAGCGTCCAGGTGTGCACCTGCAGGCCGGCGGCGTGTGCGTCGCCGATCAGGCGCGTGGGTGCCAACTGGCGCTGAGCCGCGTCCCAGGGGATGAGCAGACGGGTGGGCGGCGCGAGCACGTCGACATGTCCGGCCAGCGCCTTCAGGCCCTCGGGCGTCAGCACCGACTCGAACCGCTGCGGCTTGCCGGCGGCCATGCTGTCCACCGTGGGCATGTCGGGTGCACCCACCAGCTGCATGAGCCGCAGGCCCTCGCGGCGCCCCAGCTTGTCACGCAAGACCTTGAGGTTGGCGAGTTCGAAGGACTGCACGATGAGTGGCTGGGTGCGCGTGTGGTGGTGCGCCTGGACGGTCTGCACGAACCGGTCCTCCAGCGGCAGACCGATGGCGGCGTGGTACGTGGAGTGCTTCAACTCGGGCACCAGCCCGATCACCCGGCCGACCGTGGCCGCCTGGGCGGCC
>JBBIVU010000315.1:0-2061 GCA_037439585.1 Roseateles sp. | reverse complement strand
CAGTGCGCGCAGCTGCGCGTTGGAGCCGAAGACGAGGTCGGCCACGGTGGCCGTCCAGCGGCGCTGGCCGGTGCTGCGGTCCACACCTTCGAGCACGTCGCCGGCCCGGCGCCACTGGGTGCGTATGTCCAGCAGGTTCACGAAGAAGTCGTTGCTCAGCACGCCCGGCCGGTGGGTGAACACACCGTGCGGGCTGCCGCCGGTGTTGGCGCCCAGCACGCGCAGGCCGGCCACCAGCACGGCCATCTCGGGGGCCGAGAGCTGCAGCAGCTGGGCCTTGTCCACCAGCAGCTCGGCGGCGGCGGCCTCGGGCAGGCCGGGTGCCAGGTGGTTGCGGAAACCGTCGGCGCGCGGCTCCAGCGCGGCGAAGGAGGCCACGTCGGTCTGCGCCTGCGTGGCGTCCGTGCGGCCGGGGTGGAAGGGCACGGTCACGTCCACGCCGGCGTGCCGGGCGGCTGCCTCCACGGCGGCGCTGCCAGCGAGCACGATGAGGTCGGCCAGCGACACCTGCTTGCCGCCGCCGGCCGAGGCGTTGAACTGCTGCTGCACGGCTTCCAGCTGCGCCAGCACGCCGGCAAGTTCGGCCGGCTGGTTCACGGCCCAGTCCTTCTGCGGCGCGAGGCGGATGCGCGCCCCGTTGGCGCCGCCGCGCTTGTCGCTGCCGCGGAAGGTGGCGGCCGAGGCCCACGCGGTGCCCACCAGCTGGGCGGTTGTCAGGCCCGTGGCCAGGATCTGCGCCTTGAGGGCGGCAATGTCCGCCGCGTCGACGAGGGCGTGGGTCAGCTGCGGCAGCGGGTCTTGCCACAGCAGCTCTTCCTGGGGGACGAGCTTGCCGAGGTAGCGGCTCACGGGGCCCATGTCCCGGTGCGTGAGCTTGAACCAGGCGCGGGCGAAGGCGTCGGCAAACGCGGCCGGGTCCGCGTGGAAGCGGCGCGAGATGGCCTCGTAGGCCGGGTCCACGCGCAAGGCCAGGTCGGCGGTGGACATCATGGGCGCGTGGAACCGGGTGGGGTCGTGCGCGTCCACCACCGTGCCGGCGCCTGCGCCGCCCTTGGGCCGCCACTGGTGTGCGCCGGCGGGGCTCGTCGTCAGTTCCCAGTCGTACTGGAAGAGGGTGTCGAAGTAGCCGTTGTCCCAGGTGGTGGGGTGGGGCTTCCAGGCGCCTTCCAGGCCGCTGGTGATGGTGTGGCCGGCCATGCCGCTGGCGTAGCGGTTCCTCCAGCCCAGGCCCTGCTCGGTGATGTCGGCGGCTTCGGGCTCGGCGCCCACCAGCCGGGCGTCACCCGCGCCGTGGGCCTTGCCGAAGGTGTGGCCGCCGGCCACCAGGGCCACGGTCTCCTCGTCGTTCATGCCCATGCGGGCGAAGGTCTCGCGGATGTCGCGCGCCGAGGCCAGCGGGTCGGGCTTGCCTTTGGGCCCCTCGGGGTTCACGTAGATCAGGCCCATCTGCACGGCGGCCAGCGGCTGCGCCAGCTCGCGGTTGCCGCTGTAGCGCTCGTCGCCCATCCAGGCCGCCTCGGGGCCCCAGTCGATGTCGAGCTCGGGCTCGTAGATGTCCTCGCGGCCGCCGCCAAAGCCCAGCGTCTTGAAGCCCATGGATTCGAGGGCGACGTTGCCGGTCAGGATGAAGAGGTCGGCCCACGAGAGCTTGCGGCCGTACTTCTGCTTGATGGGCCACAGCAGGCGGCGGGCCTTGTCGAGGTTGCCGTTGTCGGGCCAGCTGTTCAGCGGCGCGAAGCGCTGGTTGCCCGTGCCGCCACCGCCCCGGCCGTCCTGCACGCGGTAGGTGCCGGCGGCGTGCCAGGCCATGCGGATGAAGAAGGGGCCGTAGTGGCCGTAGTCCGCCGGCCACCAGTCCTGCGAGTCGGTCATCAGCGCGTGCAGGTCTTGCACGACGGCATCCAGGTCCAGGCCCTTGAAGGCCTCGGCGTAGTCGAAGCGGCCACCCATCGGGTGGGCGCGGGGCGAGTGCTGGTGCAGGATGGCCAGGTTGAGCTGGTTGGGCCACCAGCGCTGGTTGGCCGTGGCGGCGCGCGCCGTGCTGGTGTGGAAGGGGCACTG
>JBBIVU010000314.1:0-2122 GCA_037439585.1 Roseateles sp. | reverse complement strand
ACCAGAGTGAAGGCTTTGTCGAGGAAGGTTGCCTGCGCGAGAGTGTGCGCGTGACCATCGACGGCGCGGACGGCTACGACTCGCTCATCGTCATGTCCTTGCTGGACCGCGAGTACCAGGCCCGCGTGGCGCTGGGCCAGGAGGGCGTGTGAAGCTGTGGTGGGCCGTGCTGCTGCTGGCGCTGGCTTTGCCCGCGCGGGCGGAGCTGTGGGGCTACGTGGACGCGGCCGGCGTGGCCCATTTCGCGCCCCGCAAGCTCGACACCCGCTACGCCCCCGTGCTGGGCGGCGGCGGCGCCCTGCGCGTGCCCGGCAAGGCCGACGCCGGCGCCACGATGCTGACCTGGCTGGACATCGCCCCGGAGGTGAAAGCCGTGCAGCCCTGGGTGCGCGAGGCCGCCGAGAGGACGGGCGTGGACGTCGAGCTGCTGAAGGCGGTGATTGCCGTCGAGTCCGGCTACCAGCGCAACGCCGTGTCGCCCCGTGGCGCGACGGGCCTGATGCAGATCACCCCCGAAACGGCCAGCCGCTACGCCACGCCGGCCGAGGCCGCGCGCCTGATCGAGCCCCGCATCAACATCCACACCGGCGCGCGCATGCTGGCCGACCTGATCCGCCGTTTCGGCCACATCGATGCCGCCCTGGCGGCCTGGAACGCCGGCGAAGGCGCCGTGCGCCGCGCCGGCAACCGCGTGCCCGACATCGACGAAACCCAGGCCCACGTGCACCTCGTCCTTGAGCTGTACTGGGCCCTGCTGCAGCAGAGCCAACCGGCCCGCGCGCAGCGATTGACCTTGCATCCATGAGCTCCCAGACCACCATCGACTTCACCCCGCCCACGGATGGCGGCTCCAACGGCGACGACAACGCGCTGACGCTGGCCGCCTACGCGCAGCAGGCCTACCTGGAATACGCGCTCAGCGTCGTCAAGGGTCGTGCGCTGCCGTCCTACTCCGACGGCCAGAAGCCCGTGCAGCGGCGCATCCTGTACTCGATGCAGCGCCTGGGCCTGGGCTGGAGCGGCAACTCCGGCGCCAAGCCGGTCAAGGGCGCGAAGGTGGTGGGCGATGTGCTGGGCAACTTCCACCCGCATGGCGACCAATCGGTGTACGACGCTCTGGTGCGCATGGCGCAGGATTTTTCGCTGCGCTACCCGCTGATCGATGGCCACGGCAACTTCGGCAGCCGCGATGGCGACGGCGCCGCTGCCATGCGGTACACGGAAGCGCGGTTGGCCCCCATCGCCCGGCTGCTGCTGGACGAGATCGACGAAGGCACGGTGGACTTCCGCCTCAACTACGACGGCACCCAGCAGGAGCCTGCCGAGCTGCCGGCGCGCCTGCCCATGGTGCTGCTCAACGGTGCCAGCGGCATTGCCGTGGGCCTGGCCACCGAGATCCCCAGCCACAACCTGCGCGAGGTGGCCGCGGCTGCCGTGGCGCTGCTGAAGGACGAGCACCTGCCGGACGACGCGCTGTTCGACCTGCTGCCGGGCCCGGACTTCCCAGGTGGCGGCCAGCTCATCAGCGCGCCGGAGGAGATCCGCGCTGCCTACACCTCGGGCCGGGGCAGCCTCAAGGTGCGCGCCCGTTGGAAGATTGAAGACCTGGCCCGCGGCCAGTGGCAGCTCGTCGTCACCGAATTGCCCCACGGCACCAGTGCGCAGAAGGTGCTGGAAGAGATCGAGGAGCTGTCCAACCCCAAGGTCAAGGCCGGCAAGAAGACGCTGTCGGCCGAGCAACTGCAGCTCAAGGCCAGCGTGCTGGCCGTGCTGGACGGCGTGCGCGACGAGTCCAGCAAGGACGCCGCGGTGCGCATCGTCTTCGAGCCCAAGAGCCGCACGGTGGAGCAGCAGGATCTGATCAACACCCTGCTGGCCCACACCAGCCTGGAGAGCAGCGCGCCGGTCAACCTGACCATGATCGGCGCCGACAGCCGACCCACGCAAAAGAGCCTGCGCGAGGTGTTGACCGAGTGGGTGGGCTTTCGCCAGGCCACGGTGCGCCGCCGCACCGAGCACCGCCTGGCGCACGTGAACGACCGCATCCACGTGCTGGAAGGGCGGCAGCTGGTGCTGCTGAACATCGACGAGGTGATCCGCATCATCCGCGAGTCGGACGAGC
>JBBIVU010000313.1:0-2126 GCA_037439585.1 Roseateles sp. | reverse complement strand
CCGAGCTGATGGACCCCGACAAGGCCAGCTTTGCCCAGCCCACCGCGCAGCGCACGCTGCGCGAGGCCATTGCCGGTGCTGACGTGTTCCTGGGCCTGTCCGCCGGCGGCGTGCTCAAGGCCGACATGGTGGCGACGATGGCCGCCAAGCCGCTGATCTTTGCGCTGGCCAACCCCACGCCGGAGATCCTGCCGGAAGAGGTCAAAGCGGTGCGAGACGACGCCATCATGGCCACCGGCCGCACGGACTATCCCAACCAGGTCAACAACGTCCTGTGCTTCCCGTACATCTTCCGCGGCGCCCTGGACTCGGGCGCCACGACCATCAACGTGGAGATGGAGATTGCGGCCGTTCAGGCCATCGCCGAGCTGGCGCAGGCTGAGCAGAGCGAAGTGGTGGCCGCCGCGTACGCCGGCGCGACGCTCTCCTTCGGCCCGGAATACCTCATCCCCAAGCCCTTCGACCCGCGGCTGATGATGCGCATCGCCCCGGCCGTGGCCAAGGCCGCCGCCGACTCGGGCGTCGCCGCACGCCCCATCCAGGACTGGGACGCGTACCGCGAGAAGCTGCAGAGCTTCGTCTACGCGTCGGGCAACACGATGAAGCCCATCTTCACCGCCGCCAAGCGTGCACCCAACAAGCGCGTGGCCTATGCCGAAGGTGAGGAAGAGCGCGTGCTGCGCGCGGCACAGGTCGTCGTGGACGAAGGCCTGGCACGCCCGACCCTGATCGGCCGCCCGGAGGTCATCGCCGAGCGCTGCGAGCGCTTCGGCCTGCGCCTGCAGCAGGGCCGCGACTACGACGTCGTCAACGTCGAGAACGACCACCGCTACCGCGACTACTGGCAGACCTACCTGCAGATGACCGAGCGCAAGGGCGTCACGCAGCAACTCGCCAAGATCGAAATGCGCCGCCGCCTGACGCTCATCGGCAGCATGCTGCTGCACAAGGGCGAAGTGGACGGCATGCTGTGCGGCACCTGGGGCACCACCGCCACCCACCTGCAGTACATCGACCAGGTCATCGGCAAACGCGCCGGCGTCAAGACCTATGCCTGCATGAACGGGCTGATTCTGCCGGGCCGCCAGGTCATGCTGGTGGACACCCACGTCAACTACGACCCCACCGCCGAGCAGCTCGCCGAGATCACCATCATGGCCGCTCAGGAAATGTGCCGCTTCGGCCTGGCCCCCAAGGCCGCGCTGCTTTCACACAGCAACTTCGGCACCAGCAACTGCCCGTCGGCCGTGAAGATGCGCGACACGCTGGCGCTGATTCAACAGATGGCGCCCTGGCTGGAGGTGGACGGGGAGATGCACGGCGACACCGCGCTGGACGCGGCTTACCGCAAGCAACTCATGCCGCACAGCCCGCTGACGGGCGAAGCCAACCTGCTGGTGCTGCCCAACATCGACGCGGCCAACATCTCCTACAACCTGCTCAAGACAGCGGCCGGCGGTGGCATCGCCATCGGCCCGGTGCTGCTCGGCGCAGCCAAGCCGGTGCACGTGCTGACGCCGTCAGCCACCGTGCGGCGCATCGTCAACATGACCGCACTCACGGTGGCGGATGCCAACGCCGCGCGCAGCTGAGCGGCACCGAGGCACCGGTCACCGGCCGGGCAAAAGCGCCCGGACTCCCCCAATTGACAGAAGTTTTCAGTCTGAAAACTTCGTCATGACTGCGTCACAAGCCATAAAAATCAATCACTTGACAGCATGTGAGTACATGCCCACATGCGTGAATGACCCGCCCGCCAGCACCGGGTCGACTTGAGCTTTTGGGGTCGCTTCGGTACCATATTGGTTTTCGAAGCAGGGTAAACCCGTGTTTTTGCTCTCTTGGCTGGCGCGCTCCAGCGCCTCGGCGGCCTTGTCCGCCCTGCTGCTTACCGGCCTTGCCGGAGGCGCGCAAGCCAAGGACATGCCCAGCAATGGGCCGCCCGCCGCGACGTCTTCTCCGGCTGAAATTGCGCTGAGCGAACTGCCCTCCCAGGCGCAGGAAACCCACCGGCTCATCTTCGCCGGCGGCCCGTTTCCCTACACCAAGGACGGCGTGGTGTTCGGCAATCGAGAACGTCTCTTGCCCCGCCAGGCACGCGGCTTCTATCGCGAATACACGGTCAA
>JBBIVU010000312.1:0-2142 GCA_037439585.1 Roseateles sp. | reverse complement strand
CGGCACCATCTCGCGGGCGCCGCCGCTGCTGGTGCCCTGCCCACCCGGCTTCTGGACCGAGTGGGTGACGTCGAACACCACCGGCGCGCCGGAGTTGCGCATCTCGGCCAGACTGGTCATGTCGGCCACGAGGTTGTTGTAGCCGAAGCTCACGCCGCGCTCGCACGCCAGGAAGCTGTCTTCCGGCAGGCCCACTTCGCGTGCGGCGGCGCGGGCCTTGTCGATGACGTTCTTCATGTCCCACGGTGCGAGGAACTGGCCCTTCTTGATGTTGACCGGCTTGCCGCTCTGCGCCACGGCGCGGATGAAGTCGGTCTGGCGGCACAGGAAGGCCGGCGTCTGCAGCACGTCCACCACGCTGGCGACTTCGGCCACTTGGCCCGCCTCATGCACGTCGGTGAGCACAGGCAGGCCGGTCTGGCGGCGCACTTCGTCCAGGATCTTCAGGCCGGCTTCCATGCCGACGCCGCGCTTGGTGGTGCCAGAGGACCGGTTGGCCTTGTCGAACGAACCCTTGTAGATGAGCGGAATGCCGAGCAAGGTGCAGGTTTCCTTCAGCAGGCCGGCGACGTCCAGCGACATCTGCAGCCCTTCGATGGAGCAGGTGCCTGCGATCAGGAAGAAGGGTTTGTCGAGGCCAACGTCGAAGCCGCAGAGCCGCATGTCAGGCGTCCTTTTTGTGGTTCAGCGCCGCCTTGATGAAGGCCGTGAACAGCGGGTGGCCGCCCCAGGGCGTGGACTTGAACTCGGGGTGGAACTGCACACCCACGTACCAGGGGTGGACCTCGCGCGGCAACTCGACCATCTCCGTCAGCTTCTCGCGTTGGGTGATGGCGGAGATGACCAGGCCGGCCTTCTGCAGGCGGTCCAGGTAATGCTCGTTGGCCTCGTAGCGGTGGCGGTGGCGCTCGGTGACGACCGGGCCGTAGATGTCCGCCGCCAGCGTGCCGGCCTTCACGTCGGAGCTTTGCGCGCCCAGGCGCATGGTGCCGCCGAGGTCGGAGTTGGCGTCACGCCTCTGGATGCTGCCGTCAGCGTCCTGCCACTCGTCGATCAGGGCGATGACAGGGTGTGGTGTGTTGGGCTCGAACTCGGTGGAATTGGCGCCGTCCAGGCCGGCCATGTGGCGCGCGTATTCGATGGTGGCCACCTGCATGCCCAGGCAGATGCCGAGGTAGGGCACCTTGTGTTCCCGGGCGTATTGGGCGGCGAGGATCTTGCCTTCCACACCGCGCTTGCCGAAGCCGCCGGGCACGAGGATGGCGTCGTATGCGCTGAGCGAGTCGACGGTCTCGGGCGTCAGTGTCTCGCTGTCAACGTACTCGATCTTCACGCCGGCGTGGTTGTGGATGCCAGCATGGCGCAGCGCCTCGTTGAGCGATTTGTACGAATCCGACAGGTCGGTGTACTTGCCACACATGGCGATGGTGACTTCGGTCTTGGGGTTCTCAACCTCGAACACGAGGTTGTCCCAGCGCTTGAGGTCGGCGGCCTTGGTGTTGAGCTGCAGCTTGGTGCAGATGAGCTGGTCGAGCCCCTGCTCGTGCAGCACGCGGGGCACCTTGTAGATGGTGTTCACGTCCCACATCGAGATCACGCCGTACTCGGGCACGTTCGTGAACAGGGAGATCTTCTCGCGCTCGTCGTCGGGGATGCGGCGGTCGGCGCGGCACAGCAGCGCGTCGGGCTGGATGCCGATCTCGCGCAGCTTCTGCACCGTGTGCTGCGTGGGCTTGGTCTTCAACTCGCCGGCAGCAGCGATCCACGGCACGTAGGTCAGGTGCACGAAGGCGACATTGGTCGGGCCGGCCTTCAAGCTCATCTGGCGCGCTGCTTCAAGGAAGGGCAGCGACTCGATGTCGCCCACCGTGCCACCGATCTCCACGATGGCCACGTCCACAGCCTCGGGTGTACCCTGGCCGGCACCGCGGCGGATGAACTCCTGCATCTCGTTGGTGATGTGCGGGATGACCTGCACGGTCTTGCCGAGGTAGTCCCCGCGGCGTTCCTTCTCCAGCACCGACATGTAGATCTGCCCGGTGGTGAAGTTGTTGGCCTTCTTCATCCGCGTCGTGATGAAGCGCTCGTAGTGGCCGAGATCGAGGTCGGTTTCAGCGCCGTCGTCGGTGACGAAGACCTCGC
>JBBIVU010000311.1:0-2237 GCA_037439585.1 Roseateles sp. | reverse complement strand
TGCGCAGGCGTGATGTGTTGCTGATCCCCAGCCTGAGCCTGACGTGGGCCCAGGTCGAGGCTCAGCCACGCTCCGTGGTCATTGGTGCCGAAGACGATTGGTATCCCTACTCGGCCGCTGCCGAAGGCCGGGCCCAGGGCCTCACCGTGGAGTTGGTTGCGGCCGCATTCACAGCCGTCGGCGTCCAGGCCCGCTTCGATCTCCTGCCCTATGTGCGCTGCATGGCGCACACCCAGGCTGGCACGCTGGTGGCCTGCTTCAACACCACACGCACCGCGCTCATCGAAAACGACTACCGTTGGCCGGCCCGGCCCATGTTCGAGGAGCGCTTCTTGATCTGGGCCCGGGCCGACGCCACCACCCCCCATGCGGGCAGCCTGCAGGTGCAGGACCTGGAGGGCCAGCAGGTGGCGGTGACGCGCGGCTACGAGTACGGCACCGTGTTCGACAGCAACACACGCATCGTGCGCGTCGTCACCGGCCACGACGAGAACAACTTCCGGCTGCTGCTGCGCGGCCGCGCCGCCTACACGCTGGCGCCCGACATCAACGCCCGCCTGCTGTTCAAGCGCCACCCCGACCTGGCCGGCCAGTTCAAGGTGGTGGGGCAGCTGAGCGCTTTCGGCATCTACACGGCGTTTTCGTTGAAGCACCCACAGGCTGCCGAAATGCTGGCGGCCTTCAACGAAGGCATGCGCATCATCCAGGCCAATGGTGTGGCCAAAGGCATCCAGGAGCGCTGGCGCCAGCGCGCTGCGCTGCGCTGACGCCGCAGCCGCGCAGGCCCGCTTTGGCAGAATGCGGGCTTCTCGTGTCAATCAGGGCGCCGTCCAAGAGGCGCCCTTTGTGTTTGTGGACCCTATCGTTTCCCAGATCGCCGCCGAGCTGAAGGTTCGGCCCGCCCAGGTTCAAGCCGCCGTCGACCTGCTGGACGGCGGGGCCACCGTCCCCTTCATCGCCCGCTACCGCAAGGAAGCCACCGACGGTCTGGACGACATCCAGCTGCGCGAGCTGGAAGCCCGGCTGGCCTACCTGCGCGAGCTGGCGGACCGCCGCGAGGCCGTGCTCAAGAGCATTGCCGAGCAGGGCAAGCTCACGCCCGAGCTGGAAGCCGCCATCCGCACCGCGCCCACCAAGCAGGAGCTGGAAGACCTCTACCTGCCCTACAAGGTGAAGCGCCGCACCAAGGGCCTGATCGCCCGCGAAGCCGGCCTGGAGCCGCTGGCCGACAAGCTGTTCGCCGACCCGGCGCTGGAGCCGCTCGCCGAGGCCGCCGCCTTCCTGAACCCGGACGCCGGCTTTGCCGATGCCCACGCGGTACTGGACGGCGTGCGCGACCTGCTCAGCGAGCGCTGGGCCGAAGACGCCGTGCTGGTAGGCAAGCTGCGCGAGTGGCTGTGGGCCGAGGGCCTGTTCCAAAGCAAGCTGATGGAAGGCAAGAACGGCGAACTGCCCGACAACGCCAAGTTCCGCGACTACTTCGACTACGCCGAACCCATCCGCACCGTGCCCTCGCACCGCGCGCTGGCTGTGTTCCGCGGCCGCACGCAGGAGCTGCTGGACGCCAAGCTGGTGCTGGACGAAGAGCCCGTGGCCGGCCAGCCCGGCTTGGCGGAGGGCCGCATCGCGTCCCACCTGGGCTGGCGCCATGCCAACCGCCCGGCTGACGCGCTGATCCGCAAAACCATCGGCTGGACCTGGAAGGTCAAGCTCTCCTTGAGCCTGGAGCGCGACCTGTTCGCCCGCCTGCGCGAGGCCGCCGAAGCCACCGCCATCAAGGTGTTCGCCGAGAACCTGCGCGACCTGCTGCTGGCCGCACCGGCCGGCAAGCGCGTGGTGATGGGGTTGGACCCGGGCATCCGCACCGGCGTGAAGGTGGCTGTGGTGAGCGACACCGGCCGCGTGCTGGACACGTCCACCGTCTACCCCCACGAGCCCCGCCGCGACTGGGACGGCGCCCTGCACACGCTGGCCAAGCTGTGCGCCACGCACGGCGTGAACCTCATCGCCATCGGCAACGGCACGGCCAGCCGCGAGACCGACAAGCTGGCCGGTGAGCTCATCAAGAAGCTGCAGGCGCTGGATGCGAACGTGAAGATCGAGCGGGTGGTGGTGAGCGAAGCCGGCGCATCGGTCTACTCGGCCTCCGAGTTCGCCTCCAAGGAGCTGCCGGACCTGGACGTGAGCCTGCGCGGCGCCGTCTCCATCGCGCGCCGGCTGCAGAGATCGGAAGAGCA
>JBBIVU010000310.1:0-2392 GCA_037439585.1 Roseateles sp. | reverse complement strand
GGTCAGAGGGTCTGCGTCGGCTTGCTGGAGGACACCGCCGTGCCCAGGATTTCCTCGATGCGCACCCGGATCAGGCGCGTTTTCTCATCGCCCGGGAAGCGCACGCCCACGCCCTGGGTTCGCCCGCCCGATGCGTTGGCCGGCGTCAGCCATGCCACTTTGCCGGCCACCGGGTAGCGCTGGTTGTCCTCGGGCAGCGCGAGCAGCAGGTAGACGTCTTCGCCGAGCTTGTAGTCGCGCGTGGTGGGCACAAAAAGCCCGCCTTCGGTGAAGGCCGGGATGTAGGCCGCGTACAGCGCCGACTTCTCGCGGAACACCAACTGGATGACGCTGGGCCGCGCACCCGAATTGGCGCCGACACCGCCCACCGTGGGCAACGGCAGCGCACCACCCAGCTGGCTGGGTTGGAACTGGCTGATCGGGCCGGATTTGGAATCGCTCATGGCGGCAGTGTATTCAGCGGGCCGACGCCGCGATGGCCGCCCTGGCCTGCGCCACCAGAGCCTCGATCCACAGCCCCGCGTTCAGCGGGTGATCGGCGTGGCGCGAGGCGCGGCGCAGCTCGGCATCCCAGGCCAGCAAAGGGCCGGCGCGGCGGGGTGCCGGCAGCGCGGCCGTGGCGAAGAACTGCCCGGGCTGGCCGTGGGAACGGCGAACCAGGTCGTGGCACAGCCGCTGCAGCGCATCGATCACGCGCGGCGGCGCCCATTCCGCCAGCGCCGCCACCTCGCCTCGCGCCACCCGCTTGGGCAGCGCCTGCCAGACCGCATCGGTCAGGCCGCCGTTGAACCAGGCCAGCGCCTGCTGGGGGCGTCCGCCCGTGGCGTCCAGCAGGCCGCCCGCATCGTTCACACCCTTGGTGGCCAGCCAGGCCAGGGCGGTGGCTCGCTCCGGCAAGGCCAGCGGCACAGGCTGGCAGCGGCTGCGGATGGTGGGCAGCAGGCCGGCGCTGTCGTGGGTGGCCAGCGCGAAACGCAACAGCCCGGCCGGCTCTTCCAGGGTCTTGAGCAGCGCGTTGGCCGCCACGCCGTTCAGCGCCTCGGCAGGGAAGATGACCACCACCTTGGCCCGGCCGCGCGCCGACGTGGCCTGAGCGAAGGAGAGCAGGTTGCGCACCGCCTCGACCTTGATCTCCTTGCTGGGCTTGGCCTTGCCCGCCTTGGGGGCGTCGGGCTCCTCGAAGGGCAGGCCCAGCGATTCGCGGGCCTCGGCGTCCAGGGCTTCAGGCAGCAGGAGCTGGAAGTCGGGGTGCGTGCCGCTGGCGAACAACTTGCAGCTGGCGCAGTGGCCGCAGGCGGGCTGGGCCTCGGGGCGGCCCTCGCAGAGCCAGCTCTGTGCGAGCTTCACCGCCAGCTCCAGCTGGCCGACACCAGCCGGCCCCTGCACCAGCAGGGCGTGCGACCGCGCGCGAGCCAGCGCATCGGCCAGCGGCGCCTGCAGCCAGGGCAGATCGGCGTTCAGCATGCCGGGTACCGGGCCGCCAGCGTGGCCAACACCTGGGCGGCCACCTGTTCCACGGTGCCGCTGGCGTCGATGCGCACGATGCGGCCCGGTGCCTCGGCCGCACGGGCGGCATAGCCGGCACGGACCCGCTCGAAGAAGTCCAGATCCTGCTGCTCGATGCGGTCCGCCTCGCGCGCACCGGCACGGCGTGCAGCGGCCTGCTCGCTGGGCAGGTCGAACCACAGCGTGAGCTCCGGCTCGGTGCCTTCCTGCACCCACTCGGCGAGCGGTTCCAGCACGCTCAGTGGCAGGCCGCGCCCGCCGCCCTGGTAGGCAAAGCTGGCGTCGGTGAAACGGTCGCACAGCAGGGTCTTGCCGGCGGCCAGCGCGGGGCGGATGACGGTTTCCACGTGGTCGCGCCGGCCGGCGAACATCAGCAGCACCTCGGTCAACGCGCCCATGGGCTGCGTGAGCACGAGGTCGCGCAGCGTCTCAGCCAGCGGCGTGCCGCCGGGCTCACGGCTGAGTTGCACGTCGGCACCTCGCGAGCGGAACCAGTCGGCGACGGCCTGGATGTGGGTGGACTTGCCGGCACCGTCGATGCCTTCGAAAGAGATGAATCTGCCCGTCACTTGGCGCTGCGGATGTATTTGTTCACCGCGCGATTGTGCGCGGCGAGGTCGTCGCTGAACTCACTGCTGCCGTCACCCCGCGCCACGAAGTAAACGGCCTTGATGGCGGCCGGGTTGAGCGCCGCCTGCAAGGAGGCCGCGCCTGGCATCGCAATGGGCGTGGGCGGCAGGCCGCCGCGCGTGTAGGTGTTGAAGGGCGTGTCGGCCAGCAGGTCGCGCTTGCGCAGGTTGCCGTCGAAGGCTTCGCCCAGGCCGTAGATCACGCTCGGGTCGGTCTGCAGCGGCATGCCGATGCGCAGGCGGTTCACGAAAACGGC
>JBBIVU010000309.1:0-2444 GCA_037439585.1 Roseateles sp. | reverse complement strand
GCTGACGACCCGACCGGGCGTGCTCAGCAACGACTTCTTCGTGAACCTGCTGGACATGCGCACCCAGTGGCAGAAGGCCGGCGACGTGCTCGAAGGCGTGGACCGCAGCAGCGGCCAACGCAAGTGGACGGCCACGGTCGCCGACTTGGTGTTCGGCTCCAACGCCCAGCTGCGCGCCCTGGCCGAGGTTTACGCCGGCAGCGATGCCCAGCCGCAATTCGTCCAGGACTTCGTGGCCGCCTGGGTCAAGGTCATGGAGCTGGACCGCTTCGACCTGCACGCCTGAAGGAGCCCGCCCCATGAAGCAGTTCGCACGCACCGCACGCCGCAGCCTGGGCTGGTTCATCGTCGCCGGGGGCAACTTCGCCACCCTGTCGATGCTGGCCCAGCACCTGGCCCGCTGATCCGCCACTGCCCCCAACGGGCGCGCCAAACGCTTGAATCCGTTAGGCTCGCCCCGTCCGTTTCTGGAGTGACCCCATGGCCAAGAAATCCGCCCCCGCAGCCTCCGCCGTCAGCATCGGCATCAGCGACAAGGACCGCGCCGCCATCGTGGCCGGCCTGTCCCGGCTGCTGGCCGAGACCTACACGCTGTACCTCACGACGCACAACTTCCACTGGAACGTCACCGGGCCCATGTTCAACAGCCTGCACGCGATGTTCATGACGCAGTACACCGAGCTGTGGACGGCGGTGGACCCGGTGGCCGAGCGCATCCGCTCGCTGGGCCACGCCGCGCCGGGCAGCTACGCGCAGTTCGCCAAGCTCAGCGGCTTGCCCGACGCGCCCGCCACGCCGCCCAAGGCGCTGGAGATGGTGCGCATCCTGAAGGAAGGCCACGAGGCCGTGGCCCGCACCGCGCGCCAGCTGTTCCCGGTGGTGGAGAAGGCCAGCGACGAGCCCACCGCCGACCTGCTGACGCAGCGCATCACCGTGCATGAGCAAACCGCCTGGATGCTGCGCAGCCTGCTGGAAGAGTGACCTGCCGCCGGTGTCCGCCCATCGGCCTGCGGCCGGTCTGCGTGCGGGCCGAGCCCGTGTCCAAGGGGGATGGGCTGTGGAGGCACGCCGAGGCAACCAAAAGCGCACAGCCTTTGACAACTTGTTTGACCGGCTGTTGAACGGCAGCTTCGGCTGGCAGCCTGCCGAAGTGGTTCACGGGGCTGGGGCGATGCCCGCAAAAGCAGCAGACTCCCGGGGGATTCCAGGCGTATTGGCCGAATGCCCCGGGTAACGGTGCGCCCACAATGGCCGGAAATCAGCTGCTCGCGCCCGGCATGTCTTCCCCGCCTTTCCTCGAACGACTCATGGCTGGGCTCCAGCCCGGCAAAGGCCTGCCACATGCGCTGAAGGCGGCCCTCATGCCGGATGCGCACATCCTGGAGATCGGCCCCGGCGCCAACCCAGCCTTCCGGCGCGCCGAGTTCCCCCACTTGAAGCTGTCGGACTACTGCGACACCGCCACCCTGATCGAACAGATGCGTACCGCTTATGGCCGCACCGATCTCACGGCGGACCAGTTCGACCGCATCGACTACGTCTGCGCCGACGGCCGGCTGGCAGCCCAGGTGCCGCCGGAGCAGCGGTTCGACCTGATCTACAGCAGCCACAACATCGAGCACCAGCCCGACTTGCTGATGCACCTGCGCAGCGTCGAAACCCTGCTCAAGCCCGATGGCACGGCGGTGATGGTGGTGCCGCACAGGGCAAGAACCTTCGACGTCTTCCGCCAGTTGACCACCACCGGTGACGTGCTGGTGCGTCACCACTGGCCCCAAGCCGCGTGCGCTGCCAAGCTGGCCTTCGATGCCGACAGCCACTCCGCCATGCCCCCGCCGGGCGCGGCACACCGCTTCGGGCCGCAGGACCCGCTGACGCTGGGCCACCTGCAAAAGGCCTTCACGCGCCTGCAGGACACCATGAGCGGCTCGGCCCCTCTCTCGGCGGACTTGCACTACCACGTCTTCACCCCGGCTTCGCTGCAGATCCTGCTGCTGGAGCTGTACCTGCTGCGCCAGTGCAGCCTGATCCCGGCCCTGTGCACCGGCGCGGTGGGCAACAGTTTCGTGATTGCGATGCAACCCGTCCCGTGGCCTCTGGATGCCGTGCAAGCTGCCAGCCGGGCAGCCCACCTGGAGTCTTTGCGGCTGGAGCTCTATCGGGAAGGCGCCTTCGCACCGCAGTGAACCGGTGCCGGAAGGCGAACGAACAGGTAGAAGCCGGCTGGGATAATCGCGGGTTAGCCCGAGAAGAACTCCATGTCCGAACCCATCGCCAGCCGCATCGAGACGGAAGTCCGCCGCCGCCGCACCTTCGCCATCATCAGCCACCCCGACGCCGGCAAGACCACGCTGACGGAAAAGCTGCTGCTGTTCTCGGGCGCGATCCAGATCGCCGGTTCGGTGAAGGCGCGCAAGGACACGCGCCACGCCACCAGCGACTGG
>JBBIVU010000308.1:0-2471 GCA_037439585.1 Roseateles sp. | reverse complement strand
CGGTAGGCATGGCCGTAGCCCAGTTCCTTCATCAGCTTGGTGGGCGCGTTGCGCAGGTGCACGGGCACAGGGCGGGATGTGTCCTGCTTGATGAAAGCCTTGACCTCGTTGAAGGCCTTGTAGACGGCGTTGGACTTGGCCGCGACCGCCAGGTAGACCACCGCCTCGGCCAGCGCCAGTTCGCCCTCGGGCGAGCCCAGGCGCTCGTAGGCCTCGGCAGCGGCCAGCGTGATGCGCAGCGCGCGCGGGTCGGCCAGGCCGATGTCTTCACTCGCCATGCGGATCAGGCGGCGCGAGATGTAGCGGGCGTCCACACCGCCGTCCAGCATGCGCGCGAACCAGTAGAGCGCGCCATCCGGGCTGCTGCCGCGCACGGACTTGTGCAGGGCGGAGATGACGTCATAGAACTGGTCGCCGCCCTTGTCGTAGCGGCGCAGCTGCTCGCCGAGCGCCCGCTCCAGCAGGGCTTCGTCGATCTGCTCGCCCTGGGCCAGCGAGGCCGCGGTGTCGAAGGCGTTGAGCAACCGGCGGGCGTCGCCATCGGCATAGCCGATGAGGCGCTGGGCTGCGTCGGGCGTGGGCTCGGCCACATCCAGCTCGGCAGCCCCACGCCCGATGAGCTGCCCCAACTCCTCCGCATCCAGGCTCTTGAGCACCTGCACCGTGGCGCGGGACAACAGCGCCGAGTTGACCTCGAAGCTGGGGTTCTCGGTCGTGGCGCCGATGAAGGTGAAGAGGCCGGCCTCGACGTGCGGCAGGAAGGCGTCCTGCTGCGACTTGTTGAAGCGGTGCACCTCGTCCACGAACACCACCGTGCGCCGGCCTTGGGCCGCAGCCACCTGGGCCCGCTCCACGGCCTCGCGGATCTCTTTCACGCCGCCCAGCACGGCAGAGATGGCGATGAACTGGGCCTCGAAGGCGCCGGCCATCAGCCGTGCCAGCGTCGTCTTGCCCACGCCCGGCGGGCCCCACAGGATCATGCTGTGCAGGCGGCCGGCATCGAAGGCCACGCGCAGCGGCATGCCGGGGCCCAGCAGGTGGCGCTGGCCGATCACTTCGTCCAGGGTTTTGGGGCGCAGGCGTTCGGCGAGCGGGATGCCTTCGCGCGGCGGCAAGGCGGCCTGCGCGGGGCCAGCCACCGGCGTGTCGTCGTCGAACAGCGAGCCGCTCACTGCTCGATCAGGTCCGCGCCCGCAGGCAGCTTGAACTCGAAGCGCTCGGCGGCCAAGGTCACGTTGGTCTGCACGCCGCTGAAGTCCAGGCGCGAGCGCTGGCCGAAGCCATCGACGATTTCCATCGCCGCCAGCTCCTTGCCCTTGAAGCCGAGCTTGAGCGACTGCACCGTGGACTCAGCCTGTTTGGGCAGGGCCTGCACCCAGTCCAGGCCCCCCTCGGCCGGCTGAGCTTTCAGGGTGAAGTCGCGTTCGATGTTGGTGCCGGCCAGCAGGGAGGCCGGCGTGGCGCCCAGCGCGTCGGCCAGCTTGCGTGAGCTGGCCTGGTTGAGGTCGGCGTCATAGATCCAGACCTTGTGCCCATCCGCCACGATGACCTGCTCGAAGGGCTTGGCGTAGGCGAAGCGGAATTGGTTGGGGCGCTGGAACTCGAAGCTGCCGGAGGACTGCTTCTTGCGCTTGCCATCCGGCGAGGTGACGGTCTGCGTGAAGGTGGCCTTGCCGCTCTTCACGTCGCGGCCGAAGTCGCGCAGCGCGTCGACCGCATCAGCGTGAGCGACACCAGCGACCAGCAGGGTCAGGCTGAGAAGGGTGCGTTTCATTCGTCTCGCTTGGGAACGATCAATTCACGGCTGCCGTTGGCGGCCAGCGCACCGACGAGGCCGGAGTTTTCCATCTGCTCCAGCAGCCGCGCGGCGCGGTTGTAGCCGATGCGCAGGTGGCGCTGCACCAACGAGATGGACGCCTTGCGGTGCTGCAGCACGATGGCCACGGCCTGGTCGTACATCGGGTCCTGCTCGCCGCTGGACTCGCCTGGTGCCGGCGCCTCACCGTCAACCCCATCCAGCACACCGCCTTCGAGGATGCCTTCGATGTAGTTCGGTTCACCCTGGGACTTGATGTACTCCACCACGCGGTGCACCTCCTCGTCGCTGACAAAGGCGCCGTGCACGCGGATGGGCAGGCCGGTGCCGGACGGCATGTAGAGCATGTCACCCATGCCCAGCAGCGCCTCCGCGCCCATCTGGTCGAGGATGGTGCGGCTGTCGATCTTGGAGCTGACCTGGAAGGACAGGCGGGTCGGAATGTTGGCCTTGATGAGACCGGTGATGACGTCCACCGACGGGCGCTGCGTGGCCAGGATCAGGTGGATGCCGGCCGCGCGGGCCTTCTGCGCCAGGCGTGCGATCAGCTCCTCGATCTTCTTGCCGACCACCATCATCAGGTCGGCCAGTTCGTCGATCACCACCACGATCAGCGGCATTTCTTCCAGCGGCTCCGGGCTGTCCGGCGTCAGGG
>JBBIVU010000307.1:0-2589 GCA_037439585.1 Roseateles sp. | reverse complement strand
CAGGATGGCATCGCGCTCGGCCTTCACATCGGCGACCTGCTTGACCAGCGTGGCCTCGCTGGCTTCGATGCTGGCCTTCTCGGCCTTGAGCTTGTCGGCGTTGGCCTTGTAAGCAGCCTGTTCGGCCTTGATGGCCTCGGCTTCCTTGCTGTTGGCGTCCTGCTGGTCGATGCAAGCGCGCAATTCATCTCGCGACATCAACTTGGCCTTGGGCTTGTCCACAACCGGGTTGCTGACCTTGTTGTTCTTCGGGTCGACCTTGGCCTTGGTGTTGGTGGTGATCTGTGCCTGGGCGGAGACGGCAAAAACCAGGGCCAGCGGGAGGAGGATGCGTTTCATGTCGAGCGCGCAACGTGGGGTTGCGAAGGTTCAGCAAGGGAAGCCGGAATGATGCCACGAGGCTTCACCGCGATAATGCTGGGCTGCCCTTAGTCACCACCATTTCATGGCGCTCAAAGCCACCATCTACAAAGCCCAGCTGCAGATCGCCGACATGGACCGCCATGTGTACGGCGACCACAGCCTCACCCTCGCCTGCCACCCCAGCGAGACCGAAGAACGGCTGATGATCCGCGTGCTGGCCTTCGCGTTGAACGTCACCGCCGACGACCTCAATGGCCGGCTGGAATTCACCAAAGGGCTGTCCGACGTCGACGAGCCCGACCTCTGGCAACTCGACCTTACCGGCGAGGTGCAGCACTGGATCGACCTCGGCCAGCCCGACGACCGCCGGCTGATGAAGGCCCACGGTCGCGCCCGGCGCGTCAGCGTCTACAGCTATGCCTCCAGCACGGCGGTATGGTGGACTGGCATCGAAAACAAGCTGACGCGTGCGCCGCGCCTGGCCGTGTGGCAGATCCCCGCCGAGCAGTCGCAAGCCCTGGCGGCGTTGGCCGAACGCAGCATGCAGCTGCAGATCAGCATCCAGGACGGCAGCGTCTACGTGTCGACGGCAGATGCCTCGGTCGAGATCCATCCCGTCGCCCTGAAGGCCCCCAGCGAATGACGCCGCTGCACGAGCCGCAGAGCCAGCGCTTCACGCTGCCGACCACGCCGGTCAGCGTGCTGGACTACGAGTTGCGCGCCGGCACTGCCGTGTTCACCCACACGGGCGTGCCCGATGCCTACCGCGGCCAGGGGCTGGCCGCCCGGCTCGTCGAAGCCGGCCTGCACTGGGCCCGGGCCGAAGGGCTCAAGGTCGCGCCCGCCTGCAGCTACGTCCACACCTACATCCAGCGCCACCCCGAGTGGCAAGACCTCATCGCCTGAAGAAGAGACCCGCACCATGTCCACGATCCTGCAATCCGTCCCCGTCGGCCAGAAGGTTGGCATCGCCTTCTCCGGCGGCCTAGACACCTCGGCCGCCCTGCACTGGATGAAGCTGAAGGGCGCCCTGCCCTACGCCTACACCGCCAACCTGGGCCAGCCCGACGAGCCCGACTACGACGAGATCCCGCGCAAGGCCATGCTGTACGGCGCCGAGAAGGCCGTGCTGGTGGACTGCCGCTCACAGCTGGTGCACGAAGGCATCGCCGCGCTGCAGGCCGGCGCCTTCCACATCAGCACCGCGGGCGTCACCTACTTCAACACCACGCCCATCGGCCGCGCCGTGACCGGCACCATGCTGGTGGCCGCCATGCAGGCCGACGGCGTCAACATCTGGGGCGACGGCAGCACCTTCAAGGGCAATGACATCGAGCGCTTCTACCGCTACGGCCTGCTGACCAACCCGTCGCTGAAGATCTACAAGCCCTGGCTGGACCAGACCTTCATCGACGAGCTGGGCGGCCGCGCCGAGATGTCGGCCTTCATGACGGAGAAGGGCTTCGCCTACAAGATGAGCGCGGAGAAGGCCTACTCGACCGACTCCAACATGCTGGGCGCCACGCACGAGGCCAAGGACCTGGAGCACCTGAACAGCGGCATCCGCATCGTCAACCCCATCATGGGCGTGGCGTTCTGGCGTGACGACGTGGTCGTCAAGGCCGAGGAGGTGGCGGTGCGCTTCGAGGAAGGCGTGCCCGTCGCGCTGAACGGCGTCGAGTACCTCGACCCGGTGGCGCTGCTGGCCGAGGCCAACAAGATCGGTGGCCGCCACGGCTTGGGCATGAGCGACCAGATCGAGAACCGCATCATCGAGGCCAAGAGTCGCGGCATCTACGAGGCCCCGGGCCTGGCGCTGCTGCACATCGCCTACGAGCGCCTCGTCACCGGCATCCACAACGAAGACACCATCGAGCAGTACCGCGACAACGGCCGCAAGCTGGGCCGCTTGCTGTACCAGGGCCGCTGGTTCGACCCCCAGGCCATCATGCTGCGCGAAGCCGCCCAGCGCTGGATCGCCCGCGCCGTGACCGGCGAAGTGGCCATCGAGCTGCGCCGTGGCAACGACTACTCGCTGCTGGACACCAAGAGCCCCAACCTGACCTACGCGCCCGAGCGCCTGAGCATGGAAAAGGTGGAAGACGCGCCTTTCAGCCCCGCCGACCGCATCGGCCAGCTGACCATGCGCAACCTGGACATCACCGACACGCGCGGCAAGCTGGGTGTCTACACCCAGACCGGCCTGCTGGCCGGCGGTGGCCTTCC
>JBBIVU010000306.1:0-2639 GCA_037439585.1 Roseateles sp. | reverse complement strand
GCCGTTGGTGCCGGGTTTCGTGCGCGTGCCGCTGAACGACATTCCCGCCGTGGAAGCCGCGCTGGACGCTCACCCCCACATCACGGCCATCTTCCTGGAAACCATCCAGGGCGAAGGCGGCATCAACCCAGCCCGCGTGGAATTCCTGCAGGCGCTGCGCCGCGTCTGCGACCAGCGTGACTTGCTGCTGATGCTCGATGAAGTGCAATGCGGCATCGGCCGCACCGGCAAGTGGTTCGCCCACCAGTGGGCGGGCATCCAGCCCGACGTGATGCCGCTGGCCAAGGGCCTCGGCTCCGGTGTGCCCATCGGCGCCGTCGTCTGCGGCCCCCGCGCTGCCCACGTGCTCAAGGCCGGCAACCACGGCACCACGTTCGGTGGCAACCCGCTGGCCATGCGCGCTGGCGTGGAGACGTTGAAGATCATGGAAGAGGACCGCCTGCTGGCCAACGCCGAGAGCGTGGGCGCCACGTTGCGCAGTGCGCTGGCCGACGGCCTGGCCGGCGTGCCGGGTGTCGTCGAGATCCGCGGGCAAGGCCTGATGCTGGGCATCGAACTGGACCGACCGGCCGGCCCGCTGCTGACGCAAAGCCTGGAAGCCGGCCTGCTGATCAGCGTCACCGCCGACCGAGTCGTGCGCCTGCTGCCGCCGCTGATCCTGACAGCCGACGAGGCCCGCCAGATCGCGGCCATCCTGGTGCCGCTGATCAAGGCCTTCCTGGCCTCGCCCCAGCCATGAAGCCGGGAGACACGTTGATGCGCCACTACCTCCAGTTCAAAGACCTGCGGGCCGAGGAATACGCCCACCTGTTCGACCGTGCCGGCATCATCAAGCGCCGCTTCAAGAACTACGAGAAATACCAGCCGTTGCAGGACCGCACGCTGGCCATGATCTTCGAGAAGGCCAGCACCCGCACCCGTGTGAGCTTCGAGGCCGGCATGTACCAGATGGGCGGCTCGGTCGTGCACCTCACGACGGGTGACAGCCAGCTGGGCCGCGCCGAGCCGGTGGAAGACTCGGCACGCGTCATCAGCCGCATGGTCGACATCGTGATGATCCGCACCTTCGAGCAGAGCAAGATCGAGCGTTTCGCGGCGCACTCGCGCGTGCCGGTCATCAACGGGCTGACCAACGAGTACCACCCCTGCCAGATCCTGGCCGACCTGTTCACCTTCATCGAGGCGCGCGGCATGGACCGCCGTGGCAGCATCGACATGGACTGCCTCAAGGGCCGCGTCGTGGCCTGGGTGGGCGACGGCAACAACATGGCCAACACCTGGCTGCAGGCGGCCGAGATTCTGGGCTTCACGGTGCATGTCAGCACCCCGAGCGGGTATGAAGTGGACCCGGTCGTGGCGGGTATACGGAACCCCGACTGCTACCGCGTGTTCAAGGATCCGCGCGAAGCCTGCGCTGGCGCCGACCTCGTCACCACAGACGTCTGGACCAGCATGGGCTACGAGGCCGAGAACGAAGCGCGCAAAGCCGCCTTCGCCGATTGGTGCGTGGACCGCGACATGATGGCCCGCGCCAAACCCGACGCGCTGTTCATGCACTGCCTGCCGGCCCACCGCGGCGAAGAGGTGGCGGCCGACGTCATCGACGGACCGCAGTCGGTGGTGTGGGATGAAGCCGAGAATCGCATGCACGTGCAGAAGGCCCTGATGGAGTACCTGCTGCTCGGACGCATCGGCTGAAGCACCGCCACCGAACCGGCCAGCGGTGGGGCGCCCTGCCGCGGCGCGGAGCGCCATGAGCGTCCATCACGGCCCAGCCTGGATCGGCGTTGGTTAGGCGTCAGCGCTTCGTGGCAAGCTGCGCACCCATGCGCTGGGCTTTCATCACAGACATTCACGCCAACCGTCAGGCCTTCGAGGCCGTGATGGCTGACGCCCAGGCCCAGGGTGCCACCCACTTTGCGCTGTTGGGTGACCTTGTCGGCTACGGCGCCGACCCCGCTTGGGTACTCGACCAAGTCACAGCCCTCATGGCTGACGGTGCCGTGGTGGTGCAGGGCAACCACGATGAAGCCGTGGCACGGGGCAGTTCGCCAAGCATGCACCCGGACGCCCGCGTCGTGATCGACTGGACGCGGGCGCAGCTGAGCCATGCCCAGCTCCAGGTCCTGCAAAAACTGCCACTTCAAGCGCGCGGGGAGCCCGGCCGATGCCTGTTCGTGCACGCCAACGCCTTCGCTCCGGCCGGCTGGGAGTACGTGCAGGGCCGCGCGGAGGCGGTGAAGAGCCTGCACGCCGACCCGGCGCGCATCCAGGTCTGCGGCCACATGCACGACCCCATGCTGTTCCACCTCTCCGGCACAGGCAAGGCGGGTGACTTCCGCCCGGTGGCCGGCGTGCCCATGCCGCTGCCGGCTCACCGGCAGTGGCTGGTCATCCCCGGTTCTTGCGGCCAGCCGCGCGATGGCAACCCCGCGGCCTGCTATGCGCTGCTGGACCCGGGCAAATCTGACTTGGATGACGCCCGCATCACCTTCCGTCGCGTGGCCTACGACGTGGATGCCGCCTGCGCCGCCCTGCGCGCCTGCACGCTGCCGGCGCCCATCATCGAACGGCTGGCACACCGCCTCACCCGCGGCGAATGATGACCACACCGCTGCCCTCCCCGCCCCCGCCCGCTG
>JBBIVU010000305.1:0-2705 GCA_037439585.1 Roseateles sp. | reverse complement strand
GTTCGAGGCCATCGCGCTGGTGGTGCTCGTCGTCATCGTCTTCCTGCAGACCTGGCGCGCGTCCATCATCCCGCTGGTGGCGGTGCCGGTGTCCATCGTCGGCACCTTCGCCGTGCTGCTGCTGCTGGGCTTCTCCATCAACACGCTGACGCTGTTCGGCCTGGTGCTGGCCATTGGCATCGTGGTGGACGACGCCATCGTGGTGGTCGAGAACGTGGAGCGCAACATCCAGGACGGCCTCACGCCGCACAACGCGACGGTGAAGGCCATGCAGGAGGTCTCCGGGCCCATCATCGCCATCGCGCTGGTGCTTTGCGCCGTGTTCATCCCGCTCACGCTGGTGCCGGGCCTGTCGGGCCAGTTCTACAAGCAGTTCGCCGTCACCATCGCCATCTCCACGGTGATCTCGGCCTTCAACTCGCTCACCCTCTCGCCCGCGCTCGCCGCCATCCTGCTGCGCCCGCACGACGCACCCAAGGACGCGCTCACGCGCGGCATGGACAAGCTGCTCGGCCGCTTCTTCCACTGGTTCAACCGCGTCTTTCACCACCGCTCCGAGGACTACGGCCGTGGCGTCACCGGCATCCTGAAACGCAAGTCGCTGGCGCTGTTCGTCTACGCGCTGCTGCTCGGCGCCACCGCGTTGATCTTCACGCGCATCCCCAGCGGCTTCGTGCCCGCACCGGACAAGCAGTACCTGATCGGCGTGGCCCAACTGCCGGCCGGCTCCAGCCTGGACCGTACGGAAGAAGTCATCCGCCAGATGAGCGCCATCGCGCTCAAGGTGCCGGGCATCCAGGACTCGGTGGCCTTCCCCGGCCTGTCGGTCGCCGGCTTCTCGGCGTCGCCCAACGAAGGCATCGTGTTCTTCGGCCTGGAAGGCTTCGACAAGCGCACCGGCCGCGACAAGAGCAAGGAAGCCATCCTCGGCACCGTCAACGGTGCCATCCAGCAGATCCAGGGCGCGCGCATGTTCGTCGTGCCGCCGCCGCCGGTGGACGGCCTGGGCATTGCGGGCGGCTTCAAGATCCAGGTGCAGGATCGCAGCAGCCAGGGCGAGCAGGCGCTGTACGGCGCCACCTGGGGCTCGCTGGGCCAGATCTACGGCAACCCGAACACCTCCATCGGCACGCCGTATTCCAACTACGACATCAACGTGCCCCAGCTGTTCGCCAACGTGGACCGCGTGAAGGCCAAGCAGATGGGCGTGCCGCTGGGCTCCATCTACGACACGCTGCAGATCAACCTGGGTTCGCTGTACGTCAACGACTTCACCAAGTTCGGCAAGATCTACCAGGTCATCGTGCAGGCCGACGCGCCCTTCCGCGCCAAGGCCGACGACGTGGTGCAGCTCAAGACCCGCAACGCCGCCGGCGACATGGTGCCGCTGGGTTCGCTGATGAGCGTGGAGCCCACCTTCGGCCCCACGCGCGTCACGCGCTACAACGGCTTCCCGTCGGCCGACATCAACGGCGCGCCCAAGCCCGGCTTCTCGTCGGGCCAGGCCGAGGCGGAAATCGAGCGCATCCTGAAGACCCTGCCACGCGGCTTCGGCTACGAGTTCACCGACCTCAGCTACCAGGACCGCCTGACCCGCAGCGTCAAGATACCGGTGCTGAACATCCAGGTGCCCACGCTGGCGGCGGTGCTGGCCTTCTCGGTGCTGCTGGTGGTGCTGGTGCTGGCTGCGCAGTACGAGAGCTGGAGCCTGCCGCTGGCCATCATCCTGATCGTGCCGATGTGCATCCTGTCGGCGCTGTTCGGCGTGTGGCTGTCGCACCTGCCGCCCTTCATGCAGGCAGGTGACCTGAACATCTTCACGCAGGTGGCGCTGGTGGTGCTGGTCGGCCTGGCGTGCAAGAACGCCATCCTGATCGTGGAGTTTGCCAAGGAGCTGGAGGAGCGAGGCCGCTCGGTGGCCGATGCGGTCATCGAGGCCTGCCGTCTGCGCCTGCGCCCCATCCTGATGACCTCCATCGCGTTCTGCGCCGGCGTGGTCCCGCTGATCCTCGGCTCCGGCGCCGGTAGCGAAATGCGCCGCGCCATGGGTATCGCCGTGTTTGCCGGCATGCTGGGCGTGACCTTCTTCGGCATCTTCCTGACGCCGGTGTTCTACAGCCTGCTGCGCAAGGGCACCGAGAAGCGCCGCGCCCGCGCGGCCGCCCTGCGTGCCCAGGTGGACGCCTCGGCCCACGCCTTCCACCCGGGTATTGATGATGAAAAGGAGGGCCACTGACATGCTCGTCCGCTTGACCCCCCTGGCTTTTGCAGCAGCCCTGGCGGCCGCTCTCGCGGGCTGCGCTGCACCCGGCCCGTCGCAAGGCCCGGCGCCTGTCGCCCCGGCTGCGTTCGCGCAGCTTCCTGCCGCTGCTCCTGGCGCAGCCACGATGACCGCCGCCTTTGCCGACAGCGCGCAACTCCAGCGCGTCGTCGATGAAGTGCTGGCCAACAACCGCGACCTGCGCGGCGCCGCCGCACGCCTCAAGCAGGCCGAGGCCCTGGCCGACGCCGCCGGCGCCCGCCGCCTGCCCTCGGCCAGCGCCGGCGACAACGGCGGCAAGGAGGAGCGCATCCCGCTCTCGAACATCATGAACGTGAGCGCGACCCTGATGGTGAACCCGCCTCGGATCACGCTTCGCCTGGTGACGCCGGGGCGCTTCGGCAAGGAGCTGAGCTTCCAGCCCGCGAGGCCCGCGACGCTCAAT
>JBBIVU010000304.1:0-2819 GCA_037439585.1 Roseateles sp. | reverse complement strand
GATCAGGCCGTGGCGGTTGGCAGCGCGGGCAGCAGCTGGCACTCGGTTTCGCCGTGGCGGGCCAGGAGGATGGGGTCGATGGTCATGGCAGTGCGAGGGCGTCCTCTAAAATCAAGGGCTAATCAACGATAAACGGGCTGCTGCAATGGCAGATCCCCCCAGGAGCCACTTATGGCCGGTCATTCCAAATGGGCCAACATCCAGCATCGCAAGGGTCGCCAGGACGAGAAGCGCGGCAAGATCTGGACGCGCATCATCCGTGAGATCACGGTCGCGGCGCGCCAGGGCGGCCCCGACATCAAGGACAACCCCCGCCTGCGCCTGGCGGTGGACAAGGCCAAGGCCGCCAACATGCCGGCGGACCGCATCAAGTACAACATCGACAAGGCCAGCGGCAATCTCGATGGTCTGAGCTACGAGGAAATCCGCTACGAGGGCTATGGCATTGCCGGCGCGGCCATCATGATCGACACGATGACCGACAACCGCGTCCGCACCGTGGCCGAGGTGCGCCATGCCTTCAGCAAGTACGGCGGCAACATGGGCACCGAGGGCTCGGTGGCCTTCCAGTTCAAGCACTGCGGCCAGTTGCTGTTTGCACCGGGCACCTCGGAAGACAAGCTGATGGAAGTGGCCCTGGACGCGGGTGCGGAGGATGTCGTCACTGGGGACGACGGTGCCATCGAGGTGCTGACGGCACCGGCTGACTACGAAGTCGTCAAGGCCGCGCTGGAAGCCGCAGGCCTGGTGCCGGAAGTGGCCGAGGTGACCATGCGCCCCGAGAACACCATCGAGCTGACGGGCGAGGATGCCGAGCGCATGCAGAAGCTGCTTGACGTGCTCGAAGACCTGGACGACACCCAGGCCGTCTATCACAACGCGGAATTGGGTTGATGCGAGTTCTTGTCATCGGTAACGGCGGTCGTGAGCACGCCCTGGCCTGGAAGCTGGCCCAGGCGGCGCGCGTGAGCCAGGTGTTCGTGGCCCCGGGCAACGGCGGCACGGCCCGCGACGAGCGGCTGCAGACTGTGAACATCGGCGTGACCGATGTGAAGGCGCTGGCCGACTTCGCCGTCGAGCAGAAGGTCACGCTGACCGTCGTCGGCCCCGAGGCGGCGCTCGCGGCCGGCGTGGTGGACGAGTTCCGCGCGCGTGGCCTGCGCATCTTCGGCCCCACCCAGGCGGCGGCGCAACTGGAGAGCTCCAAGGCCTTCGCCAAGGACTTCATGAAGCGCCACGGCATCCCCACGGCCGCCTACGGGTCCAGGGAAATGCCGGCCGCCGCCCATGCCTACGTGGACGGCCGCGGCGCGCCCATCGTCATCAAGGCTGACGGTCTGGCGGCGGGCAAGGGCGTGGTGGTGGCCATGACGCTGGACGAAGCGCATGAGGCCATCACCTGGATCCTGGAAGACAACAAGTTGGGCGTCACGCACAACGCCGGCGGCGCCCGCGTGGTGATCGAGGATTTCTTGGTTGGCGAAGAGGCCAGCTTCATCGTCGTGTGTGACGGCAAGCACGTCGTCTCGCTGGCCACCAGCCAGGACCACAAGCGCCTGCTGGACGGCGATGCCGGCCCCAACACCGGTGGCATGGGCGCTTACTCGCCGGCGCCGGTGGTCACGCCCAACGTGCATGCCAAGGTCATGCACGAGATCATCCAGCCCACCATCGCCGGCATGGCCCGCGACGGCCACCCGTTCACCGGCTTCTTGTACGCCGGACTGATGGTCGACGAGCACGGCCAGCCGCGCACCGTCGAGTTCAACACCCGCATGGGCGATCCGGAAACGCAGCCCATCATGATGCGGCTCAAGAGCGACTTGTTCGAACTGCTGATGCACGCCACCGATGGCACGCTGGACCAGGTCGAACTGCAGTGGGACCGGCGCGTGGCGCTGGGCGTGGTGCTGGCCGCAGAGGGCTACCCGCTGAACCCGCGCAAGGGCGACGTCCTCAGCGGCTTGCCTGCGGATGAAGATGAAGCCATGGTCTTCCACGCTGGCACGGCGATGGTGGACGGTCAGCTCGTCACCAGCGGCGGCCGCGTGCTGTGCGTGACGGCACTGGGCGAATCCGTGCGCACGGCAGCGCAGCGCGCCTACGAGGTGGCCACGGGCATCCAGTTCGCTGGCCGCCAGTACCGCTCTGACATCGGCCACCGCGCCCTCAAGCGTTGAGCCCCACGCCGACCGTCCTGACCGGGCCGCTGCACCCCCACGGCCGCCCCAGCCGTGTGGCGCGCGGCCTGCTGCGCCTGTTCGGCTGGACGGTGGACTCGCCCGGCGTACCCGGGGAGCAGGGTGTGATCCTGGTCTACCCGCACACCTCCAACTGGGACTTTGTCATTGGCGTGCTGGCCAAGTGGGCCTTGGGCATGCAGGTGCGCTTCTGGGGCAAGGACAGTCTGTTCAAGGTGCCGCTGCTGGGCACCTGGGCGCGCTGGATTGGCGGCGTTGCCGTGGATCGCAGCAACCCGCATGGCCTCGTCGGCGACACGGTGCGCCAGATGCAGGCCGCCGTCGCCCGCGGCGAGCGCTTCTGGCTGGCGGCAGCGCCCGAGGGCACGCGCTCGCTCACTGGGGGCTGGCGCACTGGTGCGTACCAGGTGGCCGTCCAAGCCGGGGTGCCGGTCGGGCTGTGCTGCTTCGACTTCAAGCGGCGTGTGGTACGGCTCACCCGCTTCCTGCAGCTCACCGGCGATGTGCAGGCCGATTTCGCGGCCTTTGCCGACCACCTGGACCCGGGCTTGGGCAAGCGCCCCGAACTGGCGAGCCCCATCCAGCCCAAGCCGCAAGCCCACCCCACTCCCCCACGGC
>JBBIVU010000303.1:0-2898 GCA_037439585.1 Roseateles sp. | reverse complement strand
GTCAAGGGCGTGTTCGATCGCTTCAACCGCATCGTGCGCGACGTCGCCGCGCAGGCCGGCAAGCAGGTCTCGCTCGTCATCCACGGCGAGGACACCGAGCTCGACAAGACGGTGGTCGAAAAAATCACTGACCCGCTCACGCACCTGGTGCGCAACAGCTGTGACCACGGCATCGAGATGCCGGCGGACCGCCTGGCCCGCGGCAAGCCCGAGCAGGGCACGATCACGCTGGTGGCCTCGCACCAGGGCGGCAGCATCGTCATCGAAGTTCGCGACGACGGCCGTGGCCTGAACCGCGAGAAGCTGATCAAGAAAGCCCGCGAGAAAGGCATCGACGCGCCGGACACCATGACCGACGCCGAGTGCTGGAGCCTGATCTTCGCGCCCGGCTTCTCCACCGCCGAGCAGGTGACCGACGTGTCCGGCCGCGGTGTGGGCATGGATGTGGTCAAGAAAAACATCACCTCGCTGGGCGGCACGGTGGAGATCGACTCTGCCGAGGGCTACGGCATGAAGGTGTCGGTGCGCCTGCCGCTGACGCTGGCCATCATGGACGGCATGAGCGTGGGGGTGGGCGACGAGTGCTACATCCTGCCGCTGTCCTCCGTCGTGGAGTCTTTCCAGGTGCAGTCCGACACCATCAAGACCGTTGCCGGCTCCGGCCGCGTCGTCGAGGTGCGCGACGAGTACATGCCGGTCATCGAGCTGGAGAAGGTGTTCGACGTGCCGCGCTTCGACTTCGAGCACGTGAGCTCCATCATGGTCGTCGTGGAGGCCGAAGGCGGCCGTGTGGCGTTGCTGGTGGACGAACTGCTCGGCCAGCAACAGGTCGTGGTGAAGAACCTCGAAGCCAACTACCGCAAGGTCAACGACGTGTCCGGCGCCACCATCATGGGTGACGGTCGTGTCGCACTCATCCTGGACGTCGGCAGCCTCGTGCGCCGCTCGCGCCACTGATTCATCACACAAACCAAGAGAGGTCCGCATGGAAGCCAGCAACGTCCCCGCCCTGCGCCAGCAAGGCGCCGTCACTGCCAAGTCCCACGGCCCTGCCAGTGGCGAATACCTGACCTTCCGGCTCGGCTCGGAGGAGTACGGCATCGACATCCTGAAGGTCCAGGAAATCCGGTCCTACGAGCAGCCCACGCGCATCGCCAACGCGCCGGACTTCATCAAAGGGGTCGTCAACCTGCGCGGTGTCATCGTTCCCATCGTGGACCTGCGCCTGAAGCTGGGTTGCCCCACGGCCGAGTACAACAGCTTCACAGTCGTCATCGTGCTGAACGTGAAGAACCGCGTGGTCGGCGCCGTGGTCGACTCGGTGTCCGACGTGCTGGAACTCAACCGTGACGTCATCCGGCCTGCGCCCGAGCTGAATGCGGCATCAGTGGACACGAGCTTCATCACCGGCATCGGCGCCGTGGCCGAGCGGATGTTGATCCTGATGGACATCGAAGGCCTGATGAGCAGCGCCGACATGGGTCTGATGGACGCGGCGCTCGCCGCCTGATCACCCCGCCCTGGGCGCCGCCCATGCATGCCCTGCAAACGGCCAGGGCTGGCGGCGTGTTTTCAACAACGGCCGAGGAGATCTGAATGAGTCAGCCGGTCCACTCCATCGCGCGCCAGGTGTCGCTGGCGGGCGCCATCGCGGTGGCAGCCGCCTTGCTGGTGGTCAGCCTCGTGGTAGGTGCGCTGCTCAACCGTTCGTCCAACCAGCAGGTGCACCTCTGGGTGGCAGACCAGGCGGAGTCCATCGTCGATGCCATGCAAGCAATGGACGAGGTGGCCGCCAAACAGACGCAGCGCAGCTTTGGCTCTTTCCGGCAGGAATTCGGCCCCAGTTTCACGCTGGATGAAGCCACCGGCGAACTCCGCGACTGGGGGCCCAAGCTCAACGGCAACTTCACGCAGGTCGACAAGTTCTCAGCCGTCAACGGTGGCGTTGCCACGGTATTCGCGGCCAGGGGCAACGACTTCGAACGCATTGCCACGTCGTTGAAGAACGACAAGGGTGAGCGCGTCATCGGCACGATGCTGGACAAGCAGGGCGCCCCTTACGCCGCCGTCTCGGCCGGCAAACCGTTCACTGGGCGTGCCCTGCTGTTCGGCCGGGCTTACATGACGCATTACGAGCCGGTCAAGAACGATGCCGGCAAGGTGGTCGGCCTGCTGTTCGTTGGCTACGACCTCGACGCCTTCGAAGCGGCCATGGAGCGCATGGCCAGCAAGGCCAAGTTCTTCGAGCATGGTGGCACCTACATCGTCGCCATGACCAAAGACCCGGCCAAGGCCAAACTTGCCGCCCACCCGACCGCCAAGGGCAAGCTGCTGGTGGACGTGGCGCCCGGGTTCGAGAAGGTGCTGGCAGCGCAGAAGGACGATGTCCTCGCGCTGGACGACGCACCCGACGTGCTGGGCAACGGACAGGGTGACAACTTCGCCATTGCTCACAGGAGCCCAAGCACGGGCTACTGGGTCGTCGCGCAGGTGTCGCGCCGGGAAGCGCAGGCGGCGGGGCGGACGACGCTGTGGTTCTTCTGGGGTGCCTTGGCATTGACCACGGTCGGCCTGGGGCTGGGTCTGATGTGGATGATGCGCCGCTGGGTGGCGCAGCCTCTGAGCGCGCTTCAAAAAGCCGTTGGTGCCATTGCCGAGGGCGACCTCAGCCATCCTGTCAGCAGCACGCGCCGAGACGAGATCGGCTCGCTGATCCAGGACACGGAGGGCATGCGGCAGCGGCTGGCTTCGACCATCGGCACCGTGCGCAACTCGGTCGACAGCATCGGCACGGCCAGCACGGAGATCGCATCTGGCAACCTGGACCTGAGCCAGCGCACCGAACAGACGGCAGGCAACCTGCAAAACGCGGCGTCGGCCATGAGCCAGCTGACGGGC
>JBBIVU010000302.1:0-2945 GCA_037439585.1 Roseateles sp. | reverse complement strand
CCAGCGCCCAGGTGTCACGGGGGTCGCGCTGCAGCGCGCGCTCCAGCGCCGGCCGACCGGCGCGCAGCGCAGCGTCGGCCTGGTGCAGGCGGCCGATGCGTTGCCAGCGCTCGCCATCGCTGGTGCGCATGTCCACCACATGGGCCAGCGCAGACAGCGGCGCGTCGCGGTCGTTGACGTAGACCTCGCTGAGCGCCAGCGCCTGACGCAGGTTGCGCGTCGCCTCGTCTTCCTCGCCGGTGTTGATGGACTGGTCCACCCCCTGCAGCCGGGCGATGCGGTAGTAGGTGTCGGCCAGTTCCTCAGCCAGCTTGTGGTCATCGGCCGCATCGTGGCGGAGCTGATCGAGGAAGGCGGCGGCATCGGTCAGCAGCGCCTTGCGTGCAGGGCCGGCGCCAGGCAGGTTCTCGATCTGGTCGTGGTACTTGAACACCAGCTGCGTGGCGAGCTGGCGCACCTGCTGGAAGCGTTGCTGGGCGATGTCGCGCTGGCGGGCCGCCTCCACACCCTGCCAGGCCGCCGCACCGGCGCCGCCCACGACGGCCACCACCACCGCTGCGGACAGGCCCGCCGCGAGCCGGTTGCGCTGCAGGAAGCGCCCCAGCAGGTAGCGCCGCGTGGCCGGGCGCGCGCTGACCGGGCGCTGGGCCAGGAGGGCGCGCACGTCGGCCGCCAGGGCGTCGACGCTCTCGTACCGGCGCTCGACGGGCTTCTCCAACGCCTTGAGCAGGATGTGGTCCAGATCGTCCTGCAGCACGCGCCCCCCGGGCGCCCCGGCCTGACCCGGCTGCAGCGCCTGGCTCGGCCGGGTGGGCAGCTCCTCCAACACGCTGCGCGCGGCGGCAGCCGGCGTCGTGGCCCCACGGCCGTAGGGCATGACGCCAGTCAGCATCACGTAGAGCAGCACGCCAAGGCTGTAAACGTCGGTGGCCGTGCCAACGGGCTCGCAACGCACCTGCTCGGGGCTGGCATAGCGTGGGCTAAAAGGCTGCTCGCCGACTCGCGTGACATCCTGGTCCGTCTCGGCAAGCACCGAGGCGTCGTCGGAAGGCCTGCGGGCCGGAACCGTGGGCTCGCGCGGATCGAAGGCCTTGGCGATGCCGAAATCCAGCAGCTTGACCTGGCCTTCGTCGGTCACGAGCACATTGCCGGGCTTGAGGTCACGGTGCACCAACAGCTGGCGGTGGGCATGAGCGACGGCATCGGTCAATTGCAAAAACAGGGCCAGGCGCGCGGGCAGCGGCAGCCCGGTGCAGGCCGCATCGATGGGCCGGCCACGCACCCGCTCCATGACGAAATAGGGCAACCCATCGGCCGTGCGGCCGGCATCGATCAGGTGGGCGATGTGGGGGTGGTTCAGCCGCGCCAGCGCCTGCTGCTCCTGCGCAAAGCGCGCCAGCACGCCCGCCGCTGCCAGGCCAGGCCGCATCACCTTGATGGCCGCCTCGCCCTGGAAAGCACCATCGGCCCGCTCGGCCCGCCAGACTTCCCCCATGCCACCGCGCCCCAGCCGCTCGACGATGCGCCAGGCCCCCAGCACCTCGCCGGCGCGGTCGACGGACGCACCCACAGCGGGCGCCGCGCTGACCCGCTCGACAGCCGGGTGCGCCAGAAAGCTGCCGCCGCTGTCATCGGCATGGGCCAGCAGCCCGCGCACCTCGGCCACAACCTCGGGCGCATGGCACGGGTCGGCCAACAACACCTCGCGCGCCGCAGCAGACAACGGCAGGGCAGCTTCGAACAGCGGGCGCACGGCGGCCCAGGCGTTGGGGGTGGACGTCATGACTGCGAGTGTGAGGGCGCCCGACCTGCCCCCGACCTGGGGCAGCCCCGCAGACGCGGGTGCACCGGGTCCCACGAGAATCCTCCCACCATGACTCCTTTGCATGACGAAGCTGCCAACGACCTCGACGCTGGTGACGTGACGCAGTGGCTGCGCGGGCTGGGCGACGCGGCGCCACTGGCGTCCAGCGAGCTCTTCGAACGCCTGTACGCCGACCTCAAGCGCCTGGCCCGCAACCAACTGCGCCGCGAGGACGCCGGGCACACGCTCAGCGCCACAGGGCTGGCGCACGAGGCCTGGTTCCGCATGGCCGAGCAAAACCGCACCGTCTGGCGCAGCCGGGGGCATTTCCTGGCCGTGTCCAGCACCATGATGCGGCGCATCCTCGTCACCCACGAAGTCGGGCGCCGCGCCGCCAAGCGCGATGTGGAGCTGGTGCCGTTGACATTGGCCGGCCTGGCCGAACTGGGTGCGCCGCAGGACCACAGCCTGCTGGCCGTGCACGAATCGCTGCTCGCCTTCGAGGCGGTGGACCCGCGTGCGGCCAAGGTGGTGGAACTGCGCTTCTTTGGCGGGCTGGAGAACGAGGAGGTGGCTGACGCCCTGGGCATCAGCCTGGCGACCGTGAAGCGCGACTGGTCCATCGCCCGGGCCTGGCTGCTCAGGGAGCTGTCAGGCGCCTGAGGGAAATTCGGTGCGATCGATAATTCGCCCAACGCACTTTCCCTCGAGTCCGCCCATGACCACGATCCGCCAGCAAGACCTCATCGACAGCATCGCTGCCGCCCTGCAGTACATCTCGTACTACCACCCGGCCGACTACATCGCCCACCTGGCCCGCGCCTACGAGAGCGAGCAGAGCCCGGCCGCCAAGGACGCCATCGCGCAGATCCTCACCAACAGCCGCATGTGCGCTGAAGGCAAGCGGCCCATCTGCCAGGACACTGGCATCGTCAATGTCTTCCTGAAGATCGGCATGGATGTGCGCTGGGAAGGCTTCAGTGGCAGCATCGAGGACGCCATCAACGAAGGCGTGCGGCAGGGCTACCTCAACCCCGACAACAAGCTGCGCGCGTCCGTGCTGGACGACCCCATCTTTGCCCGCAAGAACACCAAGGACAACACGCCCGCCGTCGTGCAGATGGAGGTGGTGCCGGGCAAC
>JBBIVU010000301.1:0-3011 GCA_037439585.1 Roseateles sp. | reverse complement strand
CCTTCCTCATCCTGTTTGCCGTCTTCGGCCTGTTCCCGCTGCTGTTCTCGCTGTGGCTGGCCTTCCAGTCCTGGGAGCCCACGAGCGGCATGGACTCCATGAAGTTCGTCGGTCTCGACAACTTCGTCTTCGCGCTGACCGACGGCTGGTTCTGGAAGTCGCTGAAGAACACGCTGTGGCTGGCCATCGCCACCGGCGTGCCGCAGCACCTCGTGGCGCTGCCGCTGGCGGTGTTCCTGCACCAGGCCTTGGGCCGCTGGCGCGGGGTGGTTTCGGGGGCCTACTTCCTGCCCTACATCACGTCCACCGTTGCCATTGCGATGCTGTTCGGCTCGCTGTTCTCCACCGACTATGGGCTCGTCAACCAGGCCCTGCATGCGATGTTCGGCACCGAGAACATCAACTGGATGCGCTCGCCCGATGCCATCAAGCCGGCCCTGGCCCTCGTCGTGTTCTGGCGCTACGTGGGCTTCAACCTCGTGCTGTACCTGGCGGCGCTGCAGACCATCCCGCACGACCTCTACCAGGCCGCCAAGCTCGACGGCGCCGGCCCCTGGCAGCAGTTCCTGCGCATCACGCTGCCGGGCTTGAAGCCCATGATCCTGTTCGGCGTGACGCTGTCCGTCATCGGCGGCCTGCAGCTGTTCGAGGAGCCCTTCATCCTCACCAACGGCAAGGGCGGCGCCGACCAGCAGGGCATGACGGTGGGCATCTACCTCTACCGCCTGGCGTTTGACTTCTCCGACTTTGGCGGCGCCAGCGCGCTGGCCTGGATCATGTTCGGCGTCATCGCCGCACTCACCTGGCTCACCAACAAGGCGTTTGCCGACCGGGGAGCGCAGGCATGAACAAGACGTCCAAGCTGCTGGCCTACGCCATCGTCGGTGTGGGGGCGCTCTTCATGCTGGCGCCCTTCTATTTCATGTTCGTGTTCGCCACGCAGACGCGCACCGACATCTTCAACGTGCCGCCGCCGCTGTTCTTCAGCGGCGAGTTGCTCCACAACATCGCGGTGCTCACCGGTCGCCTGCCGTTCTGGAAGAACGTGGGCTGGAGCCTGTACGTGGGCCTGATGTCCACGGCGCTCACGCTGCTGTTCTGCTCCATGGCGGGCTACGCCTTTGCCATGCTGGAGTTCCGCTTCAAGAAGGCGCTTTTTGCGCTGGTGATGGGCACGATGATGGTGCCGGCCTTCATGAACATGATCCCGATGTTCATGGTGATGGACACGCTGGGCTGGATCGACACCCACCGCGCGCTCTACCTGCCCGGCGCGGCCAGTGCCTTCGGCATCTTCCTGATGCGCCAGTTCGCGGCCAGCACCGTGCCCAAGGAGCTGCTCAGCGCCGCACGCATCGACGGCGCCAGCGAGCTGGGCATTTACTGGCGCATCGCGCTGCCGCTGATGAAGCCGGCGCTGGGCACGCTGGGCCTCATCACCTTCATCAGTTCATGGAACAACTTCATGAATCCGCTGATCGTCATGCGCTCGGCCGACAACTACACCCTGCCGCTGGCCCTGCGCAGCCTGTTCAGCACCACCAGCACCGAGTGGGGCGCGTTGATGGCGGGCTCGGCCATGGCCACCCTGCCGCTCATCGTTCTCTTCGTCGTCTCGTCGCGCCAACTCATCGCGGGCCTCACCGCGGGCGCCGTCAAATAAAAGCACAACAACAACTGCCATGTCGCAAGCCCCCCTGCACCGCCAGTTCCCACCCGATTTCGTCTGGGGCGTGGCCACCAGCAGCTTCCAGATCGAAGGCGCCGCCCATGAGGCCGGCAAGGGCGAGTCCATCTGGGACCGTTTCTGCAAGCAGCCCGGTGCCATCGCCGACGCCAGCAACGGCGAAGTGGCCTGCGATCACTTCCACCGCCTGGACGAAGACCTGGACCTCATCGCCTCGCTGGGCGTGAACGCCTACCGCTTCTCCATCGCCTGGCCGCGCGTGCGGCCCGATGGCCACGGGGCATTCAACCCGCAGGGCCTGGACTTCTACGACCGGCTGGTGGACGGCCTCAAGGCGCGCGGCATCCAGGCCTGGGCCACGCTCAACCACTGGGACCTGCCGCAAGGCCTGCAAGACCTCGACGGCTGGAACTCGCGCGACACGGTGCACCGCTTCGTCGAGTACGCCCGCCACGTGAACGCCCGCCTGGGCGACCGGCTGGACGGTCTCACCACGCACAACGAGCCTTGGGTGGTGGCCACGCTGGGGCACGACAAGGGCATCTTTGCCCCGGGCATCAAGAGCCGCAAGATCGCCGCCCAGGTGTCGCACCACCTGCTGCTCAGCCACGGCCTGGCGCTGCAGGCGCTGCGGGCGGACGGGGCCAAGAGCCAGCTCGGCATCGTGCTGAACCTGGCCTCCACCGTCCCCGCCACCGCCATGCCGGCCGACATTGCCGCCGCGCAGTTGGCCGATTCCCACGGCCGCCGCTGGTATGCCGACCCGCTGTTCAAGGGCGAGTACCCCGCCGACGCGCTGGCCGACCTGGGCGCTGACGCCCCGGTGGTGCAAGCCGGCGACATGGCTGTCATCGCCCAGCCGATGGACTACCTGGGCGTCAACTACTACACCCGCTCCGTCGTGTCGGCCAGCGGCGAAGACTGGGCAGCCGACAAGCGTGGCCTGCCGGTGTCCGACATGGGCTGGGAGATCTACCCCCAGGGCCTGACCGACCTGCTGGTGCTGCTCAAGAACGACTACGCCCAGCTGCCCCCGGTCTACATCACCGAGAACGGCGGCGCCTTCAAGGACGACACCTTGGCGAACGGCCGCGTGCAGGACGACGACCGCATCGACTACCTGCGCACCCACATCGCCGCCGTGGCCCGCGCCATGCAGCAGGGCGTGCCCCTGGCCGGCTACATGGTGTGGAGCCTGATGGACAACTTCGAGTGGGCCAGCGGCTACCTCAAGCGCTTCGGCATCGTGCATGTCGACTACGACACCCTGGCCCGCACGCCCAAGGCCAGTGCCGAGTGGTACCGCGCCTTCCTGCGTGACTGG
>JBBIVU010000300.1:0-3026 GCA_037439585.1 Roseateles sp. | reverse complement strand
CCTTTGGGGTGGCCCGGCAGGAGTCCATCACATGAAAAACCGCAAGGGCATCATCCTCGCCGGGGGCTCCGGCACCCGGCTGCACCCGGCCACGCTGGCCATGAGCAAGCAGCTGCTGCCGGTGTACGACAAGCCCATGGTCTATTACCCGCTCAGCACGCTGATGCTGGCGGGCATACGCGACATCCTGCTCATCAGCACCCCGCAGGACACGCCCCGCTTCGAGGCCCTGCTGGGCGATGGCGCGCGCTGGGGGCTGAACATCAGCTACTGCGTGCAGCCCAGCCCCGACGGCCTGGCCCAGGCCTTCATCCTCGGCCGCGACTTCGTCGGCAACCACCCCAGCGCCCTCGTGCTGGGCGACAACATCTTCTACGGCCACGACCTCGGCGGCCTGCTGGACAGCGCCACGCACCGCGCCTCCGGCGCCAGCGTCTTCGCGTACCACGTGCAAGACCCCGAACGCTACGGCGTGGTCGCGTTCGACGCCGACAAGCGCGCCCTGTCCATCGAAGAAAAGCCCAAGGCGCCCCAGAGCAACTACGCCGTCACGGGCCTGTACTTCTATGACGAGCAGGTCTGCGACATCGCCGCCCACATCAAGCCCAGCGCGCGCGGTGAGCTGGAAATCACCGACGTGAACGCCGAGTACCTCAAGCGCGGCCAGCTCAACGTCGAGATCATGGGCCGCGGCTACGCCTGGCTGGACACCGGCACCCATGACAGCCTGCTGGAAGCCGGCCAGTTCATTGCCACGCTCGAAAAGCGCCAGGGCTTGAAGGTGGCCTGCCCCGAGGAAATCGCCTTCCGCGCCGGCTGGATCGACGCCGCCCAGCTCGAAGCGCTGGCCCAACCGCTGGCCAAGAACGGCTACGGCCAGTACCTGCTCAAGCTGCTCACCGACAAAGCCTTCTGATGAACGTCACCCCCACCGCCCTGCCCGAAGTCCTGCTCATCGAGCCCAAGGTCTTCGGCGATGCTCGCGGCTTCTTCGTGGAAAGCTGGAACGAAGCCCGCTTCAACGCCGCCCTCGGCTACGACGTGCATTTCGTGCAGGACAACCACTCCCGCTCCTCGCGCGGCGTGCTGCGCGGCCTGCACTACCAGCTGGCCCCATATGCCCAAGGCAAGCTCGTGCGCTGCGTGAGCGGCGCTGTGTTCGACGTGGCGGTGGACCTGCGCCGCTCCAGCCCCAACTTCGGCCGCTGGGTGGGCTACGAGTTGTCCGCCGAGAACAATCGGCAGATGTGGATACCGCCGGGCTTCGGCCATGGCTTCGTCGTCCTCAGCGACACGGCAGACTTCCTCTACAAAACCAGCGGCCGCTACGCCCCCGAAAGCGAAGGCGCCGTGCGCTGGGACGACCCCACCGTGGGCGTGGCCTGGCCGCTCAACGGCATCACGCCGCAGCTGTCGGCCAAAGACGTGGCAGCCCCGTCGCTGGCTGACGCCAAGACCTTCGACTGACACGAGCTGCCCAAACCGTCCCTTGCGATGATGCGGACCCCAAAAAAACGCCCTCCGCTGGAGGGCGTTTTGCATCGAGAGCGGGCTGATCAGCCGCGACCGATGCCGCTGTAGTCGATGCCCAGCGCCTTCATCAACTTGGGGTCGTACAGGTTGCGGCCGTCGAACACCAATGGCTGCTTGAGCGCCGCCTTCATGGCGTCGAAATCCGGCGTGCGGAACTCCTTCCACTCCGTCACGATCAGCAGCGCGTCCGCATCCTGCAGCGCAGCCTCGGCGCGCTCCACCAGCGCCACATCGTCGCGCGGGCCGAGCACGCGAGCTGCCTCGTGCATGGACACCGGGTCATAGGCCACCACCGCAGCACCGCGCTGCGTCAGCTCGTCGATGATGACCAGGGCCGGTGCTTCGCGCATGTCATCGGTGTTGGGCTTGAAGGCCAAGCCCCACAGCGCGAAACGGCGCCCGGTCAGATCGTTCCCGAAACGCGCCACCACCTTGTCCACAAGCACGCGCTTTTGGCGCTCGTTGGCCTCTTCCACTGCCGTCAGTACCCGCAAGGGCACGCCGTTGTCGGCGGCCGTCCTCACCAGTGCCTTCACGTCCTTGGGAAAGCATGAGCCGCCATAGCCGGCACCCGCGTACAGGAACTGGTAACCGATGCGCGGATCCGAACCAATGCCGCGCCGCACGAGTTCAATGTCTGCACCCACCTTCTCGGCCAGCAACGCCAGCTCGTTCATGAAGCTGATGCGCGTGGCCAACATCGCGTTGGCGGCGTACTTGGTGAACTCGGCGCTCCGCACGTCCATCACCTGCATGCGGTCCTGCGTGCGGTTGAACGGGGCGTACAGCGCCCGCATCAGCAAGGTGGCCTGCTCGTCGTCCGAGCCCACGATGATGCGGTCCGGCTTGGAGAAGTCCTCCACCGCCGCTCCTTCCTTCAGGAATTCCGGGTTGGACACCACCGCGAAGGCCATGTCGCCCAGGCCGCGCTTCACCAGCTCCTCCTTCACCGCCGCGCGCACCTTGTCGGCGGTGCCTACAGGCACCGTGCTCTTGTCCACGATGACCTTGTAGTCTGTCATGCGCTGGCCGATGGAGCGCGCTGCAGCCACCACGTATTGCAGGTCTGCAGAGCCGTCCTCGTCAGGCGGGGTGCCCACACCGATGAACAGGATGGTGCCGTGCTGCACGGCCGCGTCCACATCCGTCGTGAATTGCAGGCGGCCAGCTGCCACGTTGCGCTTCACCACAGCATCCAGGCCCGGCTCGTGGATGGGGATACCGCCCTCGTTCAGGATGCGAATCTTCTCGGGATTCACGTCCAGGCACACCACATGGTTGCCCATCTCGGCCAGGCAGGCCCCGGTGACCAGGCCCACGTAGCCAGTGCCGATGGCGGTGACTTTCATTCCTTGTCCTTGTTCAGATGAGGTTCACGACTTTGTAACGCAGTCGCATGACAGGCTCGTGGATCAGACCTTGTAATAGTCCCGATACCAGGCGACAAAACGCTGGATGCCCTCGGGCACCGGCATGGCCGGGCGGAAATCCGT
>JBBIVU010000299.1:0-3078 GCA_037439585.1 Roseateles sp. | reverse complement strand
GGTGATGTAGGGCAGGTTGACGTCGGTCTGCGTGCTGTTGGAGAGCTCGATCTTGGCCTTCTCGGCGGCTTCCTTCAGGCGCTGCAGGGCCAGCACGTCCTTGGTCAGGTCGACGCCTTGTTCCTTTTTGAACTCGGCAATGATGTAGTCGATGATGCGCTGGTCGAAGTCCTCGCCGCCCAGGAAGGTGTCACCGTTGGTCGACAGCACCTCGAACTGCATCTCGCCGTCCACATCGGCGATCTCGATGATGGACACGTCGAACGTGCCGCCACCCAGGTCGTACACCGCGATCTTGCGATCACCCTTGCCGTGCTTGTCCAGGCCAAAGGCCAGGGCGGCAGCGGTGGGCTCGTTGATGATGCGCTTGACGTCCAGGCCGGCGATGCGGCCGGCGTCCTTGGTGGCCTGGCGCTGGGCGTCGTTGAAGTAGGCCGGCACCGTGATGACGGCCTCGGTCACTTCCTCGCCGAGATAGTCCTCGGCGGTCTTCTTCATCTTGCGCAGCACTTCGGCCGAGACCTGGGGCGGCGCGAACTTCTTGCCACGCACTTCCACCCAGGCGTCGCCGTTGTCGGCGGCGGCGATGGTGTAGGGCATCAGGTCGATGTCCTTCTGCACTTCCTTCTCGGAAAACTTGCGGCCGATCAGGCGCTTGACGGCGTACAGCGTGTTCTTCGGGTTGGTGACCGACTGGCGCTTGGCCGAGGCGCCGACGAGGATTTCGCCGTCTTCCTGGTAGGCAATGATGGACGGCGTGGTGCGGGCACCTTCGGCGTTCTCGATGACGCGCGTGGTGTTGCCTTCCATGACCGCGACGCACGAGTTGGTCGTGCCGAGGTCAATGCCGATGATCTTTCCCATGTTCTTGCTCCTGGTGAATGCTTGGATGTCTTGGATTTGTGGATAACTCGCGCGCCTTCAAGGGCGGCGGGCTGTGAATTACTTGGGCGCTGCGACCGTCACGAGGGCTGGGCGCAGCACGCGGTCAGCGATCAGGAAGCCCTTTTGCAGCACGGTGACCACCGTGTTGGATTCCTGCGTGGGCGCCGGCACCATGGAGATGGCCTGATGCTGGTGGGGGTCGAACTTGACGCCCTGGCCGGGGTTGATCTCAACCACCTTGTTGCGCTCCAAAGCGCTGGCGAGTTGGCGGCGCGTGGCGTGCACACCTTCCAGTACGGTTTCGACGCTGGCGTTGGGCGTGGCGATGGCGGCCTCCAGGCTGTCCATGATGGGCAGCATGGCCTCGGCGAAGGCCTCGACGGCAAACTTGCGGGCCTTGGCCACGTCTTCGTCTGCGCGGCGGCGGACGTTTTCCGTCTCGGCCTTGGCGCGCAGGTAGGCGTCGCTCATCTCGGCCAGGCGGCCTTCCAGCTCGGCGATCTTGATGTCGGGATTCAGCTCGGCGGTCGTGGGTTCAGCAGAGCCTGCTGCGTCTTCGGGCATGGGGGTGTCGGTAGTCATGGCGGAAAAAAGCAGAATCGCGGGGACATGAGGTGCGATGTCCCGGTTTCAAGAGGGGGATTGCAAAATGGATTGTCCGGGTCAACCCGGATCTTGCAGGTCGTCGCGGTCTGCGGTGGCGGACCAGCGGTCCCAGTCCGCCAGGCGGCGGCGGTCCTGCTTGGTGGGCCGCCCTTGGGTGATGGTGGCTGCAGGTTCCGGCGCCAGGCGGCGAGCTTCGGCAGCGGCTTCGCGGGCGGTGACGCTGGCGGGTGTCTCCGTGTAGAGCAACTGGGCCTGGGGCGCAGGGCCCCGCTGCGCGGACAGGCCCTGGACCTCCACCTCGCGTGTCACGGGGCCGGTGCGCACGCTCAGCACGTCGCCCACCCGCACGTCACGTGCCGGCTTGACCGGTTGGCCGCCCACGCGAACGCGACCGAGGTTGATTTCTTCGACCGCCAGCGCGCGTGTCTTGTAAAACCGGGCCGCCCAGAGCCATTTGTCCAGACGCATGCTCGGTGCAGCCTCGCTCACGCGGTCGCTCCTGCCGCCTGGGCACGCTCCCGCTGCAGGGCCAGTTCGGTTGCGTCGGGCGGGGTGGTGGGCCAGCCTTGCAGGTGCCGCTCGGCCAGCTTGGCCAGCGCGCGCATGCCGGCCGGGTGGTCATTCAGGCAGGGGATGTACGCAAAGCGCTGCCCACCTGCGTGCAGGAAGGCTTCGCGTGCTTCCTGGCTGATTTCTTCCAGTGTCTCCAGGCAGTCTGCGGCGAAGCCGGGACAGATGACATCCACGGACTTGCAGCCCCCCTGCGCCAGCTGAATGAGGCTGGGCTCGGTGTAGGGCTGCAGCCACTTGGCCTTGCCGAACCGGCTCTGGAAGCTGACCAGCCATTCGCCCTGCTGCAGCCCCAGGGCTTCGGCCAGCAGGCGGCCGGTCTTGAGGCATTCGCAGTGGTACGGGTCGCCCAGGTGCAGCGTGCGCTCGGGCATGCCGTGGAAGCTCATCACCAGCTTTTCGGCACGTCCATCGCGCGCCCAGTGCTCGCGCACGGTTTGAGCCAGGGCTGCGATGTAGGCCGGGTCGTCGTGGTAACGGTTGATGAAACGCAGTTCGGGAACGTGGCGGGTTTGCAGTGCCCAGCGGGCCACGTCGTCGATCACGCTGGCCGTGGTGGCGCCCGAGTACTGCGGGTAGGCCGGCAGCACCAGCACGCGACGGATGCCGTCGCGCTTGAGTGCGTCCAGCGTGGTGCCGATGGCCGGTTGACCGTAGCGCATGGCCGGTGCAACGCGCACGCGCAGGCCACGGTCGCCCAACTGGCCCTGCAGCAGCTTGGCCTGCTTCTCGGTCCACACCTTGAGCGGCGAGCCCTCGGCTGTCCAGACCGTGGCGTACTTGGCTGCCGACTTGGCCGGCCGCACGCGCAGGATGATGCCGTGCAGGATGGCCAACCAGATCAGGCGCGGGATTTCCACCACCCGTGGGTCAGCCAGGAATTGGGCCAGGTAGCGGCGCAGGGCAGGCGCGGTGGGCGCCTCCGGCGTGCCCAGGTTGCAAAGCAGCACGGCCACGTCGGTGGACAAGGGGCTGGCGGGGGGGGCGCCATGGCGCTGCGGCGGTTCAGGCAGGAAG
>JBBIVU010000298.1:0-3214 GCA_037439585.1 Roseateles sp. | reverse complement strand
CGCTCGCGGTCTGTCAGGTACCAGCGCATGACTTCTGCGGGCTTCTCGTAGCTCTGCGACAGCTCTTCGATGTGAGCCTGCAACTGGGCCGGCTTGGCCTGCAGGTTGTTGGCGCGGACCAACTCGGCCACCACCAAGCCCAGACGCACACGGCGTTCGGCCTGGGGCTTGAAGATGTCGGCGGGAATCTCTGCCTTGTCGGCGTCCTTCACACCACGCTTCTTCAGGTCTTCACGGGCCTGGCCAACCATGCGTTCGGACTCGCCCTGCACCAGGGCGTTGGGCACGTCGAGCTCGGACACGGCGACCAGGGCGTCCATGACGGCACCCTTGTTGCGAGCCAGCACGCGGAACTTCACTTCGCGCTCGAGGTTCTTCTTGATGTCGGCGCGCAGGCCGTCGACCGTCGCGTCCTTGATGCCCAGCGACTTGGCAAACGCCTCGTTCACTTCGGGCAGGTGCTGGGCTTCGATCTTCTTGACCGTGACCAGGAAGTCGGCTTCCTTGCCGGCGACATCCTTGCCGTGGTAGTCCTCAGGGAACTGCAGCGGGAAGGTCTTGCTCTCGCCGGCCTTCATGCCACGCACAGCAGCGTCGAACTGCTCCAGCATTTGGCCTTCGCCGATCAGGAACTGGAAGCCTTCGGCCTTGCCGCCCTGGAAGGGCTCGCCGTCGATCTTGCCTTCGAAGTCGATGGTGACGCGGTCACCCGCCTGGGCCACGTCGGCCGCGGCGCGCTGGGCAAAGCTGCGGCGCTGCTTGCGCAGGATCTCGACGGCCTTGTCGATGGCTTCGTCGGTCACATCGCTGGTGACGCGCTCGACTTCGGCGGCCGCCAGGTCGCCGATCTTGACTTCGGGATAAACCTCGAAGGTGGCGTCGAAAGCCATCTGGCCTTCTGGCGCTTCGTCCTTCTGCTCGATGCGGGGGGCGCCGGCCACACGAAGTTGCGCCTCATTCGCGGCGCTGTTGAAGGCAGCACCCAGCTTGTCGTTGACCACCTCGTACTGCACCGAGTAGCCGTAGCGCTGGGCCACGACGTTCATCGGCACCTTGCCGGGGCGGAAGCCGTCGGCCTTGACGGTGCGGGCCAGCTTCTTCAGGCGGGCTTCGACTTCGCTGTTGATTTCAACGGCGGCAACGTGCAGGGTGATGCGGCGTTCCAGCTTTTCAAGGGTTTCGACGGTGACGGCCATGATGGACTCGGGAACAGTTGAAGGACAGTGGTGGTGCGCGGGGCCGGACTCGAACCGGCACGCCCGTGAAGGCGTCAGGACCTAAACCTGGTGCGTCTACCAATTTCGCCACCCGCGCGATTCTTGGGTTGGGCTGCCTCCAACCAACACGTTGATTCAGCAGCCCCGTGGGCGATTCGGCAAACCGGCGATTGTAGCGATCTCGGGCGGCCTGCTTGCCGCCCTGGCCTGCGGGGCGGCTAAACCCTGAGGGAACAAGCTCAGGCGGACGCTTCGCCGTCAGCTGGCAGTTGGCTGTGCAACCGGCTCTGCTCTTCCTCGTGGGGCCTCACGACACGAAACCACGCCGCGTACATGGCGGGCAGCGCCAACAGTGTCAACACCGTGGCGACGACAAGCCCGCCCATGATGGCCACGGCCATCGGCCCCCAGAACACGCTGCGCGACAAGGGGATCATCGCCAGCACGGCAGCGGCGGCTGTCAGCACGATGGGCCGGAAACGCCGCACAGCAGACTCGACGATGGCGGACCAGTCCGGCACCCCGCGGGCGCGGTCCTGCTCGATCTGGTCGATGAGGATGACCGAGTTGCGCATGATCATGCCCATCAACGCGATGACGCCGAGCAGCGCAACGAAACCGAACGGCCGGTTCAGCACCAGCAACGCCATGGCCACACCGGCAATGCCCAACGGCCCGGTCAGGAAAACGAGCATCGCGCGGCTGAAGCTCTGCAACTGCAGCATCAGCAGCGTGAAGGTGATGAACAGCATCACCGGCACGCCTGCCGCGATGGACCCCTGGCCCTTGCTGCTTTCCTCCACCGCACCGGCAATTTCGATGTGATAGCCGGCGGGCATCTGCTTCTGCAGTTCGTCCAACTGCGGCCACACCTCCTTGGTGACCGTGGCGCCCTGCAAGCCCTCGGCCACGTCGCCCTGCACGGTGACGGCGTAATTGCGCCCCTCGCGCCACATCACGCCGGGCTCCCAATCGAAGTCCACCTTGGCAATCTGCGTCAGCGGGACCGAGCGGCCGGTCGTCGTGGGCACGTAGGCGTTGGCGATGTCTGTGATGACGGCGCGCTCCTGCGCAGGCTGCCGCAGCACGATGTCGATGAGCTTGTCGGCCTCGCGGTACTGGCCGATCACGGTGCCAGACAGCAGCGTGCGCGCAGCCTGGGCCAGACTTTGACTCGAAACACCCAGCGCACGGGCCTTGTCCTGGTCGACCGTCAGGCGCAGCGTCTTGATCGTTTCGTTCCAGTTGTCGTTCACGCCACGCATGTTCGGACTGCTGCGCAAGATGTCCTTGGCCTTGTCGGCCCAATCGCGGACGGTCTTGGGGTCTGCGCCGCTGACACGGAACTGCACCGGATAAGGCACCGGGGGGCCGTTGGGCAGCAACTTCACGCGGCCACGCGCCTCGGGGAATTCTTCGGCCAGCAGGGCCGGCAGACGCTTGCGCAGCTCCTCCCGCTCGGCGAGGTTTTTCGGCACGAGGATGGACTGCGTGACGTTGGCCTGGGGAAAGATCTGGTCCAGCGGCAGGTAGAAGCGAGGCACGCCCGACCCGACCCAGCTCGTCACCGTGGCAAGGCTCGGTTCCTTGAGCATCCGGGCCTCGAAGCGCTTGGCCAGCGCTTCGGTCTCCTGGATGGTCGAGCCCTCGGGCAACCACAAGTCCACCAGCACTTCCGGCCGGCTGGAATCCGGGAAGAACTGCTGCTGCACGCGCCCCATGCCGAAGATGCCGAGCGCAAACAGCAGCAGCGTGATCGCGATGGTCTTCCAACGGTTCTCCACGCACCACCGCACCACGTTGCGGAAGCGGTTGTAGAAGGGTGTGTCAAACAGCTCATGCACTTCACCCTCGACCGCCGGCTTGGCCTTGAGCAGCAGTGCGCCCAGGTAGGGCACGAAGTAGACGGAAACCACCCACGAGATCAGCAGCGACGCTGCCGTGACGGCAAAGATCGCGAAGGTGTATTCGCCCGTCACCGACTTGGCCAGGCCGAT
>JBBIVU010000297.1:0-3219 GCA_037439585.1 Roseateles sp. | reverse complement strand
AAGCTCACCGCCACGGCGCGGTTCAGCGCGATCACGGGGGAGGGGTTGAGCGCCAGCAGGCGGTTGTAGCCAGCCACGATGGCGTGCCAGTCGGTGTCCTGCGCGCGCGCGGCGCGGGCGTGGCAGGCGGCGATGGTGGCCTGCAGCGTGTACGGGCCGGGCTCACCCAGCCCGAGTGCGCGGTCCAGGGCGATGAGGCCACGGCGGATGAGCAGGGCATCCCACTGGCGGCGGTCTTGCTCGGGCAGCAGCACGGGGCGGCCCTGGGCATCCAGTCGGGCGGGCAGGCGCGAGGCCTGGATCTCCAGCAGCGCGGCCAGGCCGTGCACCTCGGCGTCCTTCGGCAGCAGGTGTTGCAGCTGGCGGGCCAGGCGCAGGGCTTCGTCGCACAGCGCGGGGCGCAGCAGCGTGGCGCCGCTGCCGGCGCTGTGGCCTTCGTTGAAGATCAGGTAGACCACCGCAAGCACCGCGCCCAGGCGCTGCTCACGCTCGGCGGGGCCGGGCAGGTCGTAGCTTTGCCCATTCAGCGCCTTCTTGGCGCGCACGATGCGCTGGGCCACCGGTGGCCTCGGGCTGCAAAAGGCGCGGGCAATCTCGGCGGTTTCCAGGCCGCCCAGCAGCCGCAGGGTGAGGGCCACCTGGGCGTCGCGCGGCAGCACGGGGTGGCAGGCGATGAAGATGAGGCGCAGCAGTTCATCGCCGATCTCGGCCCGGTCCCGTGCGGCATCGAGCTGGTCGGTGAAGTCGGGCACGACGTGGGTGCCGAAGGCCACGTCGTCGGCGGCCAGGTGTTCGTGCTCGCGGTCCAGCATGGCGCGGCGGCGCAGGCGGTCCAGCGCCTTGTGGCGGGTGGCGGTCATCAGCCAGGCGGCGGGGTTGGTGGGCGTGCCGTCGCGTGGCCAGGCGTCCAGCGCGGCCATGAGGGCGTCCTGGGCGCAGTCTTCGGCGTCGTCCAGGTCGCGCAGCAGCTTGGCGGCCGCGCCCACGAGGCAGCCGCGCTCGATGCGCCAGACGCTGGCCGCCAGGTCGGCAGGGGTCACCCGCTCAGGCTCCGTCGTAAGCCCGCTGGAGCGTGGCGATGTCGATCTTTTCCATGGCCCAGATGGCCTGGAAGACGCGCTGCACACGGGCCGGGTCGGGGTCGCGGATCATGTCGAACCAAACGGCCGGCGTGAGCTGCCACGACAGGCCCCAGGCGTCCTCCACCCAGCCGCAGGCCTTGGTGCGGCCGCTGCCGGCCGGCAGCTGCTCCCAGAGGTGGTCGATCTCGGCCTGGCTGTCGCAGGCGACCGTGAGGGAGAAGGCCTCGTTGAGCTTGAAGTGCGGGCCGCCGTTGAAGGCCGTCATCGCCAGGCCCAGCAGCTCGTACTGCACGATCATGACGCTGCCGGCCTCGCCGGGCGCGTTCTCGCCCCAATGCTGGGTGTGGGTGACGCGGCCGCTGCCGAAGGTCTTCAGGTAGTGCGCCACGGCGTCTTCCGCGCCGCGCGAGTACCAGACGAAGGGGGTGAGCTTGGCGTGCTGGATCTGCATGGCGTGCGGCTCAGGCTTGCGGCGGGGTGCCGGTCATGTGAACCAGCTCCCAGATGTGGCCGTCCAGGTCTTCAAAGCCGTGGCCGTACATGAAGCCGTGTTCCACGGGCGGGCGCGGCACGGTGCCGCCGGCAGCGCGGGCCTTGGCCACCAGGGTGTCCACCTCGTCCCGGCTCTCGCAACTCAGGCACACCAGCACCTCGGTGGCGGCCTTGGCGTCCACCAGGGGCTTGGCGGTGAAGCCCTGGGCAAACTCCTCGGTCAGCAGCATGGCGTAGAGGTTGTCGCCCAGGATGAGGCTGGCACCGAACTCGTTGGTGAACTGCGGGTTGAACTGGTAGCCCAGGGCTTCGAAGAAGGCTTTGCTGGCGGGCAGGTTCTTGCAGGGCAGGTTGACAAAGATTTGCTTGTGCATGGCAGCGTCCCGTTCAGTGTGTGGATTCAGCCAGTTCGCGCAGGTTCTGCAGGCCGTCCTCAAAGTCGCGGCCCACCATCTTGTCCATGTCGATGAACACGCCCATGAGCTTGCTCATGAAGTGGGCCGGGCCGTGCATGGTCCAGCGCACCTCGGTGGCGCCGTCGGCCAGGGGCTGCAGCGCGAATTCGGCCTGGTTGTGGGCCTCGAAGGGCTTCACGAAGTCCAGCTTCATCTGCACCGCGCGGCCGGGCTGCTGGCCGGTGATTTCCAGGCTGCCGGCGCCGATCTCCTTGCCGTCCCAGCTGTAGCGGGAGCCCACGCCTTGCGCCGCGCCGCTGTAGGTGCCTTGGGCCATCGGGTCCTTGCGCTCGTAGGGGTTCCAGCGGTTGAAGGCGCGCAGCTCGCCGATGAGGGGCCACAGCTTGTCGGCTGGCACGGCCACGCGGGCGGTGCGCTCCACGCGGAATTCGTCGGGGCGGCTGCTCGCGTAGCCCAGCAGGGCCACCACGGTCACGGCCAGGCCGATGAGGACGAGGGACAGGGTGCTCATGGTCGACCTCCTCATGCCGTGCGCAGGGCCATGTCGCCGCCCGGGGCGAAGTCGGCGTCCTCGTACAGCCGGCGCACTTCGATCTCGCAGGGGATGCCCACGAAGGGCATGGGAAAGCGGCTGGCCCAGGCCTGGGCTTCTTCCACCGAGCGCACCTGGATCAACGTGTAGCCGGCGATGAGTTCCTTGGTTTCGGCGAACGGGCCGTCGACCCGCTCGACGCGACCATCGGCGCCGTAGCGCTGGCGCCAGCCATCGCGGCTGGGGCGCAGGCCGGCGCCGTCCAGCAGCACGCCGGCCCGGGCCATCTCGCCGTGGAAGGCGTCCATGGCCTCGAACAGCGGGGCGTGGTCGGGGCCGGGTGGGTCGCCGCGCTCGCTCACGGCGGTGGCGCGGACCTGGATCATGAATCGCATGGCGGGGTCTCCTGGGGTGGGGTGCGGCGCGGGGTTGCAGCCTTCACCGCCACGACGATCCGTGCTGCGCGGTTTCGACAGCGCCCGGGAAAATTACCAGCCGCTCAGGCGTAACAGGGGCCCACGCCACGGATTTCGACCGTCGCCCACTCGGCTGCCGGGCAGCGCTCGGCCCAGGCCAGGGCGACGGCGGGGTCTTCGGTGTCGAGCAGGAAGTAGCCGCCCACCATCTCCTTCGCCTCGGCAAACGGGCCGTCCCACACCTGGGCGGCACCGTCACGCTTGGTGCCGTCCCACACCTG
>JBBIVU010000296.1:0-3265 GCA_037439585.1 Roseateles sp. | reverse complement strand
AATCGAGCTGAAGGACAAGCTCCAGAACATGGGCGCCCAGATGGTCAAGGAAGTCGCTTCCAAGACCAGCGACAACGCCGGTGACGGCACCACCACCGCCACCGTGCTGGCCCAGGCCATCGTCCGCGAAGGCATGAAGTACGTGGCCGCCGGCATGAACCCGATGGACCTGAAGCGCGGCATCGACAAGGCGGTCACCGCCCTCGTCGCCGAGTTGAAGAAGGCCTCCAAGGCCACCACCACCTCCAAGGAAATCGCGCAAGTCGGCACGATCTCGGCCAACAGCGACTCCGAAGTCGGCCGCATCATCGCCGAAGCGATGGACAAGGTCGGCAAGGAAGGTGTCATCACCGTCGAAGACGGCAAGAGCCTGGACAGCGAGCTCGACGTCGTCGAAGGCATGCAGTTCGACCGCGGCTACCTGTCGCCCTACTTCATCAACAACCCCGAGAAGCAAGCCGCGCTGCTGGACAACCCCTTCGTCCTGCTGTTCGACAAGAAGATCTCGAACATCCGCGACCTGCTGCCCACGCTGGAGCAAGTGGCCAAGGCCGGCCGTCCGCTGCTGATCATTGCCGAAGAAGTCGACGGTGAAGCGCTGGCGACGCTGGTGGTCAACACCATCCGCGGCATCCTGAAGGTCGTCGCTGTCAAGGCACCGGGCTTCGGTGACCGTCGCAAGGCCATGCTGGAAGACATCGCCATCCTGACGGGCGGCAAGGTCATCGCCGAAGAAGTCGGCCTGACGCTCGAGAAGGTCACGCTGGCCGACCTGGGCCAGGCCAAGCGCGTCGAAGTGGGCAAGGAAAACACCACCATCATCGACGGCGCCGGCGCTGCGGCCGACATCGAAGCCCGCGTCAAGCAAGTGCGCATCCAGATCGAGGAAGCCACCAGCGACTACGACCGCGAGAAGCTGCAAGAGCGCGTGGCCAAGCTGGCCGGCGGTGTGGCTGTCATCAAGGTCGGTGCTGCCACCGAAGTTGAGATGAAGGAAAAGAAGGCCCGCGTCGAAGACGCCCTGCACGCCACGCGTGCCGCCGTCGAAGAAGGCATCGTGGCTGGTGGCGGCGTTGCGCTGCTGCGCGCCAAGCAAGCCGCTGGCGCCATCAAGGGCGACAACGCCGACCAGGACGCCGGCATCAAGCTGGTGCTGCGCGCCATCGAAGCCCCCCTGCGCGAGATCGTCTACAACGCTGGTGGCGAAGCCTCCGTCGTCGTGAACGCCGTGCTGGCCGGCTCGGGCAACTACGGCTTCAACGCCGCCAACGACACCTATGGCGACATGATCGAAATGGGCATCCTGGACCCGACCAAGGTGACCCGCACCGCGCTGCAGAACGCGGCTTCGGTGGCATCGCTGATGCTGACGACCGAGTGCATGGTCGCCGAGACGCCCAAGGAAGAAGCGGCCGGCGGCGGCATGCCGGGTGGCATGGGCGGCATGGGTGGCATGGGCGGCATGGACATGTAAGCCCGATTCGGCGACACGCCTGTCGCCGAGGCACTGCAAAACGAAAGAGGCTGCGCGAGCAGCCTCTTTTTTCATGGGCCGACGCCGCGCCGCATTCGTCGCTCAGGACGACGGGCTCAGTCGGTGCCTTCCAGGCGATGACCTGTGGCATCGAACCACAGCGTCTTGGCGCCGTCCAGCCCGAAGCGCAGGCGCTGGCCCTCTTGCACCGCCGGTTGGCCTGGCAGCACTGCCGACAGGCTGGTGCCGCCGCAGTTCATCCAGAGCACGTGCTGGTTGCCCAGCGGCTCCACCAGTTGCACATCGGCTTCCAGTGCTGCGTCCGGGCCCACCCGCAGGTTCTCGGGCCGCACGGCCAGCGTCAGCGCCTCGCCCAGGGGGCGGTGTGCCAGGGCTGGCGACAGTGGCAGGTTGAAGGCGGGTGACACGAACATCCCGCCTTCGCCCACCTGGCCCTCGATGCGGTTGATTGCCGGCGAGCCCACAAAGCTGGCCACGCGCAGGTTCTTCGGCCTGTCGTACACCTCGGCGGGCGTGCCGATCTGCTGGATGACGCCCTGGTGCATGACGACGATGCGCGTGGCCAGTGTCATGGCCTCCACCTGGTCGTGCGTCACGTAGATCATGGTGTTGCCCAGGCGACTGTGCAGCAGTTTGAGCTCGCGGCGCAGGTCGGTGCGCAGCTTGGCGTCGAGGTTGGACAGCGGCTCGTCCAGCAGCAGCACCTTGGCCTCGCGAACCACGGCGCGGCCAATCGCAACGCGCTGGCGCTGGCCCCCCGACAGCTGGCCTGGTCGCCGCTCCAGCAAGGGCCCCAGCTGCAGCATGTCGGCCGCCACGGCCACGCGCTTCTCCAGCTCGGCCTGGGGCGTCTTGGCCATCTTGAGGGGGAAGGCGAGGTTCTCCTTCACGGTCATGTTGGGGTACAGCGCGTAGCTCTGGAACACCATGCCCACGCCGCGCTGGCTGGGCTCGGCGTGCGTCGCGTCCCGATCGCCGATGTGGATGCTCCCGCCGCTGACCGGGTTGAGCCCTGCAATGGTGTGCAGCAGCGTGCTCTTGCCGCAGCCCGAAGGGCCCAGCAGCACAAGGAACTCGCCGCTGTTCACGTCCAGGTCCAGCCCCCGGATGACGTCGTGGGTGCCGAAGCGGATGCTGAGGTCTTGGATGTGAACGCGGGTCAAGGTTGTCTCCTGTGATGCGGGCTTTGCAAGATCTTGGCGATGGCCTGCTGGGCCACCGGGGCGGGGATGTCGCGGTTCCAGTAGTCGCTGACGGCATGTTCGAGCGCCGTGAGCTGCTCCGGGGCCAGCAGCATTTCGGTGTTGCCCACCAGCCGGCCGGCATCGCGCAACACGGTGGCCCCGAGTTGGGCGCAGGTGTCGAGGCTGCGGGTGTCGAGGTCGATGCGCACCGGCACCGACCCTTTGCGGGCGCTGAAGGCGAGTTGGGTGGCCGGGGCCGTGGCCACGCGGGCCAGCAACGCTTGAGCGGGCAGGGCCGTGCCGTCCTTGTCCTTCGGAAACACGAGCACGTCGCCGTCCACGATGTAGGGCGTGCGCGGGCCCAGGCCGGGGGTGCAGCCGTAGTCGCGCCCGGGCTGTTGGCCGGCGGCAGTGAATTCGCCCTTCACCCAGTCACCCATGAACTGCAGGCCAGCACGGCCACTGATGAGCAGGGCCGTGGTGTCGTTCCAGCTGCGGCCGAGCGACGCGCCGTCCACGTAGCGCCGCAGGCGCTTGTACGTGCCCAGCACCTGGCGGAGCGCGTCGCCCTGGAGCGCCTCGGGGT
>JBBIVU010000295.1:0-3265 GCA_037439585.1 Roseateles sp. | reverse complement strand
ACCTCAGCCAGGCCGTGCCCGCAGGCCGGCATGACGAACTGGGCCGCGTGCTGGCCGCGCTCAGCCACATGCAGCAGCGGCTGCGCGGGCTGGTGGAGCGCATCCACACCGACGCCGGCGGCATCCGCCACGCGGTGCAGGAAATCGCCGCCGGCAACCAGGATCTGGCCGACCGCACCGAACAGGCCGCGGCCCGGCTGCAGCAGACCGCGTCCAACGTGCAGGCCCTCACGGCCGCCGTGCAGCACAGCAGCGAATCGGCACGCGACGCCGAGGGCCTGGCCCAATCGGCTGCCGAGGTGGCCGCCGTGGGCGGGCGCGTCGTGGGCGACGTGGTGAACACCATGAAGGGCATCGAGGAGGCCAGCCGGCGCATCGGCGACATCACCGGCCTCATCGACGGCATCGCTTTCCAGACCAACATCCTGGCGCTGAACGCCGCCGTCGAAGCCGCACGGGCGGGCGACGCCGGCCGGGGCTTCGCTGTCGTGGCCAGCGAAGTGCGGGCCTTGGCCCAACGCAGCGCCACGGCGGCGCGCGAGATCAAGTCGCTCATCGCCCAGTCGGTCGACCGCGTGGAGGCCGGCACCGGTCAGGCTGCCGAAGCCGGCAATTCCGTGAACGCCATCCTCGGCAAAGTGCGCGACATGAGCGCGCTCATCCACTCGATGGCCGAACAGACCCGCGCCGAGGCGGTGCAGACCGCCGAGGTGGGCGAGGCGGTGCAAGCCATCGACGCGATGACCCAGCAGAACGCCGCCCTCGTCGAGGAAGCCGCAGCCGCGGCCGACAGCCTGCGCTCCCAGGCCGAGGACATGGACGAGACCGTGAACGCGTTCCGGCTCTGACCCCGGCTCTGTTGCTCCCGGGCGGCACCTGCCGACCCTGGCACCACACCGCCGTGCTGGAGCAAAATCAATCCCGGAAGTACCGAGGAGATGGACTTGTCAGACGTGCCCGTGGAATTCAAAGCCTGGCTCGCGACGGTGCCCTTCGGCCGCACGGCCAAGGGCATACGACTGGCCGCAGGTGGGGTCAGCGATCTGCCCGACCCCCAGCTGGCGCTGCTGCGCCGCTTCACCGGAAGAACGGACTTCGAGCTGCTGCTGTCCAGCGACGAATCCGTGGAAGACATGGCCCGGCTGGCCTGGGACCTCTTCCGGCGCGGCCTGATCGACCGTTGCGGCCGCAGGGATGTTGCAGCCGCCCCGGAAAGCAGCGGAGCGCCCGCCGGATAATCCGGCTGTGAACCTCGCCCCGACGCTCAACGCCGACCTGCATTGCCATTCCGTCATCTCGGACGGCACGCTGCCCCCTGAAGCCCTCGCCGAACGGGCCAAGGCTGCCGGGGTGGCGCTGTGGTCCCTGACCGACCACGACGAGATCGGTGGCCAGCAACGCGCCATCGACGCGGCCCACGCCATCGGCCTGCCTTACCTGACCGGCACCGAAATCTCGGTGACCTTCGCCGGGCGTGTCGTCCACATCGTGGGCCTGGGCTTCGACCACACCGCCACCGAACTCGCCGAGGGCCTGCGCGCCACACGCGGGGGCCGCGAGGTGCGCGCCCGCGAGATGGCCGCCAGCCTGGCTGCCGCCGGCATTGCGGGCGCCTTCGAGGGCGCGCTGAAGTACGTCGGCAACCCCGACCTCATCTCCCGCACGCACTTCGCCCGCTTCCTGGTGGACGCCGGCCATTGCAGCGACGTGCCCGAGGTGTTTCGCCGCTTCCTCACCGAAGGCAAGCCGGGCTTCGTGCCGCACAAGTGGGCCGCACTGAAAGACGCCGTGGGCTGGATCACCCGCGCGGGCGGCATCGCCGTCATCGCCCACCCGGGCCGCTACGACTTCACGCCCACCGAGGAGTACGCCCTCATCACCGAGTTCATCGGCCACGGCGGGCGCGGCATCGAGGTGGTGACCGGCAGCCACACGCCCGACGAGTTCGTGGAGTACGCCAACACGGCCGAGGAGTTCAACCTCCTCGCCTCGCGCGGATCCGACTTTCACTCGCCCGAAGAAAGCCGCATCAACCTCGGCGCCCTGCCCCCGCTGGCGGCCCGGCTCAAGCCGGAGTGGGCCGAGCTGGCGGACCGCATCCACCACTGAGCCATGGCCCAGCTGTTCGAAGTCCACCCCGACAACCCCCAGCCCCGCTTCCTGCGCCAGTGCGCGCAGATGCTGCGGGCCGGCGGCATCGGCGCGATGCCGACGGATTCCAGCTACGCCTTCGTCTGCCACCTGGACGACAAGGCCGCCGCCGAGGCGCTGCGCCGGGTGCGGGGGGTGGACGACAAGCACCACCTCACCCTGCTGTGCCGCGACCTGTCCGAGCTGGCCACCTACGCCATGGTGGACAACCGCCAGTACCGGCTGCTCAAGCTCGCCACGCCGGGCGCCTACACCTTCATCCTGCCGGCCACCAAGGAGGTGCCGCGCCGGCTCTCCCACCCCAGCCGCCGCACCATCGGCCTGCGCGTGCCCGACCACAAGGTCACGCAAGACCTGCTGGCCTTGTTCGGCGAACCGCTGCTGTCCACCACGCTCATCCCGCCCGGTGAGACCGAGGCGCTGAACGACGCCGCCGAGGTGTGCGAGCGGCTGGACCGCCAGCTGCAGTTCGTGCTGGACGCCGGCGCCTGCCCCGCCCAGCCCACCACGGTGCTGGACCTGAGCCAGGGCGACGAGCCCGTGCTGGTGCGCCAGGGGCGCGGCGATCTGGCCCGCCTGGGGCTGCAGCTCAGCTGAACCCGCGCCCCGGGTTTTCCTGCAGTTCATCCACGGCTTTTGCAGTTCATCCAGCGCGGCTCGCGCTTGATCGCAGCGCCCTGGAAGCACCCAGGGCTGATGACGAAACTGACTCCATCGAACACGCAATCACGCGGTTCGACACCCACCCCACGGAGTCCATCATGAGCCTGCAAACTGTCTTCACCGCCGCTGTCCTCGCCCTGTCTGCCGCTGCCGCACAGGCCGCGCCGCAAGCCACCGTCAAGCTGGAGCGCGTCGTCGTCACCGGCAAGGCCGCCCGCGCCGAAGCCCCGGTCATCACCCAACTGCCGCGCGTGGTTGTGACCGGCTACGCCCAGCGTGAAGTGGCTCAGCTGCCGCGCGTCGTGGTGGTGGGCTACAGCGAAGCCACGCTGGCCCGCCAGACCCTGGCCGCCGCCAAGCCCACCACCAAGCGCATCTGAGCCGGGTGTCACTTCATGCGGATGACGCTTTTTTCCTCCCCCGCCGAGCCGAGTCGCCAGCGCTGCTGAGC
>JBBIVU010000294.1:0-3270 GCA_037439585.1 Roseateles sp. | reverse complement strand
GGACCTCCGCCTGCACCTGGTCCTCGGTGCAGAAGATGTGGCCGTCGTCCTGGGTGAAGGCGCGCACGCGCATGATGCCGTGCAGGCCGCCGGTGGGCTCGTTGCGGTGGCACTGGCCGAACTCACCATAGCGCAGCGGCAGGTCGCGGTAGCTCTTGATGCCCTGCTTGTAGATCAGGATGTGGCCGGGGCAGTTCATCGGCTTGAGCGCGTAGTCACGCTTCTCGCTCTCGGTGACGAACATGTTCTCGCGGTACTTGCCCCAGTGGCCGGTCTTCTCCCACAGGCCCTGGTCGAGGATCTGCGGGCCCTTGACCTCCTGGTAGCCGTTGTCGCGGTAGACGCGGCGCATGTACTGCTCCACCTCCTGCCACACCGTCCAGCCCTTGGGGTGCCAGAAGACCACGCCCGGCGCGTGTTCGTCGATGTGGAACAGGTCCAGCTCGCGCCCGAGGCGGCGGTGGTCGCGCTTTTCGGCCTCCTCCAGCATCGTCAGGTACTTCTGCAGATCGTCTTTCGTGGCCCAGGCCGTGCCGTAGACGCGCTGCAGCATCTCGTTGCGGTGGTCGCCGCGCCAGTAGGCGCCGGCCACCTTCATCAGCTTGAAGTGCTTGAGCTTGCCCGTGGACGGCACGTGCGGGCCGCGGCAGAGGTCTTCGAAGGCGCCTTCGGCATACAGCGACACGTCCTGGTCGGCCGGGATGCTCTCGATGATCTCGGCCTTGTAGGCCTCACCCAGCGCCTTGAAGTGGGCCACGGCCTCGTCGCGCGGCAGCACGCGGCGCACCACCGGCTCGTCCTTCTTGGCCAGTTCCGTCATCTTGGCTTCGATGGCGGCCAGGTCTTCGGGTGTGAAGGGGCGCTTGTACGAGAAGTCGTAATAGAAGCCGTGCTCGATGACCGGGCCGATGGTGACCTGCGCGTCGGGGTACAGCGACTTGACCGCATAGGCCAGCAGGTGGGCCGTGGAGTGGCGGATCAACTCCAGGCCGTCGGCGTCCTTGTCGGTGACGATGGCGAGCTGCGCGTCGCGGTCGATGACGTGGCTGAGGTCAACGAGCTGGCCGTCGACCTTGCCGCCGAGCGCAGCCTTGGCCAGACCGGCGCCGATGCTGGCGGCGACGTCGCCCACCGACACGGCGGCGGGGAACTCACGGCGCGAGCCGTCGGGGAGTTGAATGGAAATCATGGGTGCTCCAGGAAGCAAGAGAGGGGGACGAAAACAAAAAAGCGCGGCCACTTGCCGCGCTTTCTGGTTGAGGCTGCCCGAAGGACAGCGAACGTGACATGCCGCGGCCGACTAGTTCCTCGAAGGGGTCGTAGTTCGCGGTGTCATAACCAGGGTGCCTTTCTCGCTCTTGTGAGGGGAGGGAGCCGGAATTCTAAAGGCTGAGCGCCGGGATGGCGTCACGCTGCGTCAACGCTGCGAATTCATCGGCCAGCCGCTGGCTCTCGCCGACGGCTGCTCGCCAGCGGCGGCGGCGCTCGGCGGGCTCGAGGGCCAGGAAGTCATTGCGGTCGGGCAGCTTGCCGCCGGGCAGCCGGGCGATCCAGTCGGGCGAGGGGCACAGCAGCACCACGTTGTCCAGGAAGGCCGTCGCCTTGTGGCGATGCTTGAGGCCCTTGTCCAGCCAGCCGGGCACGACCTGGCGCTGGAAGTGCGGGTAGAGCACCAGCGGTGCGCTCGAGGCCTGCAGGGCGCGGTAGTCCAGGTGCAGGTGGTAGTCGGTGATGCCGCCGTCCCAGTAAGCGCCGCGCGGCGCACCGGGCAGGTCATGCTGGGCTTGCAGCCAGAACGGGATGGAGCAACTGGCCAGCAGGGCGCTGCGCAGGTTCGCGCGCGACAGGTGCACCTCGCGCGTGCTGAAGTCGTTCAGCCTGAGCGGCAGCCGCTCGCGGGGGTCGGAGAAGACCACGCGCTCCAGGAAGCGGCCCAGCAGTGGGCGCGACACGGCATTGGCGGCGAAGGCGCCGAGGTAGCCCAGCGGCGTGCGCAGCCTGCCTTCGCGGGCCAGCAGGCCCAGCCCTTTGTTCTGGCCGCGCGAGGTCACGACGTGCAGCCGCAGCTGCGGGTGGGCCATGACCTCGGCTTCGCGCCCTTCGAAGATCTCGCCAAGAATCTCGGCGAAGCGCCGGCTCACGCCCTCGGGGCGGGGGCGCTTGTCACCAGGCAATGTGTCGTACTGCTGGGTCACGTAGGCCTCGGCCATCTTGTGGAACGCGTCGGCCACGTCACGGTGAGCCAGCGCGGCCGTGGCCATGCGCCAGGCGCCGATGCTGGCCCCGACGAGGTGCACCGTCTGCCGGCTTTGCGGCAGCCAGTCGCCAAACACGTGACGGTCCAGCCCGTTGAGGATCAGGCCTTTGGGGCCGCCTGCCCCCGCGGGGATGAGGCCGACGTCGGCCGCACGCAGGCCGCGTTCGGCCAGCCGGGCCTTGGCGGCCGGGCCGGCGAACACCTGGAGAGCGGGAGAGGTCATGGGCCGGGAAGATAGCCCAGGGCGCCCGCCGGGCCTGACGCCCGAGGGACGTTGGCCGGCCCCCCGCAGGCCGCAGCCCGGACGGTGCGGGTCAGAACTTGTGTTCCCAGTTGGCGGACCACCACGCCACCGGCTTGCGTTCGCTGAGGTTGTAGTCCGGCAGCCCGGCGATGGTGATGAGCGTGCCTTGCTTGGGCTGGAACAGGCCGTTGACGCTCAGGCGCACGCTGTCCTGCTTGCTCAGCTGCATGGCGGCGAAGGCGTCGAGCGAGCGCGAGGGCAGCGATTGCTGGCTCTGCAGCGCGGTTTGCTGCACGTCGAACTTCGGGGCGATCTGGGCGCTGAAGCCCATGCTGATCGGCAGGCTCTTCATGCGGTAGTCGGCGCCGAAGTTGAACTGCCAGGGTTGCTGGCCCTCCAGCCGGTTGTTGGGGCCGGGGATGTCCGCCACCTGGGAGCGGTACAGGTTCAGCGACGCGCGCAGGCTCAGGGCAGTGGCGGGCTCGAACAGGCTGGGGAAGAGCTCGCCGGCACGGCCCTTGACCTCGAACTCCAGGCCCTCGGTCGTCGCCTTGCTCAGGTTGATGGGCTTGGCCACCCAGCGCGGCAGGGTCGACCAGCTCACGCTGTTCTCCAGCACCAGCGAGTTGCGCACCAAGCCTGTGATGCGGCGGTGGAAGGCGCCCTCATCTCGAAGTTCCGCAATAACGGCCAGACCTGTGTCTGCACCAACCGGATTTTGGTACAGGAGCGCGTTTACGAGCCTTTCGTTCAGAAGCTGGTAGCGGCG
>JBBIVU010000293.1:0-3322 GCA_037439585.1 Roseateles sp. | reverse complement strand
CGGCGAGAAGCGCCGCCGTCTGCACAAGGCCTTCCTCCGATACCACGACGCCAACAATTGGCCACTGCTGCGCGAGGCCCTGAAGGCCATGGGCCGCGCCGACCTGATCGGCAACGGCAAGCACCATTTGATCCCGAGCTACCAGCCCCTCACGGACGGCAGCTACGAGAGCGCGCGGCGCAAGAACTCCACCGGTGCCAAACCCGCGGTCAAGGTTGCGGCGGTGGCGCCGATGAAAGCGGCCACCCCGCGCAAGGGCCTGATCCAGACCCAGCACACCGGCCTGCCGCCGCGCGTCACCGGGGCGGCCCGCAACGGCGCGCCGCGCCCGGGCAAACCCTCAAAACGTTGACAGGGGTTGCGCGGCTTTTGGCCGCGCTTTGCGTGGCGGGTGCGCTGCGGATGCACTACCCTTGCGGCTTCTTGACGAGATGAGGCTGCCGCCCCGTGGCCGCCCAAGCCCGAAAGCCCTGGCCCCATGCAAGAGACCCCCGCTGACGACGATCTGCTCGAACTGCTGGACGAGCCCGAGCATGCCGACGGCGACCACCGCCACAACGACCGCCCCTGGCGCATCCTGATCGTCGATGACGACGGCGATGTCCACAAGGCCACCGAGCTGGCCATGCACGGCCTGACTGTCGAAGGCCAGCCCCTTGTCTTCCTGCACGCCAGCTCCGCCGCCCAGGCCCGCCAGTTGCTTGCCAGCGAGGATGACCTTGCCGTCGTGCTGCTGGACGTGGTGATGGAAAGCGAAGACGCCGGCCTGCAGCTGGTGCGCCACATCCGCGACGAACTCCGGCTGAATGCCGTGCGCATCGTGCTGCGCACCGGCCAGCCGGGCTATGCCCCCGAGATCGAGACGGTGCAGGCCTACGACATCAACGACTACAAGACCAAGTCCGAGCTGACCCGCACGCGGCTGTACACCGTGCTCACGGCGGCGGTGCGCTCCTACCGCCAGATCTGCGCGCTGGAGGCCAACCGCCGCGGGCTGGAAATGATTGTGGAGAGCAGCACTTCGCTGTCGCGCATGCGGGGGTTGTCGCGCTTTGCTGAAGGTGTGGTCACCCAGCTCTGTGCGTTGCTGGGCATCCTGCCCGAAGGCCTGGTGTGCGCCCAGCTCAGTGGCGAGTCCGGTGAGGAGGTGCGCATCGTCGCTGCGGCAGGGCAGTACAGCGGCCTCATCGACCGCCCCCTGTCCCAGGTCAAGATCACCGCCGTGCGCGAGCGGCTGGAGCGCTGCCTGCGTGACCGGGCCAACATTTACGACGACGGCACCGTCCTCTACTTCGGCATGGGGCACGGCCGTGCCATGGCGGCCCTGGTGGACGTGGGGCGTGAGCTCGATGAGCTGGACCAACAGCTGCTGCGCGCCTTCTGCTCCAACATCGCTGTCGGCTTCGAGAACGTGGTGCTCTACAGCCAGTTGCTGGACCAGGCCTACAACGACCCGCTGCTGCGCCTGCCCAACCGCAACCGTTTCGTCGAGCTGCTCGACAAGAATTTGAAGGACCCTGCCGGGGTCACCCTCGCGCTGATCGACATCGACGACTTCTCCGACATCAACGACGCCTTCGGCCACCACTTCGGCGATCAGGTCCTGCAGGCGGTGGTGCACCGCATGAGCGAGATGCTGGGCCTGAACACCGCCATGGCCCGTGTCGGGTCCGACACCTTCGGCGTGCTGGGTGAGCACGCCAAGGTGTGCCCGGAAAGCGTGCAGGCCGTGTTCGCCGAGCCCTTCGTGGTTTCGGGCGAGCGGCTGCAGCTGTCCGCCACCACGGGCCTGGTGCGCTTGGGTGAGTCCAAGGCGGTGGGCTCGGAGCTGCTGCTCGATGCCCAGATCGCACTCAAGCGCGCCAAGCAGCAGCAGCGCGGCTCCTCGCAGTACTTCTCGGCAGCGATGGGCAGCGACGCCCGTGAGCGCTTCAAGCTGCTCAAGGGCCTGCGCACCGGCTTCGAGGACAGCCAGCTCTTTGTGGTCTACCAGCCCCAGGTCGAACTGACCGACGGCCGCGTCATCGGTGCAGAAGCCCTGTTGCGCTGGCGCACGCCCGATGGGCGTTTCGTCGCACCGGACCAGTTCATCCCGCTGGCCGAGCAGAGCGGGCTCATCATCCCGATCGGCGAGTTCGTCATGCGCACGGCCTGCGGTCAGCTCAGGACCATGCAGGCCCTGGGCCACGCGGACTTCCGCATGGCCGTGAATGTCTCCATGGCGCAGTTCCGCCACCCTGCCTTCATCGACATGCTGGCCCGCGCGCTGCAGGACTGCGGTGTGGGCGGGCAGAACATCGAGCTCGAAATCACCGAGTCCATGGCGATGGAAGACGCCGATCTCGTGCTGCGCGTGCTGGCCGACATCAAGCGCCTGGGCTTCAGCGTGGCCATCGACGACTTCGGCACCGGCTTCTCGTCCCTGAGTCAGCTGCGCCAGCTGCAGGTGGACCGCCTCAAGATCGACCGCGCCTTCGTGCAGGAGGCGCAAACCTCCACGGCCGGCTCCACCATCGCGCAGATGGTCATCAACCTCGGTCGCGGCCTGGGCCTGACGGTCATTGCCGAAGGCATCGAGACCGAAGAGCAGCGCCAGTACCTCATCGGCCTGGGCTGCCACGAAGGCCAGGGTTGGCTGTTTGCCAAGCCCATGCCGGCCGATCAGCTCCAGGCCTGGATGGCGCAGTGAAACCCTGACCGCTCGGGGCTTGGTGGCCCCTAAACTGCGCCGTCTCTCGACGACAGCCAGGAGCGCTCATGAGTCTCGCCAAGATCCTCGTCGCCCAAGGTGGCGGCCCCACCGCCGTCATCAACCAGAGTCTGGTCGGCGTCGTGCTGGAAGCACGGCGGCAGGCCGGCGTGGGCAAGGTCTACGGCGCGCGCCACGGGGTGCGCGGCATCATCCACGAGGACTTTGTGGACCTCACGCAGGAGACCAGCCACAACCTCGAACTGGTGGCCGGCACGCCCGCCTCGGCGCTGGGCTCCACGCGTGACAAACCCGACGCCGCCTACTGCCATGAGATCTTCACGGTGCTCAAGGCGCACGAGATCACGCATTTCTTCTACATCGGCGGCAACGACTCGTCCGACACCGTGCGCATCGTGTCCGAGGAAGCCCAGGCCGCCGGCTACCCGCTGCGCTGCGTCCACATCCCCAAGACCATCGACAACGACCTGGTGCTCAACGACCACACGCCGGGCTACGCCTCCGCCGCGCGCTTCGTGGCCCAGGCCTTTGCCGGCGCCAACCTCGACAACGCGGCCCTGCCCGGGGTGTATGTGGGTGTGGTGATGGGCCGGCATGCCGGCTTTCTCACCG
>JBBIVU010000292.1:0-3405 GCA_037439585.1 Roseateles sp. | reverse complement strand
GTCTGCTTGGTGATGTCCTTCACCGTCATCAGGCCACGCAGCTCGAAGGCGTCATTGACGACCACCACGCGCTCCAGCTTGTGGGTGTGCATCAGCGCCTTGGCTTCATCCAGCGAGGCACCTTCGCGCACGGTGATGAGCTTGTCGGCGGGCGTCATGATCTCGCGGACCTTGGCGTCCATGCGCGTCTCGAAGCGCAGGTCACGGCCAGTGACGATGCCCACGACCTTTCGCCCCTCGACCACCGGGAAGCCGGAGAAGCCGTGCAGCCGGGTCAGCTCGACGGCGTCGCGCACGGGAGCGTCGGGGCTGATCGTCAGCGGCTCACGCACGACGCCGCTCTCGTAGCGCTTCACGCGCGCCACCTCGCGGGCCTGCGCCTCGGCGCTGAGGTTCTTGTGCACGATGCCGATGCCGCCCTCCTGCGCAATCGCGATCGCGAGGCGGGCCTCGGTCACGGTGTCCATCGCGGCGGACACCAGCGGCAGATTCAGGGGGATGTTGCGCGACAGGCGGGTCGCAAGGCTGGTGTCACGGGGCAACACCTGAGAGAACGCTGGCACCAACAGAACATCGTCGAAGGTGAGCGCTTTGCCGAGAAGGCGCATGAGGAAAGCTCCAGACGCAAAGCGGCATTATACGGAGGGGCTCGCCGCTACACTTCAACGATGCGTCACAAGACCTTGCTCTCCGCCCTGATCGGCCTGGTCATGGCCGCATCCGCCCAGGCCCAATGGAAGTGGCGCGATGCCAAGGGCAACATCCAGTACAGCGACACGCCACCGCCGCTGAGCACGCCAGACAAGGACATCCTCCAGCGCCCACCGGCACCGGTCCGCCCCACCATCGTCGTGGCTCCCCCGGGCAGTCAAGCCAGCGCTGCACCTGCTCCCGCTTCGACGGCCAGCACGCCGAGCAAGGCTGACCTGGAGGCAGCGGCCCGCCAAAAGAAGGAGCAGGAAGGCGAAGCGGCCCGGCAGAAGGAAGAGGCGCGCAAGTTCGCCGAGCAGCGGCGTGAGAACTGCGCACGGGCGCAGGCCAACCTGCGTGACCTGCAAAGCGGTCAACGACTGACCCGCACGAATGACAACGGCGAGCGGGTGTTCATGAACGAGGCGCAGATCGCCTACGAAGTGGGCCGCGCACGCGACCTCATCACCAGCGAATGCCGCTGAGCCCGCGTTGATCAGCCCTTGCTGGCCAACGGCCGGTGCCGGGACACGATGCGCTCGCCCCGCTGGGCATACCGCAGTCGGCGGGCCTCTTTCGGGTCGACCGTGAGCGGGCGGTAAACCTCGATCCGGTCGCGCTCGCGCAAGCGTGCGGCCAGCGGGCGGACACGCCCCCAGATGCCCAGCTTCAGATCGGCGAGCGGTCCGGCTTGAACCGCCATGAAGTCCGGGCAGGCCCGCAGGGCCGACTCGAGCGTGGTGCCTTCCGGCACCTCCAGCCAGCGGTGCTGCACGTCTCCCGCGAGGGGACTCCACACCAGTTCAACGCGCACCGTGCAGGCTTTCCGCTCGCTGCACGAAGCTGTCGACAAAGGTGTTGGCGATGCGGTCGAACACGGGGCTGACAACCGCTTCCAGCGCCCCGCTGCTGAACGCGTAGTTCAGCTCGAAGGCAATCTTGCAGGCTGTGGGTTCACCCGAGGTGCCGGGCTTGTTGAGCGGGATGAACTGCCAAAGGCCGTCCAGCTGCGAGAAGGGGCCGTCCACAAGCTCCATGCGAACGCTGCGACCATCTTCGTTGCGGTTGCGCGTGGTGAAGGCGTGACGCACGCCGGCGTAGGCCAGGTGCAAACGGGCGGTGACCGTGTCCTGCTCGACAGACAGCACCTCGACCTGGTTGCACCAGGGCAGGAACTCGGGGTAGCGCTCCACCTGGGTCACCAACTCGTACATCTCGCGCGGCGTGTGCCAGAGCAGAACGGACTTTTTAACCTGCTTCATAGAATGCCGGGATTGTAAGAAGGGCCACGAGCCCCACATCCCCGTTCATGTCCATTGCCGAGAACCGCCGCGCCCGCTACGACTATCACATCGAGGAACAGTTCGAGGCCGGCGTGGTGCTGTCTGGCTGGGAGATCAAGGCCATCCGTGCAGGCCAGGTCCAACTGACCGATGGCTACGTGATGGTCAAGGACGGTGAACTTTTCCTGATCGGTTGCCGCATCAACGCGTTGCGCAGCGCATCCACCCACGTCAACCCGGAGGCCGACCGCACCAAAAAGCTTCTGATGCACAAGGCTGAAATCAAGCGGCTGGTGGGCAAGGTGGAACAGCGCGGCTTCACCCTGGTGCCGCTGAACCTCCACTACAAGGGCGGCCGCGTGAAGGCGGACATCGCGCTGGCCAAGGGCAAGGCCCAGCACGACAAGCGCGAGACCGAGAAGAAGCGCGACTGGGAGCGTGAAAAGGGGCAATTGATGCGGCACGCATCCACAGGCCGCAAGGCCTGAAGCGCACGAGCTGTCAGCCCAGGGCGGACAGCGCCTGTCCGATGTCGGCCTGCAGGTCGGCAGCATCCTCCAGCCCGATCGCAAAGCGCACCAGCGTGTGCCCCTCGAAGGGCAGCGGAAGATTGCGGCTGCGGCTCATGTCGTAAGGCACGGCCAGGCTCATGGGACCCGCCCACGAGTAGCCGATGCCGAAGAGCTGCAGCGCATCGACGAATGCATCCACCTGGCTTGGCCGGTACTCGGGCTTGAACACCACGGAGAACAAACAGGCCGCACCCGCGGCACCCACCGCCAGCCAGTTCTCATGGCCGGGAGAGCCCGGCAGCGCGGGATGAAACACCCGGGCCACTTGCGGGCGCCCCGCCATCCACGAAGCAAGCTGGCGTGTGGCACGGTCTTGCGCTGCGTAACGCAGCGGCATGGTGGGCAGGCCACGCAACACCAGTTCCACATCGTTCTGGCCCAGGCCATAGCCCAGATGCTCGTGGGCATGGTTGAGGCGCTCGTGCAGCAGGAGGTCGCGGGTGCATACCGCGCCCATCAGCACATCGGCACCACCGCTGGGGTACTTGGTCAGCGCCTGCATGACGATATCGGCGCCCAGGCCCGGGTGGGTCAACGGCGCCGGCTCGAAACCATTGAATGCCAGGCCTGCACCCCAGGTGTTGTCCAGCGCCGTCGTCACGCCGCGCGCACGGCTGGCGGCCAGGATCCCGAGCAGGTCCGGGAACTCCAGCGTGATCGAGCCCGCCGCCTCCAGCCAGACGAGCCGGGTGTGGTCGCGCAATTCCGGCACCTTCAACGGGTCGTAGAAGCGGTGCGTGACGCCCCACTGGGGCAGCCACGATTCGGTCAGGTAGCGGTTCTGGCCATAGACATTGTCCGGCACCAGCACCTCGTCACCCGGGCGCAGGATGGCCAGCGACGGCAGCGTCACGGCCGCC
>JBBIVU010000291.1:0-3452 GCA_037439585.1 Roseateles sp. | reverse complement strand
AGGTTAGACGCGCGCGACCTGCTGAGCAACGCGTTCTACGTGGTGGTGGAGCGTGGCGAGGTGTTCCTGATGGGGCGGGTGACCGAGCGCGAAGCCAACCGTGCCACCGAGATCACCCGCCAGGTGGGTGGTGTGAAGAAGGTGGTGCGGGCGTTCGAGATCATCAGCGAGGAAGAGCTCGCGCGCATCACGCCGAAGAAATCGTGAGCCCCTCGCCCAGCGATGAAGTCGCTGGGCGGTCCCCCGAGGGGACGCGGATACTCGCGGGCGATGGCCCACGAGCACATCCGCTCAAACCGACCTTGGGGCGGCCCGGCGGTCGTCTTGAATCCAATGCTCAGAGGCGTTTGATCAGGGACGAGGTATCCCAGCGCTTGCCACCCATCGCCTGCACGTCGGCATAGAACTGGTCCACCAGCGCGGTCAGCGGCAGGCGTGAGCCATTGCGGCGGGCTTCGTCCAGCACCAGGCCCAGGTCCTTGCGCATCCAGTCGACCGCGAAGCCGAAGTCGAATTTGTCCTCGACCATGGTCTTGCCACGGTTGTCCATCTGCCAGCTTTGGGCCGCGCCCTTGCCGATGACGTCCAGCACCTGGGCCATGTCCAGGCCCGCGTTCTGGCCGAACCGCACCGCCTCGGACAAGCCCTGCACCACACCGGCAATGCAGATCTGGTTGACCATCTTGGCCAGCTGGCCTGAGCCCGGGCCGCCCAGCAGCGTCACGGCCTTGGCGAAGGCCAGGGCCAGGGGTTTCATGGCATCGAACGGCGCCGCGTCGCCGCCGCACATCACGGTGAGCGCGCCGTTGACGGCACCCGCCTGGCCGCCGGACACGGGGGCGTCGACGAAGGGGATGCCGCGCTTCGCAGCTTCAGCATGCAGCTCACGCGCCACCTCGGCAGAGGCGGTGGTGTGATCCACGAACACGGCGCCCGCAGCCATGCCGGCCAAGGCGCCTTGCTCACCCAGCACGACGGAGCGCAGGTCGTCGTCGTTGCCCACGCAGCAGAAGACGAACTCGGCGCCACGCACGGCTTCGGCTGGCGTCTGGGCGAAGGCGCCGCCGTACTCGCCCACCCAGGCCTCAGCCTTGGCAGCAGTGCGGTTGTAGACGGTGACCTGGTGGCCGGCGCGCGCCAGATGGCCGGCCATGGGGTGGCCCATGACGCCCAGGCCCAGGAAGGCGACACGGCGGGAAGGGGTGGGGTCGTAGCTTCGGATGCTCATGATCAGACGATGGTGAAGTGTTCGGTGCCGGTGGAGAGGTCGCCACTGCGGGCGCGTTCGCTGTTGAGTTTGATCTGCAAGCGCAGGTCGTTGACGGAGTCCGCGTTGCGCAACGCGTCTTCGTAGGTGACCTTGCCACCCTCGTAGAGGTCGAAGAGCGCCTGATCGAAGGTCTGCATGCCCAGCTCGCGCGAGCGCTTCATCAGCTCCTTGATCTCGCTGATCTCGCCCTTGAAGATGAGGTCGGAAATCAGCGGCGTGTTCAGCATGATCTCCACCGCAGCCACCCGGCCCTTGCCCTCGCGGCGCGGCAACAGACGCTGGGAGATCAGCGCGCGCAGGTTCAGCGACAGGTCCATCAGCAACTGTTGGCGGCGGTCTTCGGGGAAGAAGTTGATGATGCGGTCCAGGGCCTGGTTGGCGCTGTTGGCATGCAGCGTGGCCATGCACAGGTGGCCGGTCTCAGCGAAGGCGACGGCATGCTCCATGGTCTCGCGGTCGCGCAGTTCACCCATCAGGATGACGTCAGGCGCCTGGCGCAGCGAGTTCTTGAGGGCGGCCTCCCAGCTGTCGGTGTCGATGCCCAGCTCGCGTTGCGTGACGATGCAGTTCTTGTGCGGGTGCACGAACTCGATCGGGTCTTCGATGGTGACGATGTGGCCGTAGGTCGTCTCGTTGCGCTCGTCGATCATGGCCGCCAGCGAGGTGCTCTTGCCCGAACCCGTGGCGCCCACGACGATGACCAACCCCCGCTTGTGCTGGACCACCTGGCGCAGCACGGGTGGCAGGTCCAGCGAGGCGATGGTGGGCAGCGTGGACGGGATGGTGCGCAGCACCAGGCCCACCTGGCCCTGCTGGATGAAGGCGTTGACGCGGAAGCGGCCGATGCCATGCGGCGAGATGGCGAAGTTGCACTCCTTGCAACGCTCGAATTCAGCCGCCTGCTTGTCGTTCATGATGGCTCGCGCCAATTGCAGCGTGTGCTGCCCGTTCAACGGCTGGGGCGAGACCTTGGTGAGCTTGCCGTCCACCTTGATGGCCGGCGGGAACTCCGCCGTCAGGAAAAGGTCCGACCCCTTGCGCGACAGCATGAGCCGCAGCAGGTCGTTGATGAATTTCGAGGCCTGGTCACGTTCCATGGCGGGCTTTCAGTGTGTGGGAGGTTTGCCTTCACGCCGGTGGCAAGCCCCACGAATGACGGCAAATGGTCCGGGCTCAGCCAGGAAAATTCTCGGGGAACTTGGCCTTCGAACGCGCCTCGGCAGCAGAGATGATGTTGCGACGCACGAGGTCGGCGAGGTTCTGGTCCAGCGTCTGCATGCCCTGCGAATTGCCCGTCTGGATGGCAGAGTACATCTGCGCCACCTTGTTCTCGCGGATGAGGTTGCGGACAGCCGACGTGCCCAGCATGATTTCATGCGCCGCCACACGGCCCGTGCCATCCTTGAGCTTGCACAGGCTCTGCGAGATGACGGCGACCAGCGACTCCGACACCATCGCTCGCACCATCTCCTTCTCGGCGGCGGGGAACACGTCCACGATGCGGTCCACGGTCTTGGCGGCCGACGAGGTGTGCAGCGTGCCGAACACCAGGTGGCCCGTCTCGGCAGCGGTCAGCGCCAGGCGGATGGTTTCCAGGTCGCGCATTTCGCCGACGAGCACGCAGTCCGGGTCTTCGCGCAGCGCCGAGCGCAGCGCGTTGGCGAAGGAGTGCGTGTGCGGACCCACCTCGCGCTGGTTGACCAGGCTCTTCTTGGACTCGTGCACGAACTCGATCGGATCCTCGATGGTGAGGATGTGGCCGTACTCGTTCTCGTTGAGGTGGTTGACCATGCCCGCCAACGTCGTGCTCTTGCCCGAGCCGGTGGGGCCAGTCACCAGGACCATGCCACGCGGCTTGAGCGCCAGTTCGGCAAACACTTTGGGCGCGTTGAGCTGCTCCAGGCTGAGGATCTTGCTCGGAATCGTCCGGAACACCGCGCCCGCGCCGCGGTTCTGGTTGAAGGCGTTGACGCGGAAGCGCGCCAGGCCCTGGATCTCGAACGAGAAGTCGCACTCCAGCGTCTCTTCGTACGCCTTGCGCTGCGAGTCGTTCATGATGTCGTAGACCATGTCGTGCACCTGCTTGTGCTCGAGCGGGTCGACGTTGATGCGGCGCACATCGCCGTGCACCCGGATCATCGGTGGCAGCCCGGCCGACAGGTGCAAGTCTGACGCCTTGTTT
>JBBIVU010000290.1:0-3454 GCA_037439585.1 Roseateles sp. | reverse complement strand
CTCGTCCAGCGCGATGAGCTGCGGGTCGGTGGCGAGCGCGCGGGCGATCTCCAGGCGGCGCTGATCGCCGTAGCTCAGCGTGCGCGCCTTGAACTCGGCGTACTTGCCGATGCCGACGTAGTCCAGCAGCTCCTGCGCTCGTGCCTTGATGGCGGCCTCTTCAGCCTTGAAGCCGGGGGTGCGGAACACCGCACCGATCAGGCCGGAGCCCGTGCGGATGTGGCGGCCTACCATCACGTTTTCCAGCGCCGTCATCTCGGCAAACAGCCGGATGTTCTGGAAGGTGCGCGCGATGCCGGCTTTGGCGACCTGGTGCACGGCCTGCGGCTTGTAGGGCGTGCCGCCCAGCGAAAAGCTGCCGCCGTCCGGCACGTACAGCCCGGTGATGACGTTGAAGAAGGTCGTCTTGCCGGCGCCATTGGGGCCGATCAGGCCATAGACCTGGCCCTTGCGGATCTGGATGCCCACGTCGGACAGGGCCTGCACGCCGCCGAAACGCTTGGAGGCGCCGCTGACGTTGAGAACGATGTTGTCTTGGTTGCTCATGGTGTGGCGCTCCTCACTTCACGGGCACGGGGGCTGCCTTGCCGTGCTCCGGCGACGGCCACAGGCCACGCGGGCGGATCAGCATGATGGAGATCATGGCCAGCGCCACCAGCAGCTGGCGCAGGATGGACGCGTCGATGCGGCCGCCGGTCATGCTCTGGATGTCGCCCGCCACGTAGCGCAGCACTTCCGGCAGGGCCGACAACATCAGCGCGCCGAGGATGACGCCAGGGATGTGGCCGATGCCACCCAGCACCACCATGGCAACGATCATGACCGACTCTTGCAGGCTGAAGGACTCGGGCGACACGAAACCCTGGAAGCTTGCGAACATCGAGCCCGCAACGCCGCCGAAGGTTGCGCCCATGCCGAAGGCCAGCAGCTTCAGGTTGCGGGTGTTGATGCCCATGGCCTTGGCCGCGATCTCGTCCTCGCGGATGGCCATCCAGGCGCGGCCGATGCGGGAGTTTTCCAGGCGATAGCAGATGATCACGCTGGCCACGACGAGGGCCAGGAACAGGTAGTAGTACAAGGTCACCGACGGCAGCGTGAAGTCGCCGACCTGCAAGGACTTGCCCAGGTCGATCCCAAAGAAGTGGAAAGAGTCGATCTGGCCGATGCCGCGCGGGCCGTTGGTGATATTGAGCGGGTACTCCAGGTTGTTCAGGAACACGCGGATGATTTCACCGAAGCCCAGCGTGACGATGGCGAGGTAGTCGCCGCGCAGCTTGAGCGTCGGCGCACCCAGCAGCACGCCGAACAGCGCCGCCAGGCCGGCAGCCGCCGGGATGATGAGCCAGATCGGCGAATGCATGCCTTGCGGGAAGGCCGCCATGATGGATTCAAAGTTCTCGCTCAGGTGCGGGCTGGACAGCAGCGCGAACATGTAGGCGCCCACGGCGTAGAACGCCACGTAGCCCAGGTCCAGCAGGCCGGCGTAGCCGACCACGATGTTCAGGCCCAGGGCCAGCAGCACGTATAGCAGCGCCAGGTCGATGATGCGGACCGGGCCGTTGCCGAGTTGCTGCGCGAACAGCGGCACCACGAGCAGGCCGATGGCCGCGGCCAGGAAAGTGATGAGTTTCTTGGATTGCATGTTGGTCTTCCTTCAGGCGCGGTCCGCCACACGCTCGCCGAGCAGGCCCGAGGGGCGCAGCGTCAGCACGAGGATGAGGGCGACGAAGGCAAAGATGTCGGCGTAGTGGCTGCCCAGCACGCCGCCGGTCAGGTCACCCAGGTAACCGGCGCCGATGGCTTCGATGAGGCCCAGCAGCACGCCGCCCACCACCGCACCGGCCAGGTTGCCGATGCCGCCCAGCACGGCGGCCGTGAAGGCCTTCAGCCCGGGCATGAAGCCCATGGTGTGCTGCACCGTGCCGTAGTTGGCCGCCCACATCAGGCCGGCCACGGCAGCCAGTGCGGCGCCGATGACGAAAGTGGTGGAGATGATGAAGTCCGGCTTCACGCCCATCAGGCCCGCCACGCGCGGGTTCTCGGCGGTGGCGCGCATCGCACGGCCCAGCTTGGTGTAGTTCACCAGGTACATCAGCGCCGCCAGGATGGCCACCGTGAGGCCCAGGATCAGGCACTGCGTGACGGTGATCACCGGCCCCCCCAGGTCGAACGGCGTGGTGGGCAGCAGCAGCGGGAAAGGCTTGGGGTTCGGCTTCCAGATGATCATGGCCAGCACCTGCAGCAGCAGCGACATGCCCATGGCCGTAATCAGCGGGGCCAGGCGCGGCGCGTTGCGCAGCGGCCGGTAGGCGATCTTCTCGACCGCGTAGTTCAACACCGCGCAGACGACGATGGCGGCCGCCAGGCCGATGACCATCAGCAGCCAGCCGGGGATGCCGGAATCCGCCAGCGCCGTGACCAGCGTCCAGCTGACCATGGCGCCGACCATCAGGATCTCGCCGTGGGCGAAATTGATGAGGTTGATGATGCCGTAGACCATCGTGTAACCCAGGGCGACGAGGGCATACATGCTCCCCAGCACCAGGCCGTTGATGATCTGTTGAATCAGAGTCTCCATGAGGGCTCCAGTTGATTTTGTTGGGCGCAGCATGCGCCACGCGACCCGTCATAAATCGCAACCCTCGTGCCAATGATGGCGTTTCAAGGGTATTCACCGACGGTATGAAACAGCCAACCGTTCGATCCCTCCCACGAGGGCGGCACCGGTCGGATTTCACGAGTGTCGGCCACCGAAAACTGGGCGGAAATCCGCACAAACCGCACGACGCACGAGCGGTTTTTCGCCACCCCCGAAAAAACCTCCGGCGAGGCTGCTCACACCCTCCGGGCATGGGCAAACTGGTAGCCCTCTGCCATGGTCGTGCCCGAATCCTCCCGCCCCCGCGCACTGCGCCTGCTCCGGCTGCTGCCGCTGCCGCGGTACTCGTCCTGGGATCCGACCCCGTTCATCGGCATCTTCTTTCCGCTCTTTTTTGGCATGATGCTGGGAGATGCCGGTCACGGTCAGGCGCGACGACGACGGCTTCGACTTCGCCGGGCCGTACGTCCGCGGCGTCCGCGATGACCGCCACCTCGGGCTGATCTGGGGCGACCTGCGTGCCGACGAACCGCACGTACTGATCGAACGTCATCCCCTTCGCGAACCGCTCCGCGTTCACCATTTCAGCGGCTCCTTGTGCTCGCCGAAGACGTCCTTCAACGTCGAGGCGATCTCCCCGAGCGTCGCGTACGCGCGGCCGGAGAGCACGGCCTGCGTCGCGTCCGGCTGCGTGTCGTAGACCTGCACCGTGAAGCCGTGCTCCGCGCCCTTGGCCTTGGAGAGGGTCTCGTAGGGCGTGCCCTTGTTGACCGAGACCGACTTGCCCTTGAGATCGGCCCAGTCCTTGATTGGCTCCGAGCCCTTCTTTATGCCGAACTGGTACGCGGTCCAGAG
>JBBIVU010000289.1:0-3546 GCA_037439585.1 Roseateles sp. | reverse complement strand
CTGCGCCAGCTGCCACGCCGGCATCAAGCCCAACACCACCATCCACGCGGGCCAGACGGTCTGCGAGAACTGCCACAAGAGCACCACCAGCTGGACGGGCGCGAAGGTGGATCACAGCACGTTCACCGTGGCCACCAACTGTGCCAGCTGCCACAACGGCAGCAGCGCCACGGGCAAGCCGGCGGTTCACATCCCGGTGGGGGCCACCAACTGCATCAGCTGCCACAACACCACGGGCTGGAAGCCCACCAAGTGGAACCACACCCAGCTGCCGGTGACGGGGCAGTGCGCCACGTGTCACAGCGGGGCCTTCCCGCCGGCGGACGGCAAGTCGGCCAGCCACACGCCGTACCAGTTGGTGGCGACGCTGGCGACCGCGAACTGCGACAGCTGCCACAAGGCGGGCTTCACGTCCTGGACGCCGGCCCGGCTGCATGCGAGTGTGACAGTGACGACCAGTTGCTCGTCCTGCCACCTTTCCGTGCGCCCGACCAACGCACTGCATGCCGGTCAGACGGTGTGCGAGTCCTGCCACAGAAGCACCAGCACCTGGACAGGTGCCAAGGTGGATCACAGCACGTTCACCGTGGCCACCAACTGCGCCGGCTGCCACAACGGCAGCACGGCCACGGGCAAGCCGGCGGTGCACATCCCCGTGGGCACCACCAACTGCATCAGCTGCCACAACACCACGGGCTGGAAGCCCACCAAGTGGAACCACACCCAGCTGCCGGTGGTGGGGCAGTGCGCCACCTGCCACAGCGGGGCGTTCCCGCCCGCCGACGGCCGTCCTGCTGGCCATATCCCGTACCAGAGCCTGACCGGCGTCGTCATCACCAACTGTGACAGCTGCCACAAGGCCGGCTACGCTTCATGGGCGGGCGGCCGCTTCCACGCCAACGTGACGGTTGCTGGCCAGTGCAAGACCTGCCACAACGGCAGCTACACCTCGCAAGGCGCCACGGCCAAGCCCACCAACCACATCCCTGAGGCGCAGTTGCTGAACGGGTCGTCCATGGAGTGCAATGCCTGCCACAACAGTGTCACCGCCTGGACCGAGAAGATGAACCACAACGGCAGCCAGGGCAGTGGCGCCGGCTGGTGCAAGGCCTGCCATGCCTCCGGCACCAACTACCTCGGGTCGATGGAGCGCATGTCGCTGACCCACCGCACCAAGACCCCCGTGCCCACCGACTGTTCCACCTCAGGCTGCCACCGGCCGTTGGGCAACAAGGGCACGCCTTACACGAAATGGGATTGAGAGCTATGCATTTCTTCGGCTGCGGCAAGGCCGCCTCGCGCCTGCGCCTGAACACGCTGGGACTGGCCGTTCTGCTGTCTGCCGCGTTGACGTCCGCCCAAGCCCAGGTGCTGGACGATGTGGAAGCCCGGCGCGACGGCCGCGATGCCGTCGTCACCGTGCGCTTCGCGGCCCCCGTGCAGCTCGTGCGCACCGTGTCGGCCCGCAGCGGCGACCTCGCCCAGGTGTACTACGACGTCCTCGCCACCGGTGAAGCCCTCAACCCCGTCACCAGCGAGCGCCGCGTGCCGCTGCCCCGGGGCGGCTACCTCGTGCTGCTGACCGATGAAGCCAGTGGCACCGCCGAGCGCAGCCGCAAGCTGGTGCTGCGTTTCAGCACGGCCACCGCCCTGGTGGCCCGGCCCGGGCAGGGCAACCGCAGCATCGAGTTGGTGCTGGCCAACCAGGCGGATGCGTTGTTGGCACCGGCCGCGCCCGTTGCGCAGGCGCCCGCTGCCCCCGAACCCGAGGCCCGACCGCTGACCGCGGCCGAGCAGGAGCGCTCCCGCACGGCCCTGGCCTTGGCGCGCCAGCTCATCGAGGCGGGCGAGCACGGCCAAGCGCTCGAACGGCTGGACGAGGTGTTGGCCCTCCCCCCGCACGACGGCCGGGTCGATGCGCTGGAATTGCGTGCCACCGCCCGTTGGCGCCAGGGTGACCCCGACGGCGCCCGCGTCGATTACGAGCGCTACCTGGCGCTCTACCCCCAGGGCCCGGGTGCCGCTCGGGCGCGCGAGGCGTTGCTGACGCTGGCGCCGCCGGCGCCTTCGGTCGTCGACGCCGCCATCCAGGCCGGTCGCGACCCTGGCCGTGCCGCTGCCACCACGACGTTGGCCGGGTCGTTCGCGCTGATGTACTACGGCGGCCAGTCCAAGGTGCGGACCCAGGACTTCCAGGACTCCCCGATCGGCGGCCTGCCGCAGCTCGTCAATGACGCGACGCTCTCCGGCACCGACCAACGCCAGTTGCTCTCCAGCGTGGACGTGAATTGGCGCCGCCGTGATGCCGACAGCGACCTGCGCCTCGTGCTGCGCGACACCAAGACCGACGATCTGATGCGACCTGCGAGGAGCCGCAACAAGTTGACCGCGCTTTATGTCGACTACAAGCTCACCGCGCCCGGCCTGCAGATGCGGCTGGGGCGTCAGTCGCCGACGGGCGGCGGCGTCATGGGCCGTTTCGACGGCGTGCAGGCCGGCTACCGCTTTGCACCGCGCTGGCGGGTCAACGCCGTGGCTGGTGCCCCCACCGACCCCCTGCTGGACACCAAGCGCCGCTTTTGGGGCGTATCCGTCGACGCCGACGAAATCGCCAAGGGATTCGGTGGCAGCCTGTACTGGATCCAGCAGACCCTGGACGGCCAGTCGGACCGCCGCGGCCTCGGGGCGGAACTGCGCCTGCTGTCCGGCCCGTTCACCGCCCTGGGTTCACTGGACTACGATCCGCAGCTCAAGGGCTGGAACATCGTCTCCACGCAAACCACCTGGCAAAGTGCCGACAACACCATCGTCAACGTGCTTTACGACCGCCGCGCCACGCCGATGCTGATGCTGGGCAATGCACTGTTCTTCCAGAATCCGGTGGCCCAGGTGCAGGCGCGCACGCTGTATGAGTTGCTGCTCACGCAGACCCTGCCAGTGCTGCGCCAGCAGGTCCGAGGCACCACGGCGTTCAGCACGCAGGCCATGGCCAGCGTGACGCACCCCATCACGCCGCACTGGCAGGCGGGCGCGGACGTGCGACTGACCAACGTTGGCGCACTGCCGCCTGTGGCCGACATCCTGCCCAACGGCCAGCCCGGCACCGGCAACGTCTGGAGCATGGGGGCACAGCTCATCGGCACCAACCTCTATTCGGCGCGTGACACCCACGTCGTGCTGCTGACGCTGCTGCGCGGCCCGACCTACCACGGTGAGTTGCTGTCCTACAACAACGCCTCGGCCGTGGGCGAAGGTTGGCTGCTGGAGCCCTCGCTGCGTCTGTATCAGCAGTCGGACAACACGGGCCTGCGCACGCGCCGCTGGTCTCCCGGTCTGCGCGCCAGCAAGCGCTTCATGACGCGCTGGGTGGCCGAAAGCGAACTCAGCATGGAGTTCAGCAACTCGACGAGCTTGAATCGCGCCGAGAGTTCCAACCGCAGCTTCTACTACGTCGGGCTGCGGTATGACCTCTGAGCGCGACTGGCTGCTGTGGGCCGAGGGCCTGGCCTGCGACCGTGGCGGCCAGCGCGTGCTGGCGCTGCGGCG
>JBBIVU010000288.1:0-3549 GCA_037439585.1 Roseateles sp. | reverse complement strand
AGAGGCCGCCATCAAGGCACGAGCGCAGGAGCTGCTGGACTACGTCGGCATCGGCAAGTACGCCGAGTTCAAGGCGCGCACGCTGAGCTACGGCGATCAGCGCCGCCTGGAGATCGCCCGCGCGCTGGCGACCGACCCGCAGCTCATCGCGCTGGACGAGCCCGCCGCCGGCATGAACGCCACCGAGAAGGTGGTGCTGCGCGAGCTGATCGACCGCATCCGCAAGGACGGCCGCACCATCCTGCTCATCGAGCACGACGTGAAGCTGGTGATGGGCCTGTGCGACCGCGTGACTGTGCTGGACTACGGCAAACAGATCGCCGAAGGCACGCCGGCCGAGGTGCAGAGCAACGAGAAGGTCATCGAAGCCTATCTGGGCGCGGGCCACAAGGCCCACTGAGGCGGGGAACAACAACATGGCACAAGCAAAGCAAACCCTGCTCAAGGTCAGCGGCCTGAAGGTGGCCTATGGCGGCATCCAGGCCGTCAAGGGCGTGACCTTCGAGGTGCGTGAGGGTGAACTGGTGTCCCTCATCGGCGCCAACGGCGCGGGCAAGACGACCACGCTCAAGGCCGTGACCGGCCTGCAGCCCATCGCGGCCGGCGAGGTCACGTACCTGGGCGAGCCCATCAAGGGCAAGGGCGCCTGGGATCTGGCCAAGAAGGGCCTGGTGATGGTGCCGGAAGGCCGTGGCACCTTCACGCGCATGACCATCATCGAGAACCTGTTGATGGGCGCGTACAACCGCGACGACGGTGAGATCCAGGCCGACATGGACAAGGTCTTCGGCCTGTTCCCGCGCCTGAAGGAGCGCGCCAAGCAACTGGCCGGCACCATGTCCGGCGGCGAGCAGCAGATGCTGGCCATGGGCCGTGCGCTGATGGCCCGCCCCAAGGTGCTGCTGCTGGACGAGCCGTCCATGGGCTTGTCGCCCATCATGGTGGACAAGATCTTCGAGGTCGTGAACGACATCCACCAGCAGGGCGTGACCGTTCTGCTCGTCGAGCAGAACGCCAGCCGCGCGCTGCAACTGGCCAACCGCGGCTACGTGATGGAGTCCGGCGAAGTGACCATGGACGGCGAAGGCCAGGCGCTGCTGAACGATCCGAAGGTTCGGGCCGCTTACCTGGGCGAGTAGACAGCCCCCCCGAGGCGCTCACGCGCCTCCCCCTCAAGGGGGCTGAGCCGGGACACAAACAGTCCTGAGGACTGTTTGTGCCTGGCGAAGGACAAGGCCTCTGGCCTTGGCAGCCGCCAGTGGCCTGGCAAAGCCAGTTCCACGGCGGCTGCTGGATGAAAAAACGCCCGGCAGTGCCGGGCGTTTTGCTTCAAGGTCAGAGAGTCCGAACAAGCTTGCTGCGCGCCCAGTCGTCCGCCACCCGCGCGGGCGTGGAGTCGGCGGCCTGCACGCGCTGGAGCAGTTCCTCCACTCGCTCGGCGATCTTGCTCACCTCGGCCATCACGGCGGCTTCCTCACCCTCGTTGCGGTACTCGCGGGCCACGCTGATGATGCCGCCGGCATTCACCAGGTAGTCGGGCAGGTAGCAGATGCCGCGGCGCTGCAGCGCATCGCCGTCAGCGGCGGTGGCCAACTGGTTGTTGGCTGCGCCGGCCACGAGCTTGGCGCGCAGCGTGGGCACGGTCTTCTCGTTCAGCGACGCGCCCAAAGCGCAGGGCGCCAGCACATCCACGTCGGCCGCCAGGATGTCGGCCACGCTCACGGTTGTGGCGCCGAACTGGGCCACGGCGCGTTCCACCTTGGCGGCGTCCACGTCGGCCACCACCAGTTGGGCGCCGGCCCGGTGAAGGAACTCGGCCAGGTGCCAGCCCACCGCGCCCAGGCCCTGCAGCGCCACGCGCACGCCGTCCAGCGAGCTGCGCCCCAGCACAAGGCGCGCGCCGGCCTGGATGGAGACGAACACGCCCCAGGCGGTCTTGGGGCTGGGGTCGCCACCGAAGGCGCCTTCGCGCGGGATGCCGCTCACGAAGGGCGTCACGGCCTGCATGCCGCGCATGTCGGCTGTGGTGGTGCCCACGTCTTCGGCGGTGATGTAGGCGCCCTGCAGCGACTGCACGGCGCGGCCGAAGGCGGCGAAGAGGGCCGGGCGGTCGAAGGCGCCCTCGGGCTTCAGGATCACGGCCTTGCCGCCGCCAAACGGCAGGTCGGCCAGCGCGTTCTTCAGGCTCATGCCTTGCGACAGGCGCAGCGCGTCGTTCAGCGCGGCGGCCTCGGAGTCGTAGTGCCACAGGCGGCAGCCGCCGAAGGCGGGGCCGCGGGCGGTGCTGTGCACAGCGAGGATGGCCTTGAGGCCGGTGGCCGGGTCGGTGGCGAGCAGCACGCGCTCGTGGGGGGCTTGCTCGGGCAGGCCGAAGAGGGAGGTCGGGGTCATGACGGTGGGCGCTTTGTGGGCGCTGCAGTTGAAACGAGAACGGCCACGCTTGTGGCGTGGCCGCTGGCGATTCTAAGGAGCCGCCAGGCCCGGCGCGGTGCGCATTCCAGACGCTCGTGCCCCGGGCTCGGGGGGCGATGCAGTTGTCGCGTCGGCCCCCGGCCGACACCTGGGCAAGCACCTCGTGAGCCCGGCGCCGGCGCTCACGCCACTCCCGTCTCCGCCAAAAACCTTGGCGATCGCCGGTGCCTGGCGGCTTGCTCGAACGCGTAGCCCAAGCCCAGGACCTTGGCGTCCTGCCACGCCAGGCCACCCAATGACAAGCCGGTGGGCAGGCCACCGACGAAGCCCATCGGCACGGTCAGGTGCGGATAGCCGGCGATGGCGAAGAAGGAGCCAAAACCGCCCCCGGTGAAACGGTCGCCGAGCAGGTGGTCGATCGGCCAGGCAAGGCTGCCGGTGGGGCCGACCACGGCGTCGAGCTGGTGGGCGTTGAACAGCGCGTCGATGCCTTCCTCGCGGGCGTAGCGCCGGCAATTCGCCAGCGCCTCCACGTAGGCCGGGGCATCCAGGCCGGTGGTGGCTTCCGCCGCCTCGAGGGTTTCCTGGCCGAAGAAGGGCATCGCGCGCGTGGCATGGGCCTGGTTCCAGGCGATGACGTCGGCCAGGTTCTTGACCGGCGCATTGCTTTGGTAGCTGCTCAGATAGGCGGCCAGCCCAGCCTTGAGTTCGTGGAGAAGCACGGTGAACTCGGTGCTGCGGGCTTTGTCGCGGTTGGGGATCTCCAGCTTGTCCACCAGCACGGCACCCTGGGCGCGCAACACGTCCAGGGCGGCCTCGAACAGGGTGGCCACGGCAGGCTGGCTGGGCACGGCATGGCGGATCACGCCGATGCGCGCGCCGCGCAGGGCCTCGGTGCGAAGGGGCTGGGTGAAATCGGGCAGCACCGAGGGCTGGGCCAGGGTGGCGCTGTCCTCACGGTCGGGCCCTGCCAGGGCTTGCAGCAGCAGGGCCGCGTCCCGCACATGACGCACCATGGGGCCGGGCGTGTCCTGGCTGGCCGAGATGGGGATGACGCCCGCGCGGCTCACCCACCCGACCGTGGGCTTGAAGCCGACCACGCCGCAGAGATGGGACGGGGAGCAGATCGAGCCGTCC
>JBBIVU010000287.1:0-3638 GCA_037439585.1 Roseateles sp. | reverse complement strand
GTGACGTCGGCTTCCGCCACGCCGAGTTGCTCGGCGATGATCTTCTTGACGCGTGCTTCGATATCGCTCATGACTCCTCCAGGAGGGATTTGCTGAAAACAGCCCGACATTCTACGGGCTCTAGATGGGCACCCCTAAATCGAGGGCGTCCGACCTGAATCAGGCCATGTACATGCCGCCGTTGACGTGCAGCTCGGACCCGGTGATGTAAGCACCGCCCGGTGACGCCAGGAAGACGACGGCCGCCGCGATCTCCTCGGGCGCCCCCAGGCGGCCCAGTGGGATCTGGGCCAGCAGCGCGGCCTTCTGGGCTTCGGGCAACACCTCGGTCATGTCGGTGGCAATGAAGCCCGGCGCGATGCAATTGGCCGTGATGCCACGGCTGCCCAGCTCACGGGCAAGCGAGCGCGTGAGGCCCGCCACGCCAGCCTTGGCCGCCGCATAGTTGGCCTGACCGGGGTTGCCGGTGGCACCCACGACGGAGGTGATGTTGATGATGCGGCCCGAGCGCTGCTTCATCATCGGCTTGGTGGCCGCGCGGGCCATGCGGAAGACGGCCTTGAGGTTGGTGTCCAGCACAGCATCCCAGTCCTCGTCCTTGAGGCGCATGGACAGCATGTCGCGCGTGATGCCCGCGTTGTTCACGAGCACATGCAGGCCGCCTTCCTTGGTGACGATCTCGTCCACGGCGGCCTGAGCGGCAGCGCCATCGGTCACGTTCAGCACGATGCCGCGCCCACCCTGGGCCGCCAGGGCTTCGGTGATGCCGGCCGCACCGGATTCGCTGGTGGCCGTGCCCACGACGCGCCAGCCTTCGCTGGCGAGCGCCAGGGCAATGGCGCGGCCGATGCCACGGCTGGCGCCGGTGACGAGGGCGACGCCCTTGGATGCAGTTTCAGTCATGGGCTCAGGCTCCGAGCAGTGCGCGTGCCTCGGCCAGCGAGGCGGGGTCGAAGACGCAGGCGGCCTGCAGCTCGGCATCGATGCGCTTGGCCATGCCGGTCAGCACCTTGCCCGGGCCGGCTTCGATGACATGGGCCAGGCCACGGGCCTTGAGTGCCTGCACGACTTCCACCCAGCGCACCGGCCCAAAGGCTTGACGGTAGAGGGCATCGCGCAGCGCGTCTGCGCTGTCGGTGACAGCGACGTCGATGTTGTTGACGACCGGGAAGGCGGCGGCCTTGAACTGCACCGAGGCGAGCTTCGCCTTCAGGCGCTCGGCGGCCGGCTTCATCAGGCTGGAATGGAAAGGCGCAGAGACCGGCAGCGGCAGTGCGCGCTTGGCACCCAGCGCCTTCAGGATCTCGGCGGCCTTTTCTGCGCCCGCCTTGCTGCCCGCGATGACCGTCTGCTTGGGGTCGTTGAAATTCACGGCCTCGATGGCCTGCCCGCTCTCGGCCGCGGCCTGGGCGCAACCGGCCCGCACGGCCTCGCCGTCCAGCCCCAGGATGGCGTACATGGCGCCCACACCCACCGGGACGGCCTCCTGCATGGCCTGTGCGCGGAAGCGCACCAGCGGCAACGCATCGGCCAGGCTCAAGGCGCCTGCAGCGACCAGGGCGGTGTACTCACCCAGCGAATGACCTGCAGCGGCAGCCGGCACGGCCCCCGACTCGGCGACGAATGCGCGCCAGCAGGCAATGCCAGCCGTCAGCATGACGGGCTGGGTGTTGGTCGTGAGATCCAGCTGCTCCTTGGGCCCGGCGTGGATCAGGGCGCCAATGTCTTCGCCCAGGGCGGCGGAGGCTTCATCGAGGGTTCGGCGGATTTCCGGATGGTCGCCCCAGGCGTCGAGCATGCCGACGGCCTGCGAGCCTTGGCCGGGAAAGACAACGGCAAAAGGTGCAGTCATGAGATCAGTTCCAAATCAATAGCGGTCAGGGGTGCGGCACAGCCGCGCGTGGACGGCTAGTACTTCAGCAGGGCCGCGCCCCAGGTGAAGCCTCCGCCCACACCTTCCAGCATCACGGTGTCGCCGCGTTTCACACGGCCGCTGCGCACGGCCACGTCCAGCGCCAGGGGCACCGAAGCCGCCGAGGTGTTGCCATGCTCGTCGACGGTGACGATGAGCTTGTTCAGGTCCAGCTTCAGCTTCTTGGCCGTGCCCTGCATGATGCGGATGTTGGCCTGGTGCGGGATGAGCCAGTCGACGTCGGCATCCGTCAGGCCCGCTTTTTCGAGCACCGAACGCGCCACCTTCTCCAGCACACCCACGGCGACCTTGAAGACGGCCTGGCCATCCATCTTCAGCAGCGGAGTGCCCAGCACCTGGCCGCCAGCCACGGTGCCCGGTGTGCAAAGGATGTCGACGTGGCGCGAATCGGCATGCAGTTCCGTCGCCAGGATGCCAGGCTCAACACTGGCACCCAGCACGACTGCACCGGCGCCATCGCCGAACAGCACGCAGGTCGTGCGGTCCTTGAAGTCCAGGATGCGCGAGAACACCTCGGCGCCTACCACCAGGGCCTTGCTGGCTGCACCGCTGCGGATCATGGAGTCGGCCACGCTCAGCGCGTAGACGAAGCCGGAGCAGACCGCCTGCAGGTCGAACGCTGCGCAGCCATGCACGCCGAGCTTGCGCTGGAGCAGGCATGCGGTGGACGGGAAGACCATGTCGGGCGTGGACGTGGCAACGATGATGAGATCCAACTCGGCTGCGTTGATGCCGGCCGCTTCCAGCGCCGCCTGGGCGGCGGGGAATGCCAGGTCGCTTGCCGCCTGGTCGGGCGCTGCGAAGTGCCGGGCGCGGATGCCGGTGCGCTCGACGATCCATTCGTCCGAAGTCTCGATGCCGTCTTCCGCAAGGCGTGCGGCCAGGTCCTGATTCGTCACACGGTCCGGCGGCAGGAAACTGCCGGTGCCGAGGACGCGTGAATAGCGGGCGGTGTTGTGGTCTGAGGGGCTCATGCAGCCTGCGCGACGGCGTTCGCCGCGTTGTCTCCAGCATCGGTCGCCTGGGCTTGCAGCGCGGCGACGATGCGGTCGTGGACCCGGTCAAGCAGCCGGTTGCGGGCCGCATCATAAGCGCGGGCCAACGCGTTCTCGAAGGCGACGGCATCGGCCGCACCGTGGCTCTTGAACACCAGCCCACGCAAGCCCAGCAGGGCCGCGCCGTTGAAACGGCGATGGTCGACACGGTGCTTGAAGGCCTTCAGAACCGGCATCGCGAGCAAGGCCAGCAGTCGGGTCAGCCACGTCCGGCTGAACTCCTCCTTGATGAAGGCGCCCATCATGGTGGCCAGGCCCTCCGAGGTCTTGAGCATCACATTGCCCACAAACCCGTCGCAGACGACGAGATCGGTGGTGCCCTTGTAGATGTCATTGCCCTCGACGTTGCCGAAAAAGTTCAGTTGCCCCGCCGCACCGGCAGCGCGCAACAACTCACCCGCCTGCTTGATGGTCTCGCTGCCCTTGATGGCTTCTTCGCCGATGTTGAGCAGCCCTACGCTGGGATCCTCGATGCCTTCGACAGCCGCCACCAGCGCGCTGCCCATGAACGCGAACTGCAGCAGGTTTTGCGGCGAGGAGTCGACATTGGCGCCCAGGTCCAGCACGGTCGTGAACCGGCCGGTCGCGTTGGGCACAACGGCCGCAATGGCCGGGCGGTCGATGCCGTCCAGCGTCTTGAGCAGCACCTT
>JBBIVU010000286.1:0-3650 GCA_037439585.1 Roseateles sp. | reverse complement strand
GTTACGACGCTTGATGGGACTTCATGCGAGCGGCCCGCCCCCTTGCGGACCTCGATCCCGGCGCTCGCGCGCTGCGCGATTCACCACCCCGACGGCGGATGACACCGCGCGCAACGATCAGTTCATCCTTGGCCTCGACGCCATGTGGTCCAAGATCGGGGGCGGCGGCACCAACTGCAGCGCGCCGCTGGCCTGGCTGAACCGGGAGCACGCGGCGGTGGATCTGGTGATCCTGGTCTCGGACAACGAGTCCTGGGTCGACGCCAACCGGCGCGGTGCGACGCAGACCCTGCGCGAGTGGGAGCTGCTGAAGCAGCGCAACCCGAAGGCGCGCCTGGTCTGCATCGACATCCAGCCGACGGCGAGCACCCAGGCCGCGGAGCGGCACGACATCCTGAATGTCGGCGGCTTCTCGGACGCCGTGTTCACCATGGTGGCGAGCTTCGCTGCCGGCACCATGGACGCCCAGCACTGGGTCGGTGAGATCGAGAAGGTGTCGCTGGCCGCGCAGTAGGGCCAGGACGAACAACACGCGTTGTCGCGTGGCGAATGCAGGTGGGACTCCATGTCAACCCAGTCTCACCGCCTGTTTGTCGCCACGCGGGGGCGGTCAGGTTTGGCGCGAATGCCAGCAGGACTACATCCGGAACGCCGGGGGTTCGAATCCCCAGCTGGGCAACCAGTGTGGCCATGTCTTGCTTCTCTTGTCGCGCTCTTTTGAGATGTCCTGCTGCGAATGCAGGTGGAACTACAGCCTTTCACGCTCGGTGTCGCGGGTTCGAGTCCCGTCGGTCCCACACAGGGGGACCGTAGCTCAGTGGTAGAGCACGATGTTTCACCGCCCCTTGTCGCAGCAGGGCATCACCCGTTTCGCGGTGAATGCAGATGGAATTACAGGTAGACGCACGTGGCGAAAGTCACGTGCCTCAGGAGCGATCCTGGGGCGTCCCGGGTTCAAATCCCGGTCCAGCAATGGATGGCGGAGTGAAGATTTCATCGACCCTTGTCATCGCTTCCTCTTGATGGGAAGAACAACATGAACGATCAGAACTACAAGCTCGAAGACGTGACCGGTGGCGTGCCGATCAAGATGTGGACGCAAGGCGTCCCGGTCGAGCCCGAGGCCATGCAACAGCTGGCCAACGCCGCCCGGCTGCCCATCGTCTTCAAGCACATCGCAGCCATGCCCGACGTGCACCTGGGCATCGGCGCCACGGTCGGCTCCGTCATCCCGACGGTCAAGGCCATCATCCCGGCGGCCGTTGGCGTGGACATCGGCTGCGGCATGATGGCCGCCAAGACCACGCTGCGGGCCGAAGATCTGCCCGACAGCCTGGGCCCGCTGCGCTCGGCCATCGAGAAGGCGGTCCCGCACGGCTCGGCGCCCAAGCACCGCGGCCGCGACCCCGGCAGCTGGGAGAACCCGCCGGAGACAGTGGACCAGGCCTGGGCCTCGCTGGCCGGCGAATTCGACGCGCTGTGCGAACTGCACCCGCGCCTGAAGAACACGAACAACCGCAAGCACCTGGGCACGCTGGGCACCGGCAACCACTTCATCGAGGTCTGCCTCGACGAGGTCGGCTTCGTCTGGTTCATGTTGCACTCGGGCTCGCGCGGTGTGGGCAATGCCATTGGCACCCACTTCATCGAACTCGCCAAGAGGGACGCGGAGCGCCACCAGCGCAATCTGCCGGACAAGGACCTGGCCTACTTCGAAGAGGGGGCTCAGTACTTCGGCGACTATGTGCGCGGCGTGTCTTGGGCCCAAAAGTTCGCGATGAAGAACCGCGAGGTGATGATGGCCAACCTGATTGCCACCGTGCGTTCGGTCATCGCCAAGCCCTTCGAGGCCCATGTCGAAGCAGTGAACTGCCACCACAACTATGTGCAGCAGGAACACCACTTCGGCGAGGACGTGTTCGTCACCCGCAAGGGCGCCGTGAGCGCCAAGCGCGGCGAGATGGGCATCATCCCCGGCAGCATGGGCGCGCGCAGCTACATCGTGCGCGGCCTGGGCAACCCGGAGAGCTTCGAGAGCTGCAGCCACGGCGCCGGCCGCGTCATGAGCCGCACCAAGGCCAAGAAGATGTTCACCATCGAGGACCAGGTCAAGGCCACCGAGGGCGTCGAGTGCCGCAAGGACGCCGACGTCATCGACGAGATCCCGATGGCCTACAAGGACATCGATGCCGTGATGGCGGCGCAGAGCGACCTGGTGGAAGTGGTGCACACGCTCAAACAGGTGGTGTGCGTGAAAGGGTGAGCGGGTGAGGGCGCTCGAGCGAGCTGGATTTCAATCACACCTCGCTCGGTGTGCCTTGCCGCACGGCGCCCGGGACAACAAGAGAAAGACATGATCGAGATCGATGGCTCCGTCGGTGAGGGCGGGGGGCAAATTCTGCGGACCTCGCTGGCCCTGTCCATGTGCACCGGCCAGCCCTTTGCCCTGACCCGGATTCGTGCCGGCCGCGCCAAGCCGGGCTTGATGCGCCAGCACCTGACCTGCGTGAATGCCGCTGCCGAGGTGTGTGGTGCGCAAGTGCAGGGGAGCGAGCTCAACTCACAGTCCCTGACGTTCAAGCCCGGCCCGGTTCAGGCTGGCAACTACGCGTTCAACGTCGGCACGGCCGGCAGCTGCACCCTGGTGCTGCAGACCGTCTGGCCGGCATTGATGATGGCGGATGCGCCCAGCCACCTGAAGCTGGGCGGTGGCACGCACAACCCGATGGCACCGCCATTCCACTTTCTGGAGCGCAGCTACGCGCCGCTGCTGCGCAAGCTCGGCGCCAACGTCGACCTCGTGCTGCGTCGACTGGGCTTCTACCCTGCGGGTGGCGGCGAGATCGAGGTCACGATCTCGCCGGCCAGAGACCAGCTTCAGCCCTTCGATCTGAACGACCGCGGGGCGAAGCTGGAGAGCTACGCCGAATGCTTTGCGCCGGTACTGCCGCGCTCGGTTGCCCGGCGTGAGCTGGAACAGCTGGGCACCGGTTTGGGCTGGAGCCACGGTCAGCTGCGCGAGGCCGCCTGCCGGCAGAACGAAGGGCCGGGCAATGCGCTGCTGGCGACTCTGGTGTACGAGCACCTCAGCGAGGTGTTCACGGCCTTTGGTGAGAAGGGTGTCAGCGCGGAGCAGGTGGCTCGCCAGCTCATCCGCACAGTGCGTGACCATCAGACCAGCACCGGCGCATTGGGGCCCCATCTGACGGATCAGTGGGCCCTGCCCCTGGCCCTGGCCGTCTGGCAGCGCGGTTCAGCGGCGTCGTACACCTGCACGGCCCTGACGCCGCATGCGAAGACGAACTTCGAGATGATCGAACGTTTCTTGCCGGTGAGGTTCTCAACGACATCGCAGGCGCAACACTGGACCGTCCTGGTTGAACCCGCCGCCCAGGGCGCGTAAAAGACTTCGGTTCCGCGCGCCCAGCAGCAGACCCCCTCAGGCCCACCGGCTGCTGCTCTTGCTCTCCTGGACCAACCAGTAGATCAGGATGATCCAGCCCACGAAGGGGATCAGGCCGATCAGCTGGAGCCAGCCGCTGCGGTCGGTGTCGTGCAGGCGGCGCGCCGCCACGGCGATGTAGGGCACGAAGGTGGCCAGGGAGAAGATGGCCGACAGCTTGTGGCTGACCACACCCAGGATCAGGCTG
>JBBIVU010000285.1:0-3679 GCA_037439585.1 Roseateles sp. | reverse complement strand
CCGCGGCCGCCGGCGGCGTCGCCGGTGTCACGCTCAAGGGCCAGGGCGGCGGCTTCATGCTGCGGATCGCCACCCGCAGCGGCCCGGATGCCGTGCTGGCCAAGGCCGCGGGGCTCACCGCACAGGCCAGGGCGGTCGTCGACCAGGTCTGCGTCGCGGAAGCCATCACCGAATGCGGAGCGGCTTGCACTCCGCCGCCGCCCCAGAGCGATTGCTGCAGCCCGAGCTCGGTCAACTCGCGCATTCCGTGCGGCAGCAGGTTGATGCCCACGCCCAGCGGCCGGGGCTCGCGCACGGCCTCCAGCACGGTCACGTCATGGCCGCGCGCCTGCAGGGCCAGCGCTGCCGTCAACCCGCCGATGCCGCCGCCTGCGATGAGGATTTTCATGCCTTCAGGGTAAGCGACATGGTTGCGGTGTGCAACAAAAACTAAGCTGGCCCGGTGAGCAAGGCAGACAGCACCACCGGCAGCCCGGGCGACATCGCACCCGAGGGCCTGATGCTGCCCGTGCCCGGCGTGGACTACGGCCCGCTGGACGGCCTGCTGGGCTACGCGCTGCGCCGCGCGCAGAACGCCCTCTACCTGGACTTCTACCGTGCCACGGCCGCCTGGGGCATCAGCCCGCAGCGCTTTGCGGCGCTGGTGCTCATCGGCCGCAACCCCGGCCTGCGCCAGGGCCTGCTGGGCCAGGCCATGGGCCTGCACCGCAGCGGCGCGCTGCGCCTGACCGACTGGCTCACCGCGCAGGGCTGGGCCGAGCGCCGCGACGCACCCGGCGATGCCCGCGCCTGGGGCCTGCACCTCACGCCCACGGCCAAGCGCCGGCTGGCCAAGCTGGAAGCCGCCGTGGCCGAGCACGACCGCGCGCTGCTCGCCGCCCTGGGCGATGCGGGCCCCGCGCTCAAGGCCGGGCTGGACCGCCTGGCCTGGGTGGCCACCGCGCAGAGCACCGCCCCCGATCACCCACCCAAAAATACCCGGAGACAACCACCATGATGGACCGCCGCCACCTCCTCGCCACCCTGGCCGCACTGCCGCTGGCCGCCCGCGCGCAGGGCCAGCCGCCGCGCATCCTCGTCGGCTTCCCGGCCGGCGGCTCGGTGGACACCACGGCCCGCCGCTTCGCCGAGTTCGCCCGGGGCAAGCTGGCCGATGCGGTGATCGTCGACCAGAAGGTGGGCGCCGGCGGCCGCATCGCCATCGGCGCGCTGAAAGACGCCGCGCCCGACGGGCAGGCGCTGCTCTGCAGCCCCTCGTCCATGTTCACCATCTACCCGCATGCCTACCGCAAGCTGGCCTACAACCCGGCCACCGACGTCATCCCCGTCTCGCCGCTGGCGCTGTCCACCTGCGGCTTCGGCGTGGGCCCCCTGGTGCCGGCCACGGTCAAGACGCTGGCGCAGTTCGTGGACTGGGCCAAGGCCAACCCCGACAAGGCCGCCTACGCCTCGCCCGCCGCCGGCGCCATGCCGCACTTCCTGGGCAACCAGTTCGAGCGCGCGGCCGGCCTCAAGCTCACGCACGCGCCCTACCGGGGCGCCGCGCCCGGCATGCAAGACCTGATGGGCGGCCAGATCGCCTCGGGCTGCTTCTCCATCGGCGACTTCCTGCCCCACCTGCCCGCCGGCCGCGTGCGCCTGCTGGGCGTGACGGACAAGGCCCGCTCGCGCTTCGCGCCCGAGGTGGCCACGTTCGAGGAGCAGGGCTTCAAAGGCATCGTCGGCGTGGAGAGCTACGGCCTCTTCGTGCCCGCCAAGACGCCGCAGGCCGTGGTGGACAAGCTGGCCGACCTGGCCCGCGCCGCCGTGCGCGAGCCCGGCGTGGTGGAGGCGCTGGCCAAGCTGGGCTTCGAGCCGCTCAGCCTGCCGCCGGCCGACTACGCCAAGCGCCTGGCCGCCGAGCGCGACTACTGGGGCCCGGTCGTCAAGGCCTCGGGCTTCTCCTCGGACGATTAGCATGCCGGCTCCACGGATGGAGCTCCCCGCATGCCCTGGCGCCGACCGGCCTTTGCACCCGCTGTTTGCCTGGCTGTTTGCCTGAACTTCGGCACCGCCCAAGCGGCCACCGACACCGCCCGCCTGCAGCAGCAGCTGACCGAACAGCGGTACGCCGCTGTGCGCGCCGATGTCGACACGCTGCTGCGCCTGCCCCGGCCTGCTGCCGCCGAACGCACCGTCATCTACGCGTGGCTGTTTGCCCGCGACGACGGTGCGGCCATCGAGCGCCGCACGCGTGGCGTCTTGAGTGACGCCCAGGCCGACGCCGTCGACCTGCTCGCCGCCGGCCGGCTGGCGCTGGACCGGCGCGACTTCGACCGCGCCCGCGCCTGCTTCGACCGCGCGCTTGAAGTCGCCACCCGCCCCGTCGACAAAGCCCAGGCCCTGCGCGGCCTGGGCCAGCGGCACCACCAGCTGCGCGAGTTCGACGCCTCGCTCAAGCGCCTGGAAGCAGGCCTGGCCGCCGAGCGCACCGCCGACGGGCTGGCCGCGCTGGCCGACACCCTCATCCGCCTGGGCCACACCGAAGACGCGATTGCCGCCGCCGAGGGCGCGGTGGCGCTCAACCCGCACCACGAGGCCGCCCACTACCTGCTGGGCAACGGCTACGCCCGCGAGAACTACACGCAGCTGGCCGCGCGGCTGGGCGACGGCTTCACGCCGCTGCTGGCGGAGGTGCGCCGCGCGTCCGACGCCTTCGAGCGCGGCGATTTCGACACGGCGCTGCAAACCAGCCTCGCCGCGCTGCAGCGCTGCCCGCAGCTGGGCCGCGCGCACGCCATCGCAGCCAAGGCGCTGGAGTCGCAGCGCTTCGTGGTGGACGTGCACCGCGCCGCCTACGAGCGCCGCTTTGCCGCCACGCCCATGCCCCGCGTGCCGGGCATCGAGCGCTACGTGCTGAACTGGAAAGACCTGTCGCCCCGCCACCAAAAGCGCGTGGCCCTGTCCGTCGCGCCGTGGAAGGCCTTCATCCCCGTGCTGGTGGAAGGCGGCGCCACGCACTTCATCAAGCCGATGTGGATGCGCCTGTCTGAAACGCCCGAGGCCCATGCGCTGAAGGACGCGCGCATCGACTACGACTCCCGCCTCTGGGACGACGTGCGCGGCATGGGCGGGCACTTCACCGTCACCGGCATCGAGGACGTGGAGCGCAGCATCTTCGACAAGTACAACACCGTGCTGCACGAGCTCACCCACCAGGTGCACGGCGTGCTGACGGCGGACCAGAGCCGCGCCATCGAGGCGCTGTACCAGCAGGCCAAGGCGCGGGATGCCGCCACGCGCAACGGCTTCCTGTCCCGCTACGCCGGCGGCTCGGTGTGGGAGTACTTTGCCGAAGGCGCCAACGCCGAGGCCTCGCCCCGGCGTGACGCGTTCGACGGCCGCGAGATCGTGCGCGAGCGGCTCATCGCCATCGACCCCGCGCTGCGCACCGCCGTGCAGGGCTTCTTCGCTCAGCGCGACACCCGCGCCAGCCTGCCGATCGCGCTGGTCAATGCCGGCAACCAGAAGCTCGAAGACGGCCAGCTGGCCAATGCGCTGCCGCTGTTCGCCCGCGCGCTGCAACTGGCCCCCGCCGACGAGCGGGCGCTGGCGGCGCGGCCCAACGCGCTGGCCATCGAGGGCAACGGCGCGGCTGTGGCCGAACTGGCCGCCCGCGCGCTGGCCGCCCACCCGCGCA
>JBBIVU010000284.1:0-3724 GCA_037439585.1 Roseateles sp. | reverse complement strand
GGGGGCAGCGCAGCGGTCTGGCCCCCGGGGCGCGTCATGGTCGACGCGGGCAGGCTCCGCCTTCGCCGGGCCGTCGGGCGGCCGGCGGTGGAGCCGAAGGGGGTGGGGGCGTCACGCCCGCCAGGGACGGCGGCGTGACCGGGGCGCCTGGGGGCCGGGCTGCCGTGGGTGCACAGACCCTGGCCGGGGCGGGGCCGGCCGGTGCAGGGCTGGCGGGGTGCCGGTCAGGCCAGCACAGTCATGCGCTCGACGAGCACACAGCGCACCCACCGGCGCGCGGTGATCTGTGCGGTCTGGGTGAGCAGGAATTCTTCGGCCTGGGAGTTGGCCGTGGCGAACTCGAAACCGCCGATCTGCACGATGCGGCTCAGCGGACGGGTCCAGACGCGGCGCACGTCGGCGCTGAACAGCGGCACGCCTTCATCTTCGCCCAGCAGCAGGCGCATTTCGTAGTGCTGGGCCTCCAGCGGCGGTTCCGCGGCTGCCAGGATCTGCAGGCCCGCGCCGCTGAGGTTGACCACCACGCCGGCACGGGCGTCAGCCATGCCTTCGGGCTTGATGACCCAGACGGGCAATTGCTCGTGTGCGTCGGGCACGAGGAAGAATTCGACGCGCGGGAATCGGCGCTGGTCAGACCCGGACATGACGTGGTGCTCCTTGCAAGAGGCGGGCGGATGATGCAAACGCCACGCAGAAGACCAGCCGCGCGTGACATGGTGGTGAAGTCGGTCGGTACGATGCGTGACACCAGGGGACTGAGCACGAGAAAGCGCATTCATGACGCGGGTTGTTGGGCGGGGGGGGCATCGATGGCGACGCACGTTCGAGCTCTACATCGAAGGTGATGCCGAGTCCTCACGCATCCGCGCGGAGCATCTGAGCCAGCTGGTGCGGCTGACGCCGCTGCTCATGTTGGCCAACCTGATGGCCGGTGGCCTGGTGTGGTTTGCCGTGGGCCGTGCTGGGGGCTGGTTGCTGACGGGTTGGCTGGCCGCGCTGTGCGCGGTGGCCATGGTGGCCATGCTGGGCTGGTGGAAGCAGCGCGGCCGCAAGGCCACCCAGGCCTCCCGGCGGGGTTACCGGCGCGGCACCTGGCATGCCGCCGTGCTCGGGCTGTGCTGGGCGGCTGCGGCTGCGCTGTGGTTCGCGCCGGCCGGTCCGGCCGGGCGCGTGCTGATCGCGACGCTGGTGACCGGCATGCTGGGCGCCGGTGCCTTCGCTTTGGCCATGCTGCCCTGGGCCAGCCTGGCCTACACCTGGCTGATCGCGTTGGGGGGGCTGCTGGCGCTTTGGCGCGCGGGCGACCCCATCTTCCAGGCGGTGGGCGTGCTGCTGCTGAGTTACGCCACGGTGGTCTCCTTCGCAGCCATGGCGCTGGCACGGCAATCCACAGCGCTGCTGCGTGCGCGCTTCATGCACGCGAGGCAGCAGCAGGTGGTGTCACTGCTGCTGCGTGATTTCGAGGAAAACGCCAGCGATGCGCTGTGGGAAACCGATGCCAGCGGCCTGCTGGTGCACCGCTCGCCCCGGCTGGCAGACCTGTTGGGCCTGCCGCTGGAGCGGCTGGGCGAGGTCAAGCTGCCACAGTGGTTCGCCGCGCACTCGCAGGACGCCGGCCCGGTGTTGGCGGCCTGGGCCTTGGGGCGGCCTTTCCGTGACCTGAAGCTGCAATTGGGCCGGGGCGAGCAGACCCGCTGGTGGGCGGTGAGCGCCAAGCCCATTGGCAAGGGCGGCGCCGCTGGCGGTGGCGAGGCCGCCGGCGGCTGGCGCGGCGTGATTGCCGACATCACCGAGGCCCAGCGCTTCGAGAACCAGTTGCGCCTGCAGGCTGAGCAGGACGTGCTCACGGGCTTGGCCAACCGGCGCAGCCTCATGAATGCCGCGCAGGCTGCGATGGCGTTGGGCCGGCCGGGCTGGCTGTTGTCCATCGATCTGGACCACTTCAAGGTCGTCAATGACAGCTCCGGCCACTCCACGGGTGACGAGGTGCTGCGCGTGGTGGCCAACCGGCTGCTGGCACTGGTGGAAGAAGGTGACCTCATCGGCCGCCTGGGGGGCGACGAGTTCGCCATGCTGCGCCTGGGCGAGTCGCCCAAGCGCGCGCCGCAGGCCATGGCGGCCCTGATCATCGACAAGCTCAGCGAGCCCATCGAGGTGGGGCCGAAGCGTTTGCACGTGGGCGCCAGCGTGGGCCTCGCGCGGCTGGACGCCAGCGTGGCGAATGTGGAGGACCTGATGGTCAACGCCGATCTGGCGCTCTACGACGCCAAGCGGTCCGGTCGCGGGCGCAGCGTCGTCTACGCCAAGTCCCTCGGCGCGGCCAGCCGTCGCATGCACACCGTGGAGCAGGCCTTGCGCGAGGGCCTGTCGCATCGGCAATTCGAGCTGCACTTCCAGCCGAAGGTGGACGCCCGCAGCCTGCAGCCGCTGGGCGTGGAGGCGCTGATGCGCTGGGAGCATCCGGTGCTGGGTTCCATCTCCCCGGGCGAGTTCATCCCGGCGGCCGAGCGTTGCGGCCTCATCCACGAACTCGGCGCCCTGGCCCTGCACCAGTCCTGCATCGCGGCTGGGGAGATGCCCGGGTTGGGCGTGGCAGTGAACGTGTCGCCCTTGCAGTTGATGGAGCCTGGCTTCGTGGAGAGCGTGGAACGCATCCTGATGCGCGGCGGATTGGCGCCATCGTTGCTGCAGCTGGAGGTGACCGAATCCCTCATGCTGGAAGATGCCCCGGCCGCACTCAAGCGCCTGCATGCGCTGCGTGAGCTGGGCGTGCAGGTGGCACTGGACGACTTCGGCACGGGCTTCTCGTCGCTGGCCTACCTGCGGGCCTTTCCTTTCCACACGCTCAAGATCGACCGCTCCTTCGTGCGCTCCCTCACCGAGCACGCCGATGCGCGTGCCATCGTCAACACCATCGTGCAGATGGCCGGCGTGCTGGGCATGCGCACGGTGGCCGAAGGCGTGGAGACCGAGCGCGAACTGGTCGTCATCCGCGCCATCCGTTGCGACGAGGTACAGGGCTACTTTGTGGCACGGCCCATGCCGTTGCTGAAGCTCAAAGACTGGCTGGCTGGCCGCCCCGTCACTGGGCCGGTGGACGAGATCGACTCGCGCATCATGCCGTGGCGCATGACGCAGGTGTCGCCACCCACCACGATGTTCGGCGGCGACATCTGAGCTGTCCAGCGCGTTGGGGCTGCGTGGGGCGCAACCCCGAGGCGCTTCAAACCGCCAGCAGGTCCACCTCGAACAGCAGCGTGGCGTTCGGCGGAATCACGCCGCCGGCACCGTGTGCGCCGTAGCCCAGCTCTGGCGGCAGCACCAGCATGCGGGTGCCGCCCACCTTCATGCCCTGCACGCCTTCGTCCCAGCCCTGGATGACCTCGCCGCCGCCCAGGCGGAACTTGAAGGGTTGGCCGCGGTCCTTGCTGGAGTCGAACTTCTTGCCGCGCAGGCCGTCCTTGTAGAGCCAGCCTGTGTAGTGCACCGACACGCGCTGGCCCTTGGCGGCCTCGGCGCCGTCGCCCACGACGCGGTCCTCGAGCTGAAGGCCCGTGGCCGTGGTCTGCAACGTCAGCTCGACGGGCTCCGGGCCACCGGCCAGGCCCAGCAGTTCCACCTCGAAGCACAGCGTGGCGTTCGGCGGAATCACACCGCCCGCACCCCGCGCGCCGTAGCCCAGGCCGGCCGGGATGATGAGCGTGCGCTTGCCGCCGATCTTCAT
>JBBIVU010000283.1:0-3758 GCA_037439585.1 Roseateles sp. | reverse complement strand
CCGCAAGGGCGCCGGCAGCGCGGTGCGCGCCCGGGTCGAGGCGCTGGGCAGCCGTTGGCCGGCCAGCGTGCAGTCGGCGGTGGACGAAGCCGCCCGCCGTGGCAGCACGCCGCTGGTCGTGGCCGACGGGGCTCGGGTGTTGGGCGTCGTCGAGCTGAAGGACATCGTCAAGCCCGGCATCAAGGAGCGCTTCGCGCAACTGCGCCGCATGGGCATCAAGACGGTGATGGTCACCGGTGACAACCGGCTGACGGCTGCGGCCATCGCCGCCGAGGCCGGCGTGGACGACTTCCTCGCCGAGGCCACGCCCGAAGCCAAGCTGGCGCTCATCCGCGAGCACCAGGCCCAGGGCAGGCTCGTCGCGATGACCGGCGACGGCACCAACGACGCACCGGCGCTGGCCCAGGCCGACGTGGCCGTCGCGATGAACACCGGCACGCAGGCCGCCAAGGAGGCCGGCAACATGGTGGACCTCGACAGCAACCCCACCAAGCTGATCGAGGTCGTCGAGACCGGCAAGCAGATGCTGATGACGCGCGGGTCCCTCACCACCTTCAGCATCGCCAACGACCTGGCCAAGTACTTCGCCGTGCTGCCGGCGGCCTTCGTGTCGACCTACCCGCAGCTGGCCGCGCTCAACGTGATGCACCTGGCCAGCCCCAACTCGGCCATCCTGAGCGCGGTCATCTTCAACGCGCTGATCATCGTCGTGCTGATCCCGCTGGCGCTCCAGGGCGTGCGCTACCGCGCCATCGGCGCCGCCGCACTCCTGCGCCGCAACCTGCTGGTCTACGGCCTGGGTGGCGTCATTGTCCCCTTCATCGGCATCAAGGCCATCGACCTGATCCTGGTCGCTCTGCACCTCGCCTGAGCACACCTGACGGTTCACACCTCATGAAATCCCTTGCTTCCCTGCTTCTCCTGGCCGCTGTCGCGCCCGCCTTCGCCGACGAGCCCGCGCCGGTCGACCCGCTGTCGTTGAACCTCGGCGCCGTCAGCGACTACCGTTACCGCGGCATCTCGCAAAGCCGCCTCCAGCCTGCCCTGCAGGGCGGCATCGACTACGCCGCCGCCAACGGCCTGTACCTCGGCACCTGGGCGTCGACGATCCACTGGATCAAGGACATCCCCGGCGGCGGCGCCAGCGTCGAGGTCGACCTCTACGGCGGCTACAGGACCGAGGTCGCCCCGGGGCTGACGCTGGATGTCGGTGGCCTGGTCTACCTCTACCCCAGCAACAAGCTCAAGGGCGTGCCGGGCTTCGCCGATGCCAACACCTTCGAGCTCTACGCCGCCGTGAGCTACGGCCCGGTGACAGCGAAGTACTCGCACGGCGTCACCAACCTGTTCGGCAACGTCGACAGCAGGCGCAGCGGCTACCTGGACGTGACGGCCAACGTCGACCTCGGCGAGGGCTTCACGCTGTCGCCGCACGTCGGCCACCAGACGATCAGGCACGTCCCGGCCGGTTCGTACACCGACTACGCGCTGACGCTGACCAAGGACTTCTCCGGTTTGGTTCTCAGCGCGGCGGTGATCGGCACGGACGCCGACAAGACCTTCTACGCCAGCCCGGCCAACGGCCAATTCCTTGGCAAGACCACGTGGGTGGTCGGCTTGAAGAAGACCTTCTGAACAGGAGCCTCGCGATGAGCACCACGCTTTCCACCCCCACCCCATCGGCCCGCGTCAACGAGGTCCCGCTGTGGCGGCCCGCGCTGACGGTCTTCGTTGTGCTGTCTCTCGTCACCGGCCTGGCCTACCCGCTGGTCGTCACCGGTCTGGCCCAGATGCTGTTCCCCCAAGAGGCCAACGGCAGCCTGGTGCTGAAGGACGGCAAGCCGGTCGGCTCGGCGCTGATCGGCCAGACCTTCGCCGACCCCGGCCACTTCTGGAGCCGCCCGTCGGCCACCGGCCCCATGCCCTACAACGCCGCCAACTCGTCGGGCTCCAACCTGGCGCCAACGGCACCCGCGCTGACGGATGCCGTGAAGGCCCGCGTCGAGGCGCTTCGCGCCGCCGACCCGGGCAACACGGCGCCTGTCCCCGTGGACCTCGTCACCACGTCTGCCAGCGGGCTGGACCCCCACATCAGCCGCGCGGCGGCCGACTACCAGGTGGCCCGCGTGGCCCGCGTGCGCAGCCTGCCGGTGGCGCGTGTGGAAGCACTGGTGTCGCAGCACACCGAGGGGCGCTGGCTGGGCTTCATCGGCGAGGCGCGGGTGAATGTGCTGACCCTGAACCTCGCGCTGGATCGTGAGACCATGGCTGCTCCATGACTGACGGCCGCCCCGACCCTGATGCGCTGCTGGCCAAGGTCCAGCGTGAGGAGGCCACCGCGCGGCGCGGCCGGCTGAAGATCTTCTTCGGGGCCAACGCGGGTGTGGGCAAAACCTTTGCGATGCTGGCGGCCGCGCATGCCGCGCAGTCTGCGGGCCGCGCGGTGCTCGTCGGCGTGGTCGAGACCCACGGTCGCACCGACACCGAAGCCATCGCGCAGGACCTGGCGAGGCTCCCTCTGAAGGGCGTGACACACCGTGGCCAGACGCTGAAGGAGTTCGACCTGGACGCCGCGCTCGGCTGGGGCGCTGCCCAGCCGGACGGCGTGCTGTTGCTGGACGAGCTGGCGCACACCAACGCCCAGGGCTCGCGCCACGCCAAGCGCTGGCAGGACGCGCAGGAGCTGTGCAAGGCCGGCGTGGAGGTCTGGACGACACTGAACGTGCAGCACCTGGAGAGCCTGAACGACGTGGTCGGAGGCATCACCGGCATCCGCGTCTGGGAGACGCTGCCGGACAAGGTGTTCGACGAGGCGGATGAAGTCGTCGTCGTGGACCTGCCGCCGGAGGAGCTGCTTCAGCGGCTCAAGGCAGGCAAGGTTTACCTGCCGGCGCAGGCCGAGCGCGCGGCACGCAATTTCTTCCGCAAGGGCAACCTGCTGGCGCTGCGCGAGCTGGCACTGCGCCGCACGGCCGACCGGGTGGACGGCCAGATGCAGGCGTACCGGCGCGAGCACACCCAGCTGGCCCAGGGCGCCGTCTGGCCGAACCGGGAGTCCCTGCTGGCCTGCGTGGGCCCCGGTGTCAACAGCGACAAGGTGGTGCGCAGCGCCGCGAGGCTGGCCCAGCAGCTCGGGCTGGACTGGCATGCCGTGCATGTGCAGACGGCGCGGGCACTGGACGAAGCCGATCGGCAGCGTGTCCAGCGCACGCTGGAGCTGGCCCAGTCCCTGGGTGCGCGCACGGCCGCCTTGTCGGCGCCGGAGGTCGGTGCAGCGCTGGTGGGCTATGCGCGCGAGCACAACCTGGCGCGCCTGGTCGTCGGCCGGCGCGAGAACGCGTGGCGCTGGCCAGGGCGGCTGTCGCTTGCCGAGACGCTGAACCGGCTGGCCGACGACATGGACGTGCTGCAGGTTGCGCTGTCCAAGGCCACCACCGCGCGCGACTCACCGCCGCCACCGCGCATGCCGAGCGGCTTGCTGGCGCCGCATGCGCTGCGGGGTTATGCGGCGGCCCTGGCGGGTGCAGCGCTGACGACGGCCCTCAACAGCCTGCTGTTGGGCCTCATCGCGGCCACCAACCTTGCGATGCTCTACCTGCTCAACGTCGTTGGCGTGGCGCTGCGCTTTGGCCGCGCACCGGCGGCCTTGGCTGCCCTGCTGGGCGTCGCCGCCTTCGATTTCTTTTTCGTGGAGCCGCGCTGGTCTTTCGCCGTCAGCGACGCGCAGTACCTGGTCACCTTCGCTGTGCTGTTGCTGG
>JBBIVU010000282.1:0-3770 GCA_037439585.1 Roseateles sp. | reverse complement strand
GCGTGCTCCGCCAGGTGGCGGCGCTGGCTGTAGCTGAAGGTGTTGGCGACAAAGAATTCCGCGTCGCGCGGGTCGGGCTCGAAGAGCACGATGTCGGTCTGCGGGTGCGTCAGCTCGTAGCCCTTCAAGCCCAGCGCCAGGCGCGAGTGGATGAGGGACCGGAACGTCTGCGACAGCACCAGCGGCAGGCCGCCATCCACCAGCCGCGGGATGGTGGGCTGCAGCCAGCGCCCGCCCTGGCGGCCCAGCTTGCGGGCCAGCTCGCGGGCGCGGCGCGACCGGTCCTCGCGCGCCGAGCTGTGGCGGTCGCTGGCGTAGGGCACCAGCGGGTTCAGGCAGATCAGCAGGTCCAGCCCGCGGTCCAGCAGCACCGAGGCGTGCAGCGTTTTCTTCAGTGCCCCGTCCACGAAGCAGCGGCCGTCGATCTCCACCGGCGGGAACAGCCCCGGCAGCGCGGCGCTGGCCTGCACGGCGCGCGAGATGGGCACGTGATCCCAGCCGGGCGTGCCGAAAGGGACGGCGTCGCCGCTGTCGAGGTCGGTCGCCACCAGCACCAGCGGGCGTCGCAAGTCACGGAAGTCGTTCGTGCGGCCGGGCACGGCGAACACGCGTTGCAGCGCCTCGCCGAAGCGCTCGCTGCTGAGCAGGCCGGTGGGCAGCACACGGCCCAGGCGCTCGATGGCGCCGAGCAGCGAGCGGCCGTCGATCAGCACCTCGCGCGCGGCGTGGGCCAGCAAGGCCGGCAGCAGGCGCAGGCGCTGGCCGAACTCGCCCCAGGCGGGCTCCAGCAGGTCGGCGGGGTCGAAGCGGTCGGGCGGCTCGGCGGTGTTCTCGATGAAGGCGGCGCAGAGCTGGCGCGGCGTCATGCCGTTGGCCAGGCCGGCGGCGATGAAGCCCCCGGCGCTCACGCCGATGTAGCCGTCGCAGGCGGTGCAGTCGAGGCCGGCTATGGCCTCCTCCAAAGCACAAAGGGCGCCAACTTCATAGATGGCGCCCAGTGGGCCTCCGCCTGCCAGGGCCAAACCGATCTTCGGTTGGCGCATGGGTCGGAAAACTCAGTTCAGATCGATCAGGCCTGCGGGGCCTGCTCGGTCTTCACCTCGGCAGCGGGTGCCGGAGCAGCCACGGCCTTCTTGGCAGCGGTCTTGCGCGGTGCGGCGGCCTTCTTCACCGGGGCCTTGGCGGGCGCTGCTGCGATGGGGGCAGCAGCCGCCTTCTTGGCCGGCGCAGCGGCAGCCTTCTTGGCGGCGGGCGCCTTGGCCACGGTCTTTGCGGCAACCTTGACCGCAGCCTTCACCGGCGCAGCAGCCTTGACCACGGCCTTCTTGGCAGCGGGCGCCTTCTTGGCCAGCACGGCCTTCACGGCGGCGGCCTTCTTGACGACAGCCTTCTTGGCAGCCTTGGCGGCCTTCACCGGCTTGGCGGGGGCGGCCTTCTTCAGGCCGGCCGACACGGCCAGCGCGTCGATGCGCTTGATCAGGCTTTCCACGTCACCGGCGGAGGGCACGTTCAGCGCCTTCAGGGCCTTGGCCACGCGGGCTTCGAAGATGCTTTCCAGCTTGTCCCAGTGCTGGCCGGCCTTGGAGCCAACATCACCGGCCATGCCGGTGACCTTGCTGGCCACGGCGCTGAGCTTTTCTTCAGCGGCGGATTGGGTCTTCTTCTGCAATTTCAGTCCTTCCGACACGAGGGCCTCGAAGACCTTGGAGCCTTCGCCCTGGGCCTTGGCGAAGGAGGCGAGACCGGCGGCCCAGATGTGCTGGGCGCTGTCCTTGACGTTCTGAGCCATCGCGCTGTCGAGCAGGCCGCTGGGCAAGCCGGTGGCAGCAGCAGCCTTCTTCTTGTCAGCCATCTTCTGGAGCTTCTTGACCATTTGGGTGTCCTTGCGAGTTTGCGAATTGCCAGCCTCACTGTAGCGGCGGCATCCCGCTTCGGCACGGCCATTCCTAGTGAGTGCGCTCTACGATGGCTGCGTGCAATGCCTCGGGAAAGTGCCCACCGGGGGGCTGCAGCCGCTGGTGAAGAATCGATGCGATTTCCATCCAACAAGCAGGAGACCTCGCATGCAGTATTTCGTCACCGGCGCCACAGGCTTCATCGGCAAACGCCTCGTCAAGAAGCTGCTGGCGCGGCGTGGCAGCACGGTCCATTTCCTGATGCGCGAGGAGAGTGCCGCCAAGCTGCCCGACCTGCTGGCCTACTGGGGCGTGAGCAAGACCCGTGCGATCCCCGTCTACGGCGACCTCACCAGCAAGAAGCTGGGCGTGGCGGCCGATGTGATCAAGGGCCTCAAGGGCAAGGTCGACCACCTCTACCACCTGGCCGCCGTCTACGACCTCGGCGCCGATGAGGAGGCGCAGATCGCCGTCAACATCGAGGGCACGCGCAGCATGGTGGAGTTCGCACACGCGATCGATGCGGGCCATGTGCACCACGTGTCGTCCATCGCCGCCGCCGGTCTCTACGAAGGCGTGTTCCGCGAGGACATGTTCGAAGAGGCGGAGGGCCTGGATCACCCGTACTTCATGACCAAGCACGAGAGCGAGAAGCTCGTGCGCAAGGAGTGCAAGCGCCCGTGGACGGTGTACCGCCCGGCGATGGTGGTGGGGGACTCCACCTCCGGCGAGATGGACAAGATCGACGGGCCGTACTACTTCTTCAAGCTGATCCAGCGCCTGCGCCAGATCCTGCCGCCGTGGATGCCTGGCGTGGGCCTGGAAGGCGGGCGCATCAACATCGTGCCGGTGGACTTCGTCGTCAACGCGCTGGACCACATCTCGCACAAGGTCACCCAAGGCCAGGGCTGCTACCACCTCGTGGACCCGAAGGGCTACCGCGTGGGCGACGTGCTGGACATCTTCAGCAAGGCCGCGCACGCGCCCAAGATGAACCTCTTCATCAACGCCGCGTTGATGGGCTTCATCCCCAAGAGCGTGAAGAAGGGCCTGATGGCGCTGGCACCGGTGCGCCGCATCCGCAATGCGGTGATGAAGGACCTCGGCCTGCCCGAGGACATGTTCACCTTCATCAACTACCCGACCCGTTTCGACTGCCGCGACACCGAGGCGGCGCTCAAGGGTTCTGGCATCGCGTGCCCGGACCTGAACGACTATGCCTGGCGCCTGTGGGACTACTGGGAGCGCCACCTCGACCCTGACCTTTTCATCGACCGTTCCCTCAAGGGCGCCACGGCCGGCAAGGTGGTGCTGGTGACGGGCGGCTCGTCGGGCATCGGCCTGGCGGCGGCCATCAAGTTCGCGGAAGCCGGTGCCATCACGCTGATCTGCGCCCGGGATCAGGTCAAGCTGGATGAGGCCGTGGCCGAGATCAAGGACAAGGCCGGCAAGAACGCGCAGGTGCATGCCTTCGCCTGCGACATCGCCGACGCCGAGGGCAGCGCCCACCTCATCGAGTGGTGCAACACCCAGTTCGGCGGCGTGGACTTCCTCATCAACAACGCCGGCCGCTCCATCCGCCGCGCCATCGAGAGCAGCTACGACCGCTTCCACGACTTCCAGCGCACGATGGACCTGAACTACTTCGGCTGCCTGCGCGTGACCATGGGCCTGCTGCCCGGCATGCAGGCCAAGCGCCGGGGCCATGTGGTGAACATCAGCTCCATCGGCGTGCTGACGAATGCGCCACGCTTCAGTGCCTACGTGGCTTCCAAGGCCGCGCTGGATGCCTGGACGCGCTGCGCCTCCAGCGAGTTCGCCGACACCGGCATCACGTTCACGACCATCAACATGCCGCTGGTGCGCACGCCGATG
>JBBIVU010000281.1:0-3800 GCA_037439585.1 Roseateles sp. | reverse complement strand
GTGGCGGCGCGGGTCGGGGTTGGGGGCCAGGTAGGCCATCTCGCCCACCGAGGTGCCCTGCCCCAGCTGGGCCACCAGCTTGCCATCGCGGAACACCTCCACGTCGCCCTGGGCAATGATGTGGAAGCTGTTGCCCTCCTGGCCGCGCTTGAAGAGGGCATAACCCGCCGGGTAGCGCTTCCAGCGCGCGCGCCGCACCACCTCCCACAGCTGCACGTCACCGAACTCGGCGAAGAACTCCAGCGAACGCAGCAGGTTGAAGCGCTCGGAGTCCCGCACCTCGCCCAACCGATTCAGCGGCACCTGCTGGCTGGCCACCAGGGCGGACAGCGCCTGCGCAAAGCTTTCCCAGTCGGGGAAGCGGGCGTGCGGGCTCTTGGCCAGTGCACGCTGCACGACGGCGTCCAGCCCTTCGGTCACACCGCTGCGCTGGCCCACCAGCGGCAGCGGCGGCTGGTGGTAGATCTGGTGCATCAACGCCATCTGGTGCGGCGCATCGAACGGCGGGCGGCCGCTGATGAGGTGGTACAGCACAGCGCCCAGCGCGTAGATGTCGGCGCGGCAGTCGACGTCGCCGCCTTCGATCTGCTCGGGCGGCATGTAGGCGAGCGAACCCACGCGGTGGATCTGTGTCGAATCGGCATGGAGGTTGAGTGCGGAACCAAAGTCGCTGACCTTCACGTCCACCACCTGCCCGCCGGGGTCCAGCACGGCCAGCAGGTTGGCCGGCTTCACGTCGCGGTGGATGACGCCCTGGCGGTAGACATAGCTCAAAGCCATGGCGCACTTGAAGCCCAGCTCCACGATCTGGTCCAGCGGCAGCAGGCGGTCGCTGCGGCAGAAGTGCTTCAACGTGACGCCAGGCACGTACTCCATGACGAGGTAGGGCGACGCATCCTCGCTGACGGCGTCGACGATGGCGACGACGTTGGGGTGGTGCAGCCGCCCGGCCAAGGCCGCCTCGGCGCTGAAGAAGCGGTTGCTGAAGTCGCTGTTGGGCGCATCCGGCGGCGGCGCCCAGGTCCGCATGCGCTTGATGGCCACCTCTGTGCCCTGGAAAGGGTCGCGGGCCAGGAAGACATCGCTGGTCGCCCCTTCACCCAGGCGCTTGAGCACCTGGTAGCGGCCGATGTGGGTGGGCAGGTCGTCTGCAGAAGCGGTCACGCGAGGCATGATACGGGCCGGTTTCGAGGAGACCTGTCCCGTGTTCTCGCACATCTGCATCGGCACCCGCGACTTCGATCGCGCCCTGGCTTTCTACCGGCCTTTGATGGCGCTGCTGGGCCAGACCGAACGGTTCTGCGACCCGGTGCACGGCATGGCGGGCTGGCAAAGCAGCCCGGATCCGCGCCCCCTGCTGGTGCTGTGCCGCCCCTTCGAAGGCGAACATGCACCCGGCAACGGCCAGATGGTGGCCCTGCTGGCCCCCAGCCGGGCCGTGGTGGACCAGGCCCACGCCCTGGCGCTGGCGCATGGCGGCCGCTGCGAAGGCGCACCTGGCTTGCGACCGCACTACCACCCGCACTACCACGGCGCGTATTTCCGAGACCCCGACGGCAACAAGCTGTGCGTGGCCTGTCACGACGCGCCGGCCGAGTGAGCCGGCTGCCCATGCGTTCCGGCCGGGTGAGGCTCGCCTCCTAAAATCCTGCCCATGATCCAAGCCAAGCAGGCGCTGCTCGCCGCACTCGCCGAATCCCTCCAGGACATCGCCCCCGGCTCCCATGCCGCTGCGGCCTTCGAATCTCCCAAGCAGGCCGCCCATGGCGACTTCGCCTGCACGGCCGCCATGCAGCTGGCCAAGCCGCTGAAGGCCAACCCGCGCGAGCTGGCCACGCGCCTGATCGCCGCGCTGCAGGCCAAGCCCGCCTTCCAGCAGTGGGTGCAGTCGCTGGACATCGCCGGCCCCGGCTTCATCAACATCCGCCTCAAGCCCGAAGCCAAGCAGGCGGTCGTGGCCGAGGTGCTGGCGGGCGGTGAGAAATTCGGCCACCGCCCGGCCACGGGCAAGCACGTGATGATCGAGTTCGTGTCGGCCAACCCGACGGGGCCGCTGCACGTGGGCCACGCCCGCCAGGCCGCGCTGGGCGACTCGCTGTGCTCGGTGTTCCAGAGCCAGGGCCATGAGGTGACCCGCGAGTTCTATTACAACGACGCGGGCGTGCAGATCGCCACGCTGGCCAACTCCACGCAGATGCGCCTGAAGGGCTTCAAGCCCGGTGACGCCGAGTGGCCCGAGGCCGCCTACAACGGCGACTACATCCAGGACATCGCCGACGCCTTCCTGCGCAAAGAGACGGTGAAGGCCGATGACCGCGAGTTCACCGCCTCGGGCGACGTGAACGACCTGGACAGCATCCGCCAGTTCGCCGTGGCCTACCTGCGCCACGAGCAGGATCTGGACCTGCAGGCCTTCGGCCTCAAGTTCGACAGCTACTTCCTCGAAACCAGCGTCTACAAGGGTGGGCAACTGGAGAAGACGGTCGAGCGCCTGGTCGCCAGCGGCAAAACCTTCGAGGAAGGCGGCGCGCTGTGGCTGCGCACCACCGACTATGGCGACGACAAGGATCGCGTGATGCGCAAGAAGGAAGGTGGCTACACCTACTTCGTGCCCGACGTGGCCTATCACATCAACAAGTTCGAGCGCGGCTACACGCAGTGCATCAACATCCAGGGCACGGACCACCACGGCACCATCGCCCGCGTGCGTGCCGGCCTGCAGGCGGTGAACCTCGGCATCCCGCAGGGCTTCCCCGACTACGTGCTGCACAAGATGGTCACCGTCATGAAGAACGGCGAGGAGGTCAAGATCTCCAAGCGCGCCGGCTCCTACGTGACGCTGCGCGACCTCATCGACTGGACCAGCCGCGACGCGGTGCGCTTCTTCCTCATCAGCCGCAAGGCCGACACCGAGTTCATCTTCGACGTCGACCTGGCGCTGAAAGCCAACGACGAGAACCCGGTGTTCTACGTGCAGTACGCCCATGCGCGCATCTGCTCGGTGATCCGCCGCTGGGGCGGCAACGTGTCGACGATTGCCGGCGCGAACCTGAGCCTGCTGACCGCCCCCACCGAAGAAGCGCTGATGCTCAAGCTGGCTGCCTACCCCGACATGCTGACCGGCGCCGCTGCCAGCATCGCCCCGCACGACGTGGCGTTCTACGCCCGCGACCTGGCAGGCGCCTACCACTCCTACTACGCCGCCGAGCGCGTGATGGACCAGGCGCCCGAGTTGAGCCGCGCCCGCGTGGCCCTGCTGGCCGCCACGCGCCAGGTGCTGGCCAATGCGCTGGGCATGCTGGGCGTCAGTGCGCCCGAGCAGATGAGCCGCGACACCCCCGAACCCGCCGACACCCCCACGGAGACCGAATGAGTTCCGCACCCAAGCCCACCGGCAGCAAGAGCGCCAAACCCGGCCAGAAGGGCGGCTTCGTCCTGGGCCTCATCGTGGGCCTGCTGATCGGCCTGTCCATCTCGCTGGGCGTGGCGCTGTACATCAACAAGACGCCCATCCCTTTCATGAACAAGGTGCCACAGCGCACCGCCGAGCAGGACGCCGCCGAGGCCGAGCGCAACAAGAACTGGGACCCGAACGCACCCCTGGCCGGCAAGACCGGAGCGCGCAGCGCCAGTGGTGTGGTCAATGCCCCGGTGGCGACTGCGACACCCTCGCCAGCACCTGCACCGGCCCCCAGTGCGAGCCCCGCCACAGCCAGCATCGCAGGCACAGCGCCCCCCCCCGCCGCCAAGCCGGCGGCCAAGCCCGACATGCCGGCGGCGTCCGCGCCCGCAGCGGGCCC
>JBBIVU010000280.1:0-3843 GCA_037439585.1 Roseateles sp. | reverse complement strand
TCATGCGCCGCGGCCGCGTGCAGCGCGTCGGGATCGGCGTCGCCGCGCTGCTCCTGATCGGTGCAGGGACTGCAGCGGCGGCTGGCCTGTTCACCCCCAAGCAGATCGCCGCCGGCATGCCCGCCGTCGACATCCTCGTCCTCGCCGCCCATCCCGACCTCGCCCGGTCCCACGCGACGCGCACTGTGCTCGACACCCTGCGCGCCTCGCCCGCCGCCGGCCGTGTCGAGGTGCGCGACCTCTACCGCCTCTACCCGGACTTCCACATCCACGTGGACGCCGAGCAGCGTGCGCTGCAGGCGGCCCGCCTCGTCGTCATGCTGCACCCCATCTACTGGTACAGCATGCCGGCACTGCAGAAGCTCTGGCTGGATGAGGTGCCCCGGCTGGGCTGGGCCTACGGCCCCGGCGGCACGGCCTTGCACGGCAAGGACTTCTGGCTCATCGCCTCGACCGGCGGCGGCGCCGAAGCCTACGCACCGGGTGGGCACAACCATCACCCCATCGCCGACTTCCTGCTGCCCTACCAGCAGTCGGTGCGCACCTGCGGCATGAACTGGCTGCCACCGCAGGTCCTGCACGCCGCACACCGCGCGACGGCCGCCCAGGTCCAGGCCCATGCCGACCTCGTCGTGCAACGGCTCCTGCACTTCCCGGACTGGTGCGAGCAGGTGGCCCAGCCCCCGGTGGGTGACGAGGAGGCCGTGGCGCTGGACGAGCGCCCCGCGCTGTTCACCACGCTGGGCGGGGGGCAGGCATGAGCCACGGCCACTGGCTGCAGCTGCCGCTCGTCTTCCTGGCCGCCGCCGTGCTGGCCGTGCCGCTGGCGCGCTGGCTGCGGCTGGGGTCCATCCTCGGCTACCTGGTCGCTGGCGTGCTCATCGGGCCTGCGGCCCTCAGCCTCATCCCGGAGTCCACCGCCATTCCGGAGGTGGCCGAGCTGGGCGTGGTGCTGATGCTCTTCCTCGTCGGCCTGGAGCTCGAGCCCAAGAGGCTGTGGGCCATGCGCCGGCCCATCTTCGGCTGGGGCAGCGTGCAGCTGCTGGGCTGCGCGGCAGTGCTGACGGCGCTGGGCGTGGCCCTGGGCTATCCCTGGCGGCTGGCCGTGGTGGTGAGCCTCGGGCTGGCGATGTCATCCACCGCCGTCGCCCTGGCCGTGCTGGCCGAGCGCAACCTCGGCCGCACGACGGCGGGCGAGAGCATCCTGTCCGTCGCTCTGCTGCAGGACATCGCCGCCATCCCGGTGCTGGCTCTGGTGCCCGTGCTGGCCCTCAGCGGCGCGCATGGTGACGATGCCGGCAGAACCTGGCTGGCCGCCGCCAAGGCCGTGGGTGCCATCGTCACCATCGTGTTCGGCGGCCGGCTGCTGCTGCGCCCGGCGCTGCGCTGGATTGCCCACAGCAAGACGCCCGAGATCTTCACCGCTGCGGCGCTGCTGCTGGTGCTGGGCACGGCGGCGCTGATGCAGTTGGTGGGGCTGTCCATGGCGCTGGGGGCATTCCTGGCCGGCGTGCTGCTGGCCGAGAGCGAGTACCGCCGCGAGCTGGAGACCGACCTGGAGCCCTTCAAAGGCCTGCTGCTGGGCCTGTTCTTCATCGCCGTGGGCATGGGGTTGGACCTGAAGGCCGTGGCCGCCCAGCCCGGGTTGGTCGCCCTGCTGGTGCTGGCGCTGCTGGCATGCAAGATCGCCGTGCTGGTGGCCATGGCCAAGGCGATGAAGATCCCGCTGGTGGAGCGCCCCGCCTTCGTCATCCTGCTGGCGCAAGGCGGAGAGTTCGGCTTCGTCGTGTTCCAGCTCGCCGAGGGGCAAGGCCTGCTCACGGCGGCGCAGAACTCGGCGCTGGTGGCGGCCGTGGCGCTGTCACTCGCCCTCACGCCGCTGCTGCTGACCGGGGGCGACCGGCTGATGTCCCAGAAGCTCGCACGCCTGGGCGAGAAAAAGCGGCGCAACGAGGCCCCGCCGCCCGCCGCGCCCATCATCGTGGCGGGCAGCGGGCGCTACGGCCAGGTGGTGGGCCGCATGCTGCGCGCCAACGGCATCGACGCCACCATGCTGGACCAGGACGCCGAAGCCATCGAGGGCCTGCGCCGCTTCGGCTGGACGGTGCATTACGGCGACGCCACGCGGCTGGACCTGCTCAAGACGGCCGGCGCCGCCACCGCGCGCATCCTCGTCATCGCGGTGGACGACATGGCACAGAGCCTGGAGATCGCCGAGCTGGCACGCGAGCACTTCCCCCAGCTCACCGTCGTGGCCCGCGCCCGCAACGTGCAGCACTTCTACCAACTCCGCGAAGCCGGCGTGCAGCACATCGAGCGGGAAACCTTCGACGCAGCGCTCATGAGCGCCCGCAGCGTGCTGGAACTCACCGGCATGGAGCCCCACGCCGCCCGCCGGCAGGCCATGCGATTCCGGCGCCACAACATCGACGTGCTGCAGCAGATGGTGCCCCTGCAGAACGACGAAGGTGCGCTGATCGCCGCCGCCAAGCTGGGCCGCCAGCAGTTCGAGCAGCAGATGGCCGCCGAGCGAGAGGCCGAAGATGCCCACCGCCGCGCGCAGCGCACGGGCTGGGACGGGGGCACCGCGCCATGAAAAACGTGGCGCTGGCCCACACCACCGGGCTGATGGAGCAGGCCGATGTGCAGGACGCGGCTGCGTTCGACGCGGGGCTGGCCTGCGGTGCGCTGGCGGCGCTGCAAGCCCTGGACGCAGGGCTGGGTTGAGGTCAACGGTGACAATCGCAACATGTTCGCCCCCTCCCAGCTCGAAGTCCGGCGCTTCTTCTGCGCCGCCTACCGCAAATGGCGCGACGGTGCGCCGCTGATCCCGATGGAGGCCATCGCTGCGGACTGGATCGCCGAGCACCCGGAGTACCACGGCGACCTGGCCGACGAGGCTGCCGCGCTGGAGAAGGTCTATACCGTGGAGGACGGCCGCACCAACCCCTTCCTGCACCTGTCCATGCACCTGACGATCACCGAGCAGCACGCCATCGACCAGCCCTCCGGCATCCGCCAGGCCGTGGACCTACTTTCGGCGCGGCGCAACTCGCGCCATGAGGCACATCACGTGGCCATGGACGCGCTGGGCGAGATGATCTGGGCTTCCCAGCGCAGTGGCCTGCCACCAGACGGCCACGCCTACCTCGACAAGGTGCGTCAAGCCGCCACCCGATGACCGGCAGGACAAAAAAGCAAAAAGCCACCCGCAGGTGGCTTTTTTTTTACAGGCGGCTGGCCGCTGATCAGGCCTGGAAGCTGCCGCCGCCGTAGGTGCGGCGCTCAGCCTTGCCACCCGCACCGTAAAGGCCGGTGGGCTCGCTGGGAATGAGCACGTCCAGCGCGCGGTCCAGCGCAGCGTTGCCGCGCGCCAGCGTCTCACGTTGGGCAGCCAGCAGGCCCCCCGCACGCACCAGACGGTTGCGCAATGCGGTAGGCACGCTGCCCGTGCGGGCAGCTTCACTGAAGCTTTGAACGGCACGGGCCAGGTGCTGATGCAACTCGGACGAGTGCTGCTCGATGGCGGCCGCGTCCCGCCGGGCCAGAGCATCGCCCAATTGGTTCAGGGTTGCCTCCACGGCCAGCAGAGGCTGCTCGAGTTCGGGGCTCAGCGACGGTGGGGAGGCGATGGCAGTCATGGGAGTCAATGCTTGTTGGCCCGGGAGCTGAGCAATTCTTGCGCATTCGAGACCAGTTTGTCTGCGATGGCCTTGGCATTGATCGTGAACTTGCCCTCAGAGATGGCCTGCGTGATGCGCGCCACCTTGGCGGTGTCGAAGCTGCCGTCATCCGATGACGTCGCGCTGGCGGCGAGCTTGGCGGCCCGGGAAATCTGAACCT
>JBBIVU010000279.1:0-3844 GCA_037439585.1 Roseateles sp. | reverse complement strand
GCGGGAGGCGCGCGGCGAGCAGTTGGCCGTCATGTTTGTGGATCTGGACCATTTCAAGGAAGTCAACGATGCGCTGGGGCATGACGTGGGAGACGCGCTGCTGACGCAGGTCGCCGGGCGGCTGCAGGGCTGCATGCCAGACGGCGATGGAAGCACCGGCCTCGTCGCGCGCATGGGCGGCGACGAGTTCACGGTGCTGCTGGCAGCTCCGGACGCAGCCGCCGCGGCCAGCCAGGTGGGGCACGCCTTGCTGGAGGCCCTGTCAACAACGTTCACGATTGGCAGCGAACGGGTTTTCGTGTCGGCCAGCATTGGCGTGAGCTTGGCGCCTCGGGACGGCATGGCAATCGAGCCCCTGTTCAAGCATGCCGATCAGGCCCTGTACGAAGCCAAGCGGGCGGGCCGCAACCGCATGAGCCTGTTCACGCCAGCGCTGCATGACGTGGCCCAGCGCCGAGCCCGTGTGGCGGCAGAGCTGCGCAACGCGCTGGCGGCGGGACAACTCCACCTGGTCTATCAACCCATCCTCGACCTTCAAAGGCCGCAAGCCCCGCCGCGCAAAGCCGAGGCTCTGCTGCGCTGGACCCACCCCACGCTCGGTGAAGTCAGCCCGGCACAGTTCATTCCCTTGGCAGAAAGCAGCGGGCTCATCGTCGACATCGGCAACTGGGTTTTCCGCGAGGCAGCCAACCAGGTGCTGGCTTGGCGAAACGCCGGGCACGACAGTTTTCAGATCAGCGTCAACAAATCTCCCGTGCAGTTCTTCAGCCAACGCACGCAGCGCGCGCAGCCGGACTGGGTCGCGCATCTGCAATCGCTGGGATTGCCAGGTGACGCGCTGGCCGTGGAAATCACCGAGGGCCTGTTGCTGGAACGCGACGACGCGGTGGCGGAGCGCCTGCGGACCCTGCGCGCGGCGGGCCTGTCCATCTCGCTGGACGACTTCGGCACCGGGTATTCGTCGCTGAGCTACCTGCAGCACCACGACATCGACACCGTCAAGATCGACCGCAGCTTTGTCGCCGGGCTGGCTGGAGGCGGCAAGGCGCTGGCCCTGTGCCGCGCCATCGTGACGATGGCGCATGAACTGGGCATGGGTGTGGTGGCTGAAGGCGTGGAGACCGAGGCGCAGGCCCAGCTGCTGCGCCAGATGGGCTGCGATGCGGGCCAGGGCTGGTGGTTTGGCAAGGGCGTGCCGGCCGCCGAGTTCGAGACGCAGTGGCTGAGCACCGTCCGGCGCTGAAGACGGACTCCACGCCGGCCCAAAAGCAGGGGCGGCAGGGGCAGAAACGCAAAAGGCCAGCATGTGCATGCTGGCCTTCTTTGTTTGGTGCCCAGGAGAGGACTCGAACCTCCACGGAGTTACCCGCTAGTACCTGAAACTAGTGCGTCTACCAATTCCGCCACCTGGGCTTTCAGAAGCCTCGCAGTATAGCCCGTTTTTGATGGCTCGCGAGGAACTTCTTCAAATATCGAACTTGACGCCCTGGGCCAACGGCAGCTCGCTGGAGTAGTTCACCGTGTTGGTGGTGCGGCGCATGTAGGCCTTCCACGCGTCCGAGCCGCTCTCGCGGCCGCCGCCCGTCTCCTTCTCGCCGCCGAACGCGCCGCCGATCTCCGCACCGGACGTGCCGATGTTGACGTTGGCGATGCCGCAGTCGCTGCCCGAGGCGCTCATGAAGGCTTCGGCCTCGCGGAGGTCGGTCGTGAAGATGGCGCTGGACAGGCCTTGCGGCACGCCGTTCTGCAGCTCGATCGCTTCTTCCAGCGTCGAGTACTTCAGCGTGTAGAGGATGGGCGCGAAGGTCTCGTGGCAGACGACCTCGGTCTGCGACGGCATGCGCACCAGCGCGGGCACGGCGTAATGGGCCTCGGGGAAGCGGTCGGCCAGCGCGCGCTCGCCGCCGGACACCTGGCCGCCCTGCTCGCGGGCCGCCCTCAGCGCGGCCTGCATCGCCTCGAACGCCTGCGCGTCGATCAGCGGGCCGATCAGCGTGCCCTGCTCCACCGGCGAGCCGATGGGCAGCTGCGCGCGGGCGCGGTCCAGGCGCTCGACGAGCGCGTCGTGGATGCTCTCGTGCGCGATGACGCGGCGCGTCGTCGTGCAGCGCTGGCCGGCCGTGCCGTAGGCGCCGAAGAGGATGCCGCGCACGGCCAGCTCCAGGTCGGCGCTGGGCGTGACGATGATGGCGTTGTTGCCGCCCAGCTCCAGCAGGCAGCGGCCGAAACGCGCGGCGACGCGCGGGCCGACGGCCCGGCCCATGCGGGTGGAGCCCGTGGCGGAGACCAGCGCCACACGGGTGTCGTCCACCATGGCCTCGCCCACATCGGCTCGGCTGATGACCAGCTCGCTCAGGCCGTCCGGCGCGGCGTTGCCGGCGGCGCGGTAGGCCTTCACCGCGCGCTCAAACAGCGCCTGCGTGGCCAACGCGGTCAGCGGCGTCTTCTCGGACGGCTTCCACACGCAGGCATCACCGGCCACCAGGGCCAGCGCCGAGTTCCAGGCCCACACGGCCACGGGGAAGTTGAACGCCGAGATGATGCCCACCACGCCCAGCGGCAGCCACTGCTCCATCATGCGGTGGCCGGGGCGCTCGCTGGCGATGGTCAGGCCGTGCAGCTGACGGCTCAGGCCGACCGCGAACTCGCAGATGTCGATCATTTCCTGGACTTCGCCCAGGCCTTCGCTGGTCACCTTGCCGGCTTCAATCGAGACGAGCTGGGCGAGTTGCGACTTGTGCGCGCGCAGCTCTTCACCGAACAGGCGGATCAGCTCGCCGCGCTTGGGCGCCGGCACGACGCGCCAAGCCTTGAAGGCCTCGTGCGCGCGGCCCACGGCGGCTTGCATGTCGGCCGCGCTGGCGGTGGGCAGTTGGGCGAGCACGCTGCCGTCGATGGGCGAGCGCACGATCAGTTCGCCGCCCGAGTTCGAGGATTGCGGCAGGTGGACGCCCAGGGCGTCGAGAACGGAATGGGCTTGTGGCTTCATGGCACGCATTCTGATCAGGAGATGGACTCGACCTGGCGGCTTTGCTGGTAGGCCGAGCCGAAACGGTTGGCCAGGAAGTCCGGCAGCGCGACCTGTTCCTGGCGCACGAAGCCCTTCTGCGGCAGCTTGCCTTCGCGGAACAGGTCCACCGCGGCGCAAATGCCGGCGGCGGTGGTGATCTGGATCGCGGACAGCGGCTGCACACCATCGCGCGTGGCGAAAATCTTGCGGGCGAACACTTCCTGCAGCAGCACGCCGTTTTTCATGCCGGACACGGTCACGAACACCAGCACCACGTCCTGCATCGTCGCCGGCATGCTCTTGCGCATGATGTCCTTCAGGTTGCCCTGGTCGCTCTTCAGGCCCAGGTCGCCCAGCAGGAACTGCATCAGGTCGCGGTGGCCGGGGTAGCGCACGGTCTTGTAGTCGAGGTTGCGCACCTTGCCCGCCCAGGTCTCGCACAGGGTGCCCAGGCCGCCGGAGGTGTTGAAGGCCTCGTACTCGGTGCCGTCCAGGCTGAAGTGCTCCAGGCCCTCCAGCGGCAGCGCAGCGATGGTGTCGCCTTCGTGGATGGCCTCGCAGGGGTGGCAGTACTCGTTGATCAGCCCGTCGACCGACCACGTGAGGTTGTACTTCAGCGCATTGGTCGGGAAGGCCGGCAGCGCACCCACGCGCATCTGCACATCGCGCACGCTGTCGAACTGGCTGGCCAGGTGGTGGGCCACGATGCCGATGAAGCCCGGTGCCAGGCCGCACTGCGGCATGAAGGCGGTGCGCGCGCCCTCGGCCATCTGCTTGATGGCCTGGGTGGCGGCCACGTCCTCGGTCAGGTCGAAGTAGTGGCAGCCGCACTCC
>JBBIVU010000278.1:0-3849 GCA_037439585.1 Roseateles sp. | reverse complement strand
AGGTCGGACTTCGGGAGAGCCTGTTCGGGCTCGGGTTCTGGGGGCGCCTCCTCACGTGGGGCGGCCACCTGGGGCACGGCCGACCACAACTCAGCTTCGAACGCGGGCGAGTTGTCGCTGTGCCAGTTCAGGCTGTAGCTCAGCGCGAGCACCAGCAGGCCATGGGCGAAGAGTGCCAGTACCAGGCCACGGCCCATGCCGGCGGCTTCAGGGGGCCGCAGGGTGGCAAGCGTGGCCATCAGTTCGACGAGGCGCCGCTCTTCACGGCCAGGCCCACACGTTGGACGCCCGCGCGCTGCAGCGTGTCCATCACCTGCACGACAGCCTCGTACTTGACGTTCTTGTCCGCGGAGATGACGACCGGGCTGTTGGCGTCCTTGCCCTGACCCTTCTTCACGCGGTCGGCCAGACGGTTCATGGGAATGGACTCGGGCTCCAATTGATCGATCTTGATCTTGAGCTTTTCGTCCGTGCCCACGATGACCTGAATGACGTGCTCGGGCTGCTGGCGGCTCTTGCCCACGCTGGGCAGGTCCACCAGGCCAGTGGTGATGAGCGGGGCGCTGACCATGAAGATGATGAGCAGCACCAGCATGACGTCGATGAACGGCACCATGTTGATTTCGTTCATCGTACGGCGCCGACGGCCGCCTCGGGCGGAGACGGCAGCCATCAGTTTTGCGTCGCGTTGCGCTGCAGGATGTTGGAGAACTCTTCGATGAAGGTCTCCAGCGTGATGGCGCTGCGGTCGATCTGGCGCGCAAAGCGGTTGTAGGCCAGCACGGCCGGGATGGCCGCGAACAGGCCGATGGCCGTGGCCACCAGCGCCTCGGCGATGCCCGGCGCCACGGTGGCCAGGGTGACCTGCGTCAGGTTGGACAGGCCCACAAAGGCGTGCATGATCCCCCAGATGGTGCCGAACAGGCCCACGTAGGGCGACACGGAACCGACCGAGGCCAGGAAGGACAGGTTGCTTTCCATGGCGTCCAGCTCGCGCTGGAAGCTGGCGCGCATGGCGCGGCGGGCGGCGTCGAGCAGGGCGCTGGCGTCGGTGACGCGTTTTTCACGCAGCTTCAGGAACTCGCGCATGCCAGACGCAAAGATGCGCTCCAGCGGCGCGCCGTCGGTGCGGTGGCTGACCGACTGGAACAGGTCGTTGAGGTTCTTGCCGCTCCAGAACTCGGCCTCGAAGGCGTCGTTGCGGCGCTTGATCTGCCCCAGACCAATGAGCTTGCCGAAGATGACGCTCCAGCTCGCCAGCGACACCAGCAGCAGGCCGGCGATGACGAGCTGCACCGCGAAGCTGGCGTGCAGGATCAGGGAGACGATGGAGAGGTCTTGGTTCATGCAGTGATCGCCGCGACGACGGTGTCGGGCAGGCGTTGGGGTTTCAGGTCGGCGTCCCGCACGCAGCCGATGCGGATCTCGCCTTCGCACAGCAAAGTGTCGCCGCGCAGCGCACGCTGGCGCACCACCAGGCTGGCACGGCCCGCCGCCTCAGGCTCGACAGTCACGGTGATCAGGTCGTCCAGACGCGCCGGGGCGAGGTAGCGCAGGCTGGTATCGGCCACGACGAACATCAGGCCGGTTTCGTCGCGCAGGCGCTGCTGCTCGACACCGGCTGCGCGCAGCCACTCGGTGCGGGCACGCTCGAAGAACTTCAGGTAGTTGGCGTAGAAGACGATGCCACCGGCGTCGGTGTCTTCCCAGTAGACGCGAACAGGGAACTCGAAGTTCACGCCAGCACCCCGCGCAGCCGGGCGACCGCTTCTTCGAGGTCTTCCATCGACGAGGCAAAGGACAGGCGCATCCAGCGCTGCGGGTCGGCCACGCCGAAATCGCGGCCCGGGGTCAGGGCCACCTGCGCCTTGTGCAGCAGCTCGTGCGCCAAGGCCCAGCTGTCGGTGTGGAAGCGGCTCACGTCCATCCAGGCGTAGAAGGCGCCATCGGGCGGCACGGGCACAGTCAGGCCCAAGGCATTGAGCGCGGGCACGATGAAATCGCGACGCTCTCGCAGCATGGTGCGGCGGCGCTCGAACTCGGCGATGGATGCCGGCTCGAAACAGGCCAGCGCAGCCTTCTGGGCCAGCGTGGAGGGGCAGATGTAGAAGTTCTGTGCCAGGCGCTCGATGGCGGGCACCAATGCCGGTGGCAGCACCAGCCAACCCAGCCGCCAGCCGGTCATGCCGAAGTACTTGGAGAAACTGTTGACCGAGACGATGTCGTCCCCGAGCCCACCCGGCAGCGCCAGGGCGGTCTGGCCGAAGTGCGCCTCGTAGCTCAACGGCAGATAGATCTCGTCCACCACCGTGACACCGCTGCGGTCGCGCACGAAGCCGGCCATGTCAGCCAGCACCTCGGGGGCGATGGAGGTGCCCGTGGGGTTGCTGGGCGAAGCGAGCAGCACACCGCGCGTGGCGGTCGTCCAGGCCTCGCGAACCTGAGTCGCATCGAGCTGGAAGCGGCCTGAAGCCCTGGTGAGCAACAGTCGCGGCGTGGCGTCCGCTGCGGTCACGAAGTGACGGTTGCAGGGGTAGCAGGGGTCGGGCATCAGCACCTCGTCGCCCCGCTCGAAGAGCGCGAGGCAAGCGAGTTGCAGACCGGCTGAGGCTCCGGCCGTCACCGCGATGCGCGAGGGCGCAACATCCAGGCCGAACCGCTGGCCGTACCAGCGCGAGATGGCCTCGCGCAGTGCCGGCAGGCCCAGCGCATCGGTGTAAGGCGTGGGGCCCTGAGCGACGCGGGTGGCAGCCTCGCGCACGGCGGGTGCCGCGCCGAAGTCGGGCTCACCGATGTTGAGCCGGATCATGTGACGGCCGCCCCGGGCGGGGTCGCACAGCGGGCTGGCGGCCAGTTCAGCGGCCGCCTTGGCCAGCTCCATCACATAAAAAGGCTCGATGTGGTCGAGCCGGGAGGCGAGTTTCACAAAGGGCTCAGCGCTTCGCAGCCAGTTCGAGGGGGCGCAGGTCCACGGCGGAGCGGTCCAGCACACCATTGACGTACTTGTGTCCGTCAGTCCCTCCGAAAGATTTGGCGAGTTCCACCGCTTCGTTGATGGCGACCTTGTACGGGATGTCCAGACAATGCTTGAGTTCGTAGGCGCCAATCATCAGGATGGCGTGTTCGATCGGGGAGAGTTCGGTGGTCTTGCGGTCCACGTGACGCGACAGGAGGGCATCCAGGTCTGCGGCTTCGTTCACGCAGCCGGTAAGCAGTGCGTCGTAGTGCTTGAGGTCGAGCTTGGCGTAACCTTCCTGCTCACGGCCCAACGCAATGATGGCGCCGATGTCCTCGCCGGTCAGCAACCACTGGTAGAGGCCCTGAAGCGCGGCTTCACGCGAGCGGCGGCGGGCGGACTTGACGGGCGCCCGCTTGGCGCCAGGCTTGTGGGCCGTCTTGGGTGCGGTCTTGGGTGCGTTCACTCGATGTCTTTCAGCAGGTTGGCCATCTCCACGGCGACACGGGCGGCATCGCGGCCCTTGGGCTCCGCGCGGGCCCAGGCCTGCGCTTCGTTTTCGACGGTCAGGATGGCGTTGGCGATGGGAATGCCGTGATCCAGCCCGACACGGGTGACGGCCGAGCCGCTCTCATTCGCGACCAACTCGAAGTGGTAGGTCTCGCCGCGGATGATGCAGCCCAGGGCGATCAGCGCGTCGAAATCATTGGTCTCAGCCAGGGCCTGCAGGGCCAGCGGAACTTCGAGCGCACCGGGTACCGTGACATGGCGGATGGCCTCGGCAGGCACACCCAGCACCGACAGTTCGGCGAGGCAGGCGCTGGCAAGGGCGGAGGTGATGGAGTCGTTGAAGCGAGCCATGCGCTGGGACGAGGAGCGCTTCGGCCGTGAAT
>JBBIVU010000277.1:0-3880 GCA_037439585.1 Roseateles sp. | reverse complement strand
CACAGGTACCCGGGCGGCAGCACCGTCTGCACGCCGGCATGCCAGAGCATGGCCTGCGTGGCCAGGCCCACCTGGCTGAACAGGCGCTCGGAGCCACAGCCGGGGAAATAGAACACGGCCTCGGTCTCACTCGCGCTCTCGGGCGGACGGATGATGGGCACGTAGTCTTTGTCTTCGATGTCCAGCAGCGCACGCGCCGTCTTCTTGGGCAGGCCACCCGGCAGCTTCTTGTTGATGAAGTGGATGACCTGTTCCTTGATCGGTGCCGCACCCAGCGTCGCCGGGGGCGCACTGGTTTGCTTGCGGCCTGCCGGCTTGAACAGGTCCACCGCCAGGCGCTGGGCCTTGAAGCCGATGCCCACCATGGCCGTGCGGGCCAGCTTGATGGTCTCCGGGTTGGTGGCGTTCAGCATGAACATGGCCGCCGCATTGCCGGGCCGCCATGTCTTCTGGCCCATCTTGCGCAACAGGTTGCGCATGTTCATGGTCACGTCGCCGAAGTCGATCTTGACCGGGCAGGGGCTGGCGCACTTGTGGCAGACCGTGCAGTGGTCGGCCACGTCCTCGAACTCCTGCCAGTGCTTGATGGACACGCCCCGGCGCGTCTGCTCCTCGTACAGGAAGGCCTCCACCAGCAGCGAGGTGGCGAGGATCTTGTTGCGCGGGCTGTAGAGCAGGTTGGCGCGCGGCACGTGCGTGGCGCACACCGGCTTGCACTTGCCGCAGCGCAGGCAGTCCTTCACCGAGTTGGCGATGGCGCCGATGTCGCTCTGCTGCATGATGAGCGACTCGTGCCCCATCAGCCCGAACGACGGCGTGTACGCGTTGCGCAGGTCCGCCGGCAGCGCGTCGTTCTTGAGCAGCTTGCCTTTGTTGAAGCGGCCTTCGGGGTCGACCTTCTTCTTGTAGGCCGTGAAATTGGCCAGCTCGTCGTCGCTCAGGAACTCGAGCTTGGTGATGCCGATGCCGTGCTCGCCGGAGATGACACCGTCCAAGCTGCGGGCCAGCACCATGATGCGCGCCACGGCCTCGTGGGCCGTTTGCAGCATCTCGTAGTTGTCGCTGTTGACGGGGATGTTGGTGTGCACATTGCCGTCGCCGGCGTGCATGTGCAGCGCCACCCACACGCGGCCGCGCAGCACCTCCTTGTGGATGCGCTTGAGTTCAGCAATCAGCGGCTCGAAGGCGGCACCGGCGAACAGGTTCTGCAGCGGCTTGAGGATCTGCGTCTTCCACGACGCGCGCAGGTCGTGCGTCTGCAGCTGCTCGAAGAAGCCTTGCGTGTCCAGGCCGTCCAGCCACTGCTGCCACAGGCCGCCCACCTCGCGCAGCAGCGCCAGCGCCTGCTGCACGCGATCTTCCAGCAGCTCGGCGCTGGGGATCTCGCCGGCATCATCGCTCTTGCCCAGCGGCAGCTTGCCGGTGGTGAACAGCGCCTGCAGCGCCGTCACCAGCGCCAGCTTGTTGCGCAGGCTGAGCTCGATGTTGATGCGCTCGATGCCCAGCGTGTATTCGCCCATGCGCGGCAGCGGGATCACCACGTCCTCGTTCACCTTGAACGCGTTCGTGTGCTTGCTGATGGCCGCCGTGCGCTTGCGGTCCAGCCAGAACTTCTTGCGCGCATCGGCGCTGACGGCGATGAAGCCCTCGCCCGAGCGGCCGTTGGCCAGGCGCACGACCTCGGAGGTGGCGCGTGCCACCGCGTCCGCGTCGTCGCCGACGATGTCGCCGATCAGCACCATCTTCGGAAAGCCGCCGCGCTTGCTCTTGGTGGCGTAGCCCACGGCCTTCAGGTAGCGGTCGTCCAGATGCTCCAGGCCGGCCAGCAGCACACCGGTGGAGGCGATCGAGAACATGTAGTCCTTGATGTCCACGATGCTGGGCACGCAGTCCTTGGGGTTGCCGAAGAACTCCAGGCACACCGTGCGGGTGTGGGCCGGCATGCGGTGCACGATCCAGCGGGCGCTGGTGATGAGGCCGTCGCAGCCTTCCTTCTGGATGCCCGGCAGGCCGGCGAGGAATTTGTCGGTGACGTCCTTGCCCAGGCCTTCCTTGCGGAACACGCGGCCGGGGATGTCCAGGCGCTCGGTCTTCTCGAGCTTGCCGCCGCTGGCGTCGAAGTAGCGCAGCTCGAAGCTGGCCGTTTCCACGTCGTGGATCTTGCCCAGGTTGTGGTTCAGGCGCACGACCTCCAGCCACTTGGCCTCGGGCGTCACCATGCGCCAGCTGGCGAGGTTGTCCAGCGCCGTGCCCCACAGCACGGCCTTCTTGCCGCCGGCATTCATGGCGACGTTGCCGCCGATGCAGCTGGCCTCGGCCGAGGTCGGGTCCACCGCGAAGACGAAGCCGTTGGCCTCCGCCAGGTCGGCCACCCGCTGCGTGACCACACCCGCCTCGCTGAAGATGGTCGGCACCTCGCGGTCCAGGCCCGGCAGCTTCAGCATCTCGACGCCGCGCAGCGCCTCGAGCTTCTCGGTGTTGATGACCGCGCTGTTCCACACCAGCGGCACGGCGCCGCCCGTGTAGCCCGTGCCGCCCCCACGCGGGATGACGGTCAGGCCCAGCTCGAAGCAGGCGCCCACCAGGCCCGCCATCTCGGCCTCGGTGTCGGGCGTGAGCACCACGAAGGGGTACTCCACGCGCCAGTCGGTGGCGTCCGTCACGTGGGACACGCGCGACAGGCCGTCGAACTTGATGTTGTCCTTGGCCGTGTGGCGGGCCAGCGTCTTGGCGGCGCGCTTGCGCAGCATGCCGACGCTGTCGAAGAACTTGCCGAACTCCGCCACGGCGCCGCGTGCGGCGTCCAGCAGCTCGCCCACGGCGGCGTCGCGCTGCGTGTCGCTGGCGGGGTCGCGGCGCTTCTGCACCTCGCCCAGCCGGTGGTGCAGGGCCTCGATCAGCTGGCCCCGGCGCTTGGGGTTGTCCAGCAGGTCGTCCTGCAGGTAGGGGTTGCGCTGCACCACCCAGATGTCGCCCAGCACCTCGTACAGCATGCGGGCGGATCGGCCCGTGCGCCGCTCCAGCCGCAGCTGATCCAGCAGCGCCCAGGCGCGGGCGCCCAGCAAGCGGATCACGATCTCGCGGTCGGAGAACGAGGTGTAGTTGTACGGAATCTCGCGCAGGCGGGGGAGGTCACCTGCGTGGGCGGTGTCGGCTGCTGCAGCGGCAGCCGGCATCAGGGGATGCGGGGCATTCATAGAGGATTCGAATTATCGCAGCGGGGTATTTCCCCTCAGAATCGGGTGAATGCAGCCCTGGCCCTACCCCCTCTGGCTGGCGCACCGCGGCGCCGGCAAGCTCGCCCCAGAGAACACGCTGGCCGCCTTCCGCCTGGGCGCCGGTTTTGGCTACCGAGCCTTCGAATGTGACGTCAAGCTCAGCCGGGACGGCGAAGCCTTTTTGCTGCACGACGACACCCTGGAGCGCACCACCAGCGGCACCGGCTCGCCTGCGGAGCAGGACTGGGCCACGCTGGCCCGGCTGGACGCTGGCGCCTGGCACAGCCCGCCTTTCGCGGCCGAGGCCCTGCCGCGCTTCTCCCAAATTGCCGCCTTCTGCCAGGCCAACGGCTGCTCGCTGAACATCGAGATCAAGCCGTGCCCCGGCGAAGAGGCCCGCACCGGCGCCGCCGTGGCCCGCGAGGCTGCGCGGCTGTGGGCCGGCGCATCCCCTACCCATCCGGCCCCGCTGCTGAGCAGCTTCAAGCCCGAGGCCCTGGCCGCCGCCCGCGATGCCGAGCCCGCCCTGCCCCGGGCGCTGCTGCTGGACACGCTGTGGGAAGGCTGGCCCGCAGCCGCCGAGGCGCTGGGCGTCGTCGCGGTCATCACGAACTGGCGGGTGATGGACCGCGCACTGATCGAGCGCCTGGCGTGCAGGCGCT
>JBBIVU010000276.1:0-3928 GCA_037439585.1 Roseateles sp. | reverse complement strand
TCCAGGCCGAGAAGCGCGTGTTGGCCGAGGTGAAGATCGTGGACGAGCCCGTCACCGTCATCGTCAGCAGCAAGGGCTGGGTGAGGGCGCTCAAGGGCCACGAGGTGGACGTGGCCGCCCAGACCTTCAAGGCCGGCGACACGCTCTGGGGGCACTTCCGCTGCCGCAGCGTGGACCCACTCGTCGTCGTGGGCAGCAACGGCCGGGTGTACTCCGTGCCTGTGTCGGCCCTGCCCGGCGGGCGTGGTGACGGCCAGCCCATCACCACGCTGATCGAGCTGGAAAGCGGCACGCAGATTGCGCATTACTTTGCTGCTGCACCGGCCCAGCGCCTGGTGATGGCAGGCTCTGGCGGCTATGGTTTCATCGCCCAGGTGGGCGATCTGGTGGGCCGCCAGAAGGCGGGCAAGACTTTCCTGGCGCTGGACGAGGGGGAGGCGCCGCTGCTGGCGGTGGTGCCGGCCGATGCGGTGGCCCTGCAGCTGGGTGTGCTCAGCGCCCAGGGCCGGCTGCTGACGTTCCCGCTCGATGAGCTCAAGCACCAGCCCAAGGGCGGCAAGGGCCTGATGCTCATCGACCTGGAAGGCAACGACACGGTCCTGTCGGTCGCCTGCTTCACCACCCAGTTGCGCGTGCTGGGCAGCGGCCGGGGCGGCAAGCCGCGGGACGAACTGCTCAGGAACCAATCGCTCGCCGCCCACGCCGGCAAACGCGCTCGCAAGGGCAAGGCCGTGGACGGGCTGCAGAAAGTCGCGTCGATCGGCGCGAATGGATGAATTCCCGCCCGCCGCATGGGGGGCGTCCGCCCAGGCGGCACGGCCTGCGGACCGGGGCCGCACCCTGCCGTGTTGTCCACGCCCACATTGGCCAACTCCCGCGTGCGAAGCCGCCTTCGGCGCCCTGGACGCCTGGCACGCCACGGCTTTTCCAGGGCGGGTTGCCCGTCAAGGCCGGGCTGGGTTGCCGATGTGGCGCTCCAGGAATCGCTCCACGCGGCCCCAGAAGTCCTTGTTCGTCTCCAGGGTGCGCCAGCCGTGCCCCTCATTCGGATAGACCACCCATTCCAGCCCCTGGTAGCCCGCTGCCTCCAGGGCCTTTTTCATGTCGATACCTTGCTGTGCTTCAACGCGCCGGTCTTCGGCGCCGTAGGCCATCAGCAGGGGGCGTTTGATCTTGCCAGCCTGCCGGGTGGGTGAGTTCTCTTCGAACATCGCCGCATCCTTCTCGGGGTCGCCGATCAGCAGCTTGAGGTCGTTCTCCCACAGGCTCTGGATGTCTGTCCGGCTGCGGCTGAACAGGGCGCCCAGGTCAGTCACGCCCACCCATTCAAAGCCGCAACGGAACAGCTCCGGGTTGCGTACCAGACCCATCAGGGTGGCGTAGCCCCCGTAGCTGGCACCGGCAATGCAGATGCGCTGGCCGTCTGCCAGCCCTTTGTCCACGGCCCACTGGGCTGCGTCGGCCACATCGGCCTGCATGGCCTGGCCCCATTGCCGCCGGCCCAGGTTCTCGTGGCGCAGGCCGTAGCCTTCGCTGCCGCGGAACTCCGGCTCGATGACCAGGTAGCCGCGGTTGGCGAGAAATTGCGCTGTGCCTTCCCAGTACCAGTGATTGCCCCGCGTCCAGGGGCCGCCGTGCACCAGCACGACGGCGGGGCGAGGCCCTGCAGCGCCCAGCGGCCGAGTCAGTTGCACCGGCATGGACAGGCCGTCGCGCGTCTTCACCCGCAGCACTTCGCGCGGCGCCATGTCAGCCGCGTTCAGGGCGGGGCGTGAGCGGAACAGCGTCTTGATCTGGCGTGCCTCGCGGTCGTAGGTATAGATGATTTCGGGCTGGCGGTCCGAGGCCGCGTGGACGAGCAGCTGCCTTTCCTTGAGGCAGTCGCCGCACTGGATGCGGTTGACGGTGGCCGGCAGCAGCTTGTCGACCTCGGCCTGAAGGGCTTTCATGCCCCCGTCGAACCAGGCGGTGTCGGCGGCGTCAGCTTCGTAGCGCAGACCCAGCAGCCGGCCACTCTGGCGATCCTGCACGAGGTTGCCGCGCCAGTCGTAGCCCGGGATGCTGAGCAGCGTGTGCCGCACCTCGCCGGTGGTGCCCAGGCGCTGCACGATCCGGATGTCACCCTGCGACTCTGTCGGTGCGTGGTCGGCCACCACCAGGTCACCGCCGGGCAGCCGGGCCAGTGGGGTGGGCATGTTGTCCACGTTGCGGCGGCCGGAGCGCCACAGCTTCCACGTCTGGCTTTCGGCGTCGAACAGGTGCACGCCAAAGCCCGGGCCTTCGAGGGTGATGCAGGCTTGTGGCTGGCCCTTGTCGTCCACCAGCCACTGTGCGACATGGTTGGGCACGTTCTGGGTGATCAGTGCCAGCTTGCCAGTGCGGGTGTTCAGACGTCCCAGCACTTCGTGGCTGAACTCGCCCATCTCGTCCCAGGTGTAGCGGGTCACCATGACGTCTTCGCTGCCGTCGTCCAGCGCGCGCAACAGCCGCCAGTTCCAGGGCAGCAGCTTGTCCACGGCTGACTTCACGCGCGTGCCGGTCTGCGCCTCGCCCGCCGTGAGGTTGAACCGCGTGGAAATGAGTTGGGTGACTTCGCCGCTGGGCACGTCCAGCACCCACAGTCCGGTGGAGATGGGCGTGTCTCGCAGTTCGTGCCGCTGCCCGGCCTGGAAGACCAGCCGACTGGGGCTCAGCCAGTGGATGCTGGCGATGTCGAGCCGGTCGACTGCCGCGACCACTTCTGTGGGGCTGTCGTCGTTCAGGCGGGCCAGGGCCAGGCGGGTGCGCTCGCCGGGGCGGTTGATCAACACGGCCACGCGGTTTTGGTCGGGCGACAGCACGGCCCGCTCGAAGGCAGGCGGCCGGAAGAAGCTTTCGAGGGGCAGCCTGGGCGCTTGCGCGCTGGCGGCGGCGGTGCACAGCAGGGCCAACGTGGCGCCGGCCCGGTTCATCAGTCTCATGGCTTCTCCCTGGAAAACGGGGCGAAGCCTAACGCATGCTTTCAGGTGAAATATCACCATCAAAGGGCCGGCCCGCGGGCATCGCGAGCTGGTGGCATGGCACAGGGTTCAGCGCCGTGCCAGCGCCTTCGCGCACTCGCTGACCAAGGCCGGGCCCTTGTAGATCAGGCCGGTGTAGACCTGCACCAGGTCGGCCCCGGCGGCGATCTTGGCGCGGGCGTCGTCCCCGCTCATCACGCCGCCCACGCCGATGATGGGATAGCCGGCCGGCAGGGCGGCACGCAGCAGGCGTATGACGCGGTTGCTCGCCTCGAACACCGGCGCGCCGGAGAGGCCGCCGGTTTCTTGGGCATGGGCCAGGCCCTGCACCGCGTCACGTGCGATCGTGGTGTTGGTGGCGATGACACCGTCGATGCCGTTGACCTTGAGCGTCTGCGCGATCACGGCCACCTGGGCTTCCTCCAGGTCGGGCGCGATCTTCACGAACATCGGCACCTTGCGGCCGGTCTGCCGCTCCAGCTGCAGCTTGCGCTGCTGCAGGGTGGAGAGCAGCGCGTCCAGCGCCTCGTCGCTCTGCAGCGCGCGCAGGTTCTTGGTGTTGGGGCTGGAGATGTTGACGGTGATGTAGTCGGCGTGGGGGAACACACCCTCCAGGCCCAGCAGGTAGTCGTCGGCCGCGCGCTCGATGGGCGTGGCGGCGTTCTTGCCGATGTTCAGGCCCAGGATGCCGCCGGCCGAGCGGAAGCTGTAGGCGCGCCGCACGTTGGCCACGAAGCTGGCCAGGCCTTCGTTGTTGAAGCCCAGCCGGTTGATGAGGGCGTTGGCCTCGGGCAGCCGGAACATGCGCGGCTTGTCATTGCCGGGCTGTCCCAGGGGCGTGACGGTGCCCACCTCGATGAAGCCGAAGCCCATGGCGCCCAGGCCGTCGATGCAGCGGCCGTTCTTGTCCAGCCCGGCGGCCAGGCCGA
>JBBIVU010000275.1:0-4034 GCA_037439585.1 Roseateles sp. | reverse complement strand
GCGCCTGAAGAAGCGCAAGACCGAGACGCAGATCCGCATCGAGTTCCTCGAAACGGTCTGGTACGAGGCCAAGCGTGCAGGCCTGGAGCCCAGCTTGGTGCTGGGTTTGGTGCAGGTGGAGAGCGGGTTTCGCAAGTACGCCATCAGCGTGGCCGGCGCGCGTGGCTACATGCAGGTGATGCCGTTCTGGACGAAGGCCATCGGCGACGGAGACGCGTCGAGACTCTTTCACATGCAGACCAACCTGCGCTTCGGCTGCGTGATCCTGCGGCATTACCTGGACATCGAGCGCGGCAACCTGTCGCTGGCGCTGGGCCGCTACAACGGCAGCCGCGGCCGGCCGGAGTATCCGAACGCTGTGCTCGGCGCACGGCGCCAGTGGTTGCTGGCCGGCGAGACCTGAACTCGGTGCTTTCCCGGGCGGGTGCCGATGGCTTTCGGCAGCGGTGTTCTGGCGCATTAGCCTCCCAGCCTTCGTCCACAAGACCGCTTCCGAAGGCATCACCATGTCCGCTGCACGTCGCTTTCAACCGCTTCTGATCGCCACGCTGCTTGCCAGCGGTTTTGCCTGGGCCCAGGCCCCTGGCATGGCCGCCGCCGACAACCCGCTGTTCGCGCCCAGCCCGCTGTCGCTGCAGTACCCGCCGTTCGACAAGGTGCGTGACGAGCACTTCGGCCCGGCGCTGGACAAGGGCATGGCCGAGCAGTTGGCCGAGGTGCAACTCATCGCCGACAACCCGGCGGCCCCCACCTTCGACAACACCATCGTGGCCCTCGAAAAGAGCGGCCGGCTGCTGACGCGCACCACCACGCTGCTGTTCAGCCTGCTCGGCGCTGATGCCAACCCGGCCCGCCAGCAACTGCAGACGGACTACGCCGCCAAGCTCGCTGCCCAGCGCGACGCCGTGCTGCTCAACCCCAAGCTGTTCGCCCGCATCGAGGCGCTGTACGCCACGCGCGACAAGGCCGCGCCGAATGCCGAGGGCAAGCGCCTCATCGAGCGCTACCGCCGCGACATGGTGCGCGCCGGCGCCCAGCTGAGCGACGGGCAGAAGACGCGCATGAAGGCCATCAACGCCGAGCTCGCTACGCTGGGTGCGCGCTTCAACAAGGCCGTGCTGGCCGAGGTGAACGACTCGGCCATCGTCGTCGACAGCGCCGAGGAACTGGCTGGCCTGAGCCCGGCGCAGATCGCTGCCGCAGCGGATGCCGCCAAGAAGCGCGGCCTGGAAGGCAAGTACGTCATCGCGCTGCTGAACACCACCATCCAGCCCTTCGAGACCGAGCTGCAGAACCGCGCCCTGCGCGAGCGCCTGCACCGCGCCTCCGTGGCCCGTGGCACGCGTGGCAACGAGTTCGACACGCGGGCCACGCTGTCGCGCGTGATGGCGCTGCGTGCCGAGCGCGCTGCGCTGTTGGGCTATGCCACGCCGGCCGCCTTCGTGCTGGAGGAGGAGACGGCCAAGTCCGCCGACACCGTCAACGCGCTGCTGCGCCAGCTGGCGCCGGCAGCGGTGGCTTCGGCCAAGCAGGAGGCGGCCGAGCTGCAGAAGCTCATCGACAGCGACCAGGCCGCCAAGAAGCAGCCCACGTTCGCGCTGCAGGCCTGGGACTGGAGCTACTACGCCGACAAGCTGCGCGCAGCGAAGTACGGCTTCGACGAAAGCCAGCTCAAGCCCTACCTGGAGATCACCAGCGTGCTGGAGAAGGGCGTGTTCTTCGCGGCCAACCAGCTCTACGGCATCACGTTCAAGCGCCGCACCGACCTGCCGGTCTACCGCGACGACGTGCGCACCTACGACGTCTTCGACACCAACGGCAAGCAGCTCGCCATCTTCATTGCCGACCTCTATGCCCGCCCAAGCAAGCGCGGCGGCGCCTGGATGAATGCCTACGTGGGCCAGAACCCGCTGGAGGGCACGCAGCCCGTGGTGGCCAACCACCTCAACATCCCCAAGCCGCCAGCGGGCGAGCCCACGCTGCTGACGTGGGATGAGGTCAACACCCTGTTCCACGAGTTCGGCCACGCGCTGCACGGCATGTTCAACCAGGGCCTGTACCCGGGCCTGAACCGCGTGCCGCGCGACTTCGTGGAGTACCCCTCGCAGGTGAACGAGGTCTGGGCCGACTGGCCCAGCGTGCTGGCCAACTACGCCAAGCACTACCAGACCGGCGCCCCCATGCCGCGCGACCTGCTGGACAAGGTGGCGCGCGCCAAGCGCTTCAACCAGGGCTACATGACGGTGTCCTACCTGTCGGCGGCCATCGTGGACCAGCGCCTGCACCAGCTCAAGGCCGGCGAGATTCCGGCTGCCGACGCCATCGTGCCCTTCGAGGCCAAGGTGTTGAAGGAAGAGGGCATCGATTTCGGCCCCGTGCCGCCGCGCTACCGCCTGCCGTACTTCAGCCACATCATGGGCGGCTACGCGGCCGGCTACTACGCCTACATCTGGAGCGAGGTGCTGGACGCCGACACCGTGGAATGGCTGACGGCCAACGGCGGCCTCAAGCGCGCCAACGGCGATGCGCTGCGCGCCAAGCTGCTGTCGCGCGGCGGCAGCGAGGACGCGATGGTGCTGTTCCGCAACCTGGTGGGCCACGAGCCCGACATCCAGCCGCTGCTGGAGCGGCGCGGCCTGGTGGTGCAGAAGCCTTAAGGTTTCAAGCCCGCCCAGGCCCGGGGTTGGGCCTGGGTGATGCCGGCCAGTTCGAGCACGCGCTCGGTCGTTTCTGCCACCATCTCCTCGATGCTTTCGGGGTGGTGATAGAACGCCGGCAGCGGCGGGAAGCAGATGCCACCCATCTCAGTCACTGCCACCATGTTGCGCAGGTGCGCCAGGTTGAAGGGCGTTTCGCGCACCATCAGGATGAGGCGGCGGCGCTCCTTGAGCGTCACGTCGGCGGCACGGGTGAGCAGGTTGTCGCCCAGGCCGTGGGCGATGGCGGCGAGCGACTTCATGGAGCAAGGCGCCACCACCATGGCCGCCGTGGTGAAGCTGCCGCTGGCAATGCAGGCGCCGACGTCGCCCGGTGAGTAGGCGTGGTCTGCCTGCGCCTCCAGGGCCGAGCGGTCCATGTCCAGCTCGTGATGGGCGTTCAGGATGCCGGCTGGCGTGGCGATGAGGTGAGTCTCGACGCCCAATTCCCGTGCGCGCCGCAGCAGGTGGAGCGCGTAGGTGGCGCCGGTGGCGCCTGTCAGCCCGACGACGAGCCGCTGAGCCATCAGGAGGCGGCCAGGGCCTGCTGCAGCTCACCCGATTCGTACATCTCCATCATGATGTCCGAGCCGCCGACGAACTCGCCGCCGATGTAGAGCTGGGGGATGGTGGGCCAGTTGGCGTAGTCCTTGATGCCCTGGCGCACGGCTTCGTCTTCCAGCACGTTGAAGGTCTTGATGTCGGTGGCGCCGGCGGCCTTCAGGATCTGGATGGCACGGCCGGAAAAGCCGCACATCGGGAACTGGGCCGTGCCCTTCATGAAGAGCATGACGCGGTTGGACTTGACCAGGTCGTCGATGCGTTGCTGAACGTCGCTCATTGCAGTTCTCGTCAAAAGGCAAAACCGCAATTATCCGGGACGCACCCGGTGGGCGCCTCAATAGCTGTACGCCAAGCCCAGTTGCAGCAGGGGCTTGAAGCGCAAATCGCGCATCGCATCCTCAAAGCCCTGTGCGCTGCTCCGGCCCAGGCGCAGGCTGCCGCCGTAGGCACTGGACATCAGGCCGAAATCGGCGCTGAAGGCGAGGCCACCTCCCTGCAGCCGCCCGGTGTAGCCGATGCCCACGTAGGACAGGTTGCTGCTTTGCTCGGAGGTGTAGGCGTCGAGATGGGTGGTTGTGAAACTGCGTTGGCCAGCCGATACCGGGCCGTTGCCCAGCGCCAGACCGCCGCTGCTCTGGGCCATGGACAACGGGCCCAGCAGCAAGCCACCTGTGGCGCGCAGGCCACCTTGCAAGCCAGTGAATCCGGAGCTTGTGAGGTAGTAGTCACCCAACAGGTTGGCGCTGAGGATGCGTGAGCCGCCGGGGTGGGGGG
>JBBIVU010000274.1:0-4036 GCA_037439585.1 Roseateles sp. | reverse complement strand
CCGGTGAGCCGGGCGGCCAGCGTCAGGCGGCGGATGCCCTCGGCGCCGCCGGCGGTGGGCAGCACGAGCTGCTCGTCGCCCAGCAACTGGCGCAGCGCGCGGTAGTGCGGGTCGGGGTAGCGGCCGCGGTCGGCCTGCAGCACGGCGTTCAGCAGCGCGGGCGGCGGGCCCAGCGGGCTGGCGTTGGTGGAAAAGTCGTGCGTGATGGCCGGGCCGCCATCGGGCCCGCCGTGCACGGGCAGCAGCGGCGTCATGCCCGCAGCGCCCAGGCCAGCGTCGCGATCAGCAGGGCCCCAGCGATCACCCCGTGCTGCGCCACGGCACGGGCTGCGTGCAGGTCACCCGGCTGGGCGGGCTGGCCCTCGGCATGCAGGGTGTAGACACCGGGCTTGCCCAGCCGCCGGTTCAGCCGCAGCGCCAGGGCGGCCATGGGCCAGCCGCTGTTGGGCGACGGCGTGCGGCGGGCCTCGCGCACCAGTGCTTGCAGCGACGGTGGCAACAGCAGCAGGGCCGTGAGGCGTGCCGGCAGCCAGCTCAGCGCGTCGTCCGCCCGCGCCGCCCATTTGCCGCACCACTCGCGTTCGTCCCGGTAGCCCCACATGGCATCAGCCGTGTTGGCAAAGCGGTAGACGGCCGCGCCCGGCAGGCCGAAGAGGGCGAACCAGAACAGCGGCGCGATGACGGAGTCGTTCAGGTTCTCGGCCAGCGTCTCCATGGCGGCCTCGCGCACCTCGGTGTCGGTCAGCGCTGAGGTGTCGCGGCTCACCAGGCGGCTCAGCCGCGCGCGGCCGGCGTCCAGCGATTCAGCCAGGGCCGTTTCTACGGCCAGGGCTTCCTCGGCCAGCATGCGCCAGGCCAGCAAGGGCTTGAGCAGCAGGCCGATCAGCAGCGCCGCGCCCACCAGCCGCAGCGGCGAGGCCCAGGGCTGCAGCGCCAGCAGCACCCCGCCCTCGGCCCACAGCGCGAGGAAACCCACCAGTGCGGCGCCCACCCCCCAGGCCAGCGCGCCGGCCACGAAGCCCAGCGCCGCCGGCAGCCGCGTGAGCTTGAACCAGCCCAGGTAGCGGCCCATGCCGACGACCGGATGCATCCATGCCGGCGGCTCGCCGAGAAGGTCCACCAGCAGGGCCACAAGGATGGACAGGGGGAGCAGCCAGCTCATCGGAGGAGGTCTGCGTGTGACGGGAGAACACAGCCACAGAGGCACCAAGGCACGGAGAGCCCTTCATTCCGCGGCCTCGGTGTCTCTGTGCCCCTGTGGCTTTGTTTGGTCTTCATTTCGGGTTCACAACAAAGGCGGCAGCCGTGCCACCACGCTGGCCTTCAGCCGCTCGGGCCGGCGGCCCCAGGCCAGCAGGCCGTCACCCGGCTCGGCGTGCTGCGCGGCCACGGCCAGCAGGGCGTCCACGCAGGTCGTGTCGGGGGCGAGTTGCCCAAACACGTAGCTGTGCTTGCCCGCGCCCTGCAGCGCGGCCGTGCAGCTTTGCTTGCAGGCGGCCATGCAGGCCTGGCCGCGGATGGCGAGCGGCAGGTCGCGTGCGAGCGCCTCGTTCTCGACGGCCTCCAGCAGCATTTGCCCCTGGCCGTCGTTGCAGGTCGTGCAGACGATGAGCGCGCTCAATCCTCGATCCCCCGTTGCGCCGGCACGCCCGCTCGGTAGTGGTGCTTCACCATCGCCATCTCGGTCACCGTGTCGGCCAGCTCGATCAGCTCGGCCGGTGCGCCCCGGCCCGTCAGCACCACGTGCACGTGCGCGGGCCGCTCACGCAAGCAGGCCAGCACCGCGTCCAGCGGCACCCAGCCGTAGCGCAGCGGGTACATGATCTCGTCCAGCACGACGAGGAAATGCTCGCCGCCGCGGATGGTGGCTTCGGCGCGGGCCCAGCCCTCACGGGCGAGGTCGGCGCTGTGCTCCAGGTCCTTGCTCTTCCACGAGAAGCCGTCGCCCAGGCCGATGACGGGCACGCCCAGTTGCTCGAACACGCGGTGCTCGCCGAAGCGTGCGCTGGGCACCTTCATGAACTGGTAGATCAGCACCGGCTTGCCGCGCCCGTGTGCGCGCAGCGCCAGGCCGAAGGCGGCCGTGCTCTTGCCCTTGCCGTCGCCGGTGTGAACGAGCACCAGGCCGCGCCGCTCGCCGCTGGGCACGACGCGCTCGCGGTTCACCGGGGGGGATTCAATTTCCATGGCTGCCAAAGAAGGCCGCAACGGCCTCGGGGTTGGACGGGAAGTAGTGGTGCACGTAGCTCGCGCGCAGCGAGCCCTGCTGGAAGAGCGATTCGGCCGTGCTGCCGCCGTTGGGGTTGGTGGCCCGGCGGATGGGCGCGAGCGGCGTCTCCAGCGTGGAGTGGTGGTAGCTGTGGCCGCGCAGCGGGCCTTCCGGCCAGTCGATGGCCTGCAGGCCGAGCGCTGCCACGCGGGCCTGCAGGCGGCCGTGGCCAGGCAGCAGGCCCGTCATGGCGTGGGTGCGGCCTTGGGTGTCGGTCAACTGCTCCATCAGCGCCAGCATGCCGCCGCACTCGGCCAGCAGCGGCTTGCCCGCCGCCACGTGGGCGCGCAGGCTGGCGGCCAGCGTGGGGTGGGCGGCCAGGGTGTCGGCGTGCAGCTCGGGGTAGCCGCCGGGCAGCCAGAGGGCGTCGCACGCCGGCAGGGGCTGGTGCTGCAGCGGCGAGAAGAAGTGCAGTTCGGCGCCCAGCGCTTCGAGCAGGTCGGTGTTGGCCGGGTAGATGAAGCCGAAGGCCGCGTCGCGCGCGATGGCGATGTGGCGGCCAGCCAGCAGGCGTGGCAGCGGCGGCTCGGGCTCGTGCGTGAAGGTCACGCGCGGGATGGGCAGGCCGGGGTGCAGGGCGGTGTCCCAGGCGTTGGCCCAGGCGTCCAGCAACTCGTTCAGGCGCTGCAGCTCCTGGGCCTGCACCAGGCCCAGGTGGCGCTCCGGCAGGCTGAGGTGGGCGTTGCGGGGCACGGCGGCCACCAGGGGCAGGTCGGGCGGCAGGTTCTCGCCCAGCATGCGGGCGTGGGCGGCGCTGCCCACGCGGTTGGCGATCACGCCGCAGTGCCGCAGCCCAGGCCGGAAGTGGGCCAGGCCAGTGGCCAGGGCCGCGAAGGTTTGCGCCATGGCCGAGGCGTCGATCACGCAGGCCACGGGCAGGCCGAAGGCAGCGGCCAGATCGGCGCTGCTGGGGTCGCCATCGAACAGCCCCATCACGCCTTCCACCAGGATGAGGTCGGCCTCGCGCGCGGCCTCGGCCAGCAGCGTCTGGCAGTGGGCGAAGCCGCCCATGAAGAGGTCGAGCTGGTAGGCGGGGTGGCCGCTGGCGCGTTCCAGCAGCATGGGGTCGAGGTAGTCCGGGCCGGTCTTGAAGACGCGCACGCGCTCGCCGCGCCGCGCGTGGCTGCGGGCGATGGCTGCGGTGATGCTGGTCTTGCCGGAGCCCGAGGACGGCGCGCTGATGAAGAGGGCGGGGCAGGAAGTCATAACGGAAGTGCCACCCAGCGCCCATCGATCTGGCCGATGTGCAGGCGGGGGCCGAAGACGCGCTGCAGCGCGGCATGGGTTGCGGGATCGCCGGGCGGGCCGGCGTGGGCGATGGCGCCGTCGGCCATCAGCACGAGGTGGTCGGCCTGCAGCGCGAGGTGCAGTTCGTGCAGCACGCTCACCATCGCATGGCCGGCAGCCACGCGCTCGCGCACCAGGGCCATCCACTCGGCCTGGTGCGGCGGGTCCAGGTGGGCCAGGGGCTCGTCCATCAGCGTGAGCGGGGCCTCGACGGCCAGCACCCGGGCCAGCAGCACGCGCTGCCGCTCGCCGCCGGAGAGCGAGCCCAGGCGGCGCTCGCGCCAGGGCCAGCTTTGCGTGGCTTCCATCGCGTCCTGTGCGGCAGCGTGGTCGGCGGCGGTGGCCGGCGCCAGCCAGGGGCGGTGGGGCAGCCGGCCGAGCAGCACCACGTCCAGCGCGGTGAGGTCGTCGGCGCCGGTTTCCTGCTGGCCCATCCAGGCGAGCTGGCGGGCGCGCTCGCGGCTGGGCCAGGCTTGCAGG
>JBBIVU010000273.1:0-4043 GCA_037439585.1 Roseateles sp. | reverse complement strand
CACCGCGCAGCGCTTCGGGCTCGACACCTACCCGAACCAGCTGGAGGTCATCACCGCCGAGCAGATGATGGACGCCTACGCCAGCGTGGGCATGCCGGTGAACTACCGCCACTGGAGCTACGGCAAGGAGTTCATCGCCACCGAGCGCAGCTACAAGCGCGGCCAGATGGGCCTGGCCTACGAGATCGTCATCAACTCCGACCCCTGCATCGCCTACCTGATGGAGGAGAACACGCTGGCCATGCAGGCGCTCGTCATCGCGCACGCCTGCTACGGCCACAACTCCTTTTTCAAGGGCAACTACCTGTTCCGCATGTGGACAGATGCGTCCTCCATCATCGACTACCTCGTCTACGCCAAGAACTACGTGGCCGACTGCGAGGAGCGCCACGGCCTGGACGCCGTGGAGGCGCTGCTGGACAGCTGCCACGCGCTGATGAACCACGGCGTGGACCGCTACCGCCGGCCCGCCAAGCTGTCCCTCGCCGAGGAACGAGCGCGCCTGAAGGACCGCGAGCAGCACGCCCAATCGCAGGTCAACGACCTCTGGCGCACGCTGCCCAAAAAGCCTGACCGGCCCGACGAGGCCGCCGAGAGCCGTCGATTCCCCGACGAGCCGCAGGAGAACCTGCTCTATTTCATCGAGAAGAACGCCCCCTTGCTGGAGCCCTGGCAGCGCGAGATCGTGCGCATCGTCCGCAAGATCGCGCAGTACTTCTACCCGCAGCGGCAAACGCAAGTGATGAACGAAGGCTGGGCCACCTTCTGGCACCACCGGCTGCTGAACCAGATGTACGACGATGGCTACCTGTCGGACGGCATGATGATCGAGTGGCTCAAGTCCCACACCAACGTCGTCTACCAGCACCCCGGTGCCAACCTGAACCCCTACGCGCTGGGCTTTGCGATGTACACCGACATCCAGCGCATCTGCGAGGCACCCACCGACGAAGACCGCGCCTGGTTCCCCGACATCGCCGGCAGCGACTGGCTGCCCACGCTGGACCACGCGATGCGCAACTTCAAGGACGAGAGCTTCATCGGCCAGTACCTGTCCCCGAAGGTGATGCGCGACTTCCGCCTCTTCGCCATCCTCGACGACGAGGCCAAGACCGAGTACGAGATCTCCGCCATCCACGACGAAGGCGGCTACCGCCACCTGCGCCAGGCGCTGGCACGCCAGTACGACCTGTCTGCCCGCGAGCCCAACATCCAGGTCTGGAACGTCAACCTGCGCGGCGACCGCTCGCTCACGCTGCGCCATGTGCAGCACCTCAACCGCCCGCTGCACGACAGCGCGCAGGAGGTGCTAAAGCACGTTGGCCGGCTGTGGGGCTTCGCGGTGAACCTGGAGAGCGTCAACAGCCGGGGCGACGTGACGCGGCGGTGGAACGTACCCGCGCAGCCGGGCTGAGGCAGCACGCGCAAACCCCAGCGCCACGGCTGCTGCCGCATCGATATCCTGGGCTGCACGGCAAGTTCGCCGCACCCCGGAGGCTCCTTTGATGCGCAACCGATTCCTGATGGCTTCGGCCACCCTGGCCGCCCTGTGCGGCGGCGCCGGCCCGGCATTCGCCCAGACCCGCCTGCCCACCATCCCACCCGCCAACTACACAACCGAGCAAAAACAGGCCGCCGCGGACTTCGAGGCCGCTCGCAAGGTGCCTGTCTTCGGCCCTTTCGAGCCGCTGATGCACAGCCCCCAGGTCATGACCCAGGCCCGCGCCATGGGTGACTACCTGCGCTACAAATCCGCCATCGGCACCACGCTGAGCGAGCTGGTCATCCTCGTCACCGCCCGCGAGTGGACGCAGGACTACGAGTGGTACGTCCACCACCCCATCGCCCTCAAGGCCGGCATCAAGCCCGCCATTGCCGACGCCATCGCCGACGGCCGCCGCCCTGTGGGCATGAGCGACGACGAGGAGATCGTCTACGACTTCTCCATCGAGCTGCACCGCACCAAACGGGTGTCAGACGTCACCTACGCCCGCGCCGAGAAGCGCTTCGGCAAGCAGGGCGTGGTGGACCTGACCGGCGTCAACGCTTACTACACACTGCTGGCCATGCAGCTCAACATGTCGCAGTACGAACCGCCCAAGGACGCCAAGCGGCTGGAACGCTTCCCGAAGTAGGCCAACCGCATCAGCTCGCCAGCTTCAAACCCACGATGCCCGCCACGATCAGCCCCAGGCTGACCAGGCGGCCCACGCTCGCCAGCTCGCCAAACAGCACCATGCCCAGCGCCGCCGTGCCCACGGCGCCCACACCGACCCATACCGCATAGGCCGTGCCCACAGGCAGGGTCTTCATGGCCACGCCCAGGAGGCCGACGCTGGCCACCATGGCTCCGAGGGTCAACACCGTGGGCACAGGGCGCGAGAAGCCTTCGGTGTATTTCAGGCCGATGGCCCAGCCGACCTCCAGCAGGCCAGCCACCACGAGCAACAGCCACGCCATGGTTGCGCCACGTCCTTCAGCGGGTCGGGCGCAGCTTGCTCGCGCCCAGCACCAAGAACAGCGCACCCGGGCCAAGAAAGGCCCCCTGATGCGTCAACCACGCCGCCAGCAGCATGCCACCGCCAGCCGCCATGAACAGGTAAGGACTGCAGGTGTTGATCTTGGGATCGGACATGGGGGCTCCAAAGCACACGCGCGACGCGCGAACCGCTGAACTATGTCAAAAATCCGCGCGGTGTCCCGGGCCCATGGCTTCGCATCCTGCGGGGCGCACGCGTGGCGATCGGCCGCCTGCTGCAGCACATGGTCGGCACGCAAGGTCACGGCTCTGGTGCGCACGCACCAAGCCTGCCCGTCTGAAAACTGACCAACCCGTCAGACTCGCGCAACACCCCCCTGCCTGACGGTCGGCACCTCATCGCGCCATCCGCACAATCCGCGCCGGCCCTGCAGTTGGGGCCGTTTTTTTTGGAGTCGTCTACCGATGAACGCCCCTCGCCTGACCCTGCTGGCCCTGGCCCTCAGCACCGCCCTGCCCGTCCTGGCCCAAGAAGCCCCCAAGGACCGCAGCCAGCTCGACACCGTCGTCATCACGGCCGAGCGCCGTGCCGAGAACATCCAGGACGTGCCCAACGCCGTCAGCAAGATCAGCGGCGACAAGCTGGATGTGCTGGCCTCCGGCGGCCAGGACCTGCGCTTCCTGTCGGGCCGCGTGCCCAGCCTGAACATCGAATCCAGCTTCGGCCGCGCCTTCCCGCGCTTCTACATCCGCGGCTACGGCAACACCGACTTCCGCCTCAACGCCTCGCAGCCGGTCAGCGTCATCGTGGACGACGTGATCCAGGAGAACCCCATCCTGAAGGGCTTCCCCATCTTCGACACTGCCGCTGTGGAAGTGGTGGCCGGCCCGCAAGGCACGCTGTTCGGCCGCAACACGCCGGCCGGCGTCGTCAAGTTCGACTCGGTCAAGCCCAGCCAGAAACAGGACGGCTACGCCAGCGTGACCGTGGGCAACTACGGCACGCTCAACCTGGAAGGCGCTGCCAACCTGCCGCTGACCGGTGACTGGGCCGCCCGCATCTCCGCACAAAACCAACGCCGCGACGACTGGGTGACCAACACGGCCCCCGGTGCCGCCACGCCCAAGACCGAGGGCTACCGCGACAGCGCCGTGCGTGCGCAGGTGCTGTACGAGCCGCACAAGGAATTCAGCGCCCTGGCCAACCTGCACCTGCGCGACCTCAAGGGCAGCCCACGCCTGTTCCGTGCCAACGCCATCAAGCGCGGCACCAACGACCTGGCCGACGGCTTCAGCACCGACACCGTCGCCTTCAACGGCGTGAACGAGCAGACCCTCAAGCAAACCGGCGGCAGCCTGCGCCTGAAGTGGTCGCTGCCCGGCCTGAACATCTACTCGATCACCGGTGGCGAGCACGTGAAGCCCCTGTCACGAGGTGACATCGACGGCGGCGTGCCCGGCCAGGCCGGGGAGGTGCTCGCAATACTGGATGCCCGGCGTGTTGGTCGCGATCGGCTGGAACTCACCGCGGATCTTCTCGGGGGCTTCGGGCTTCATGTCGAAC
>JBBIVU010000272.1:0-4075 GCA_037439585.1 Roseateles sp. | reverse complement strand
CCGGCGCGCCGGGTGTCATGTACAACCCGCTGTTCATCTACGGCGGCGTGGGCCTGGGCAAGACCCACCTGATCCACGCGGTGGGCAACGCCCTGCTCAAGGACAACCCGAACGCCCGGGTGCTGTACCTGCACGCCGAGCAGTTCATCTCCGACGTGGTGAAGAACTACCAGCGCAAGACCTTCGACGAGCTGAAGGCCAAGTACCACCAGCTGGACCTGCTGCTGATCGACGATGTGCAGTTCTTCGCCGGCAAGGAACGCACGCAGGAAGAGTTCTTCAACGCCTTCGAAGCCCTGCTGGCCAAGAAGGCCCACATCATCATGACCAGCGACACCTACCCCAAGGGGCTGGTGGACATCGACGAGCGGCTGACCAGCCGCTTCGACGCCGGCCTGACGGTGGCCATCGAGCCGCCCGAGCTGGAGATGCGGGTGGCGATTCTGCTGGCGAAATCCAAGGCCGAAGGCGCGCCCATGCCCGAGGACGTGGCCTTCTTCGTGGCCAAGAACGTGCGCGCCAATGTGCGCGAGCTCGAAGGCGCCCTGCGCAAGGTGCTGGCCTACGCCAAGTTCAGCCACAAGGAAATCAACATCGCCCTGGCGCGCGAGGCGCTCAAGGACCTGTTGTCCATCCAGAACCGGCAGATCTCGGTGGAGAACATCCAGAAGACGGTGGCCGACTTCTACAAGATCAAGATCGCCGACATGTACAGCAAGAAGCGCCCGGCCAGCATCGCCCGGCCGCGCCAGATTGCCATGTACCTGGCCAAGGAGCTGACCCAGAAGAGCCTGCCCGAGATCGGCGAGCTGTTCGGCGGCCGCGACCACACGACGGTGCTGCACGCGGTGCGCAAGATCGGTGGCGAGCGGCAGAAGGACACCGAGCTGAACCAGCAGTTGCACGTGCTGGAGCAGACCCTCAAGGGCTGAAGCCCGGCGAGGCCCGGGGCTGGGGACAAGTTTCGGACAAGTCAGGGCTTGTCCACCGCCCCGCCGATCGGGCCCAAGTTGTTGTCTGTTTGCCCCGCCGCAAGCCGCCTGCTCATCCCCAAGGAAAGCCGCCTGCTAACTGCCTGTCAAAACAGGTGAAAATGGCGTTTTCCACACCGGTGGTCCGTTCCTACTACAACGACCCATCTGAAAGAGGAAGACATGATTGTTTTGAAAGCCGCACAACAACAATTGCTGGGTGCCCTCCAGGCGGTTTCCGGCATCGTCGAGCGGCGTCATACCCTGCCCATCCTCGCCAACGTGCTGCTGCGCAAGAACGGCGCCAGCACGGAACTGACCACCAGCGACCTGGAAATCCAGGTGCGCACCACCGCCGAGCTGGGCGGTGACGAGGGCGCCTTCAGCACCACGGTGGGTGCGCGCAAGCTGATCGACATCCTGCGCTCCATGCCGGCCGACCAGATCGTCAGCCTGACGGCCAACGGCAGCAAGCTCACGCTGCAGGGCGGCAAGAGCCGCTTCACGCTGCAGACCCTGCCGGCCGAGGACTTCCCGCTGGTCAACGAGGCGGTCGATTTCGGCCCGGCCTTCAGCGTGCCGCAAAAGGTGCTCAAGGGCCTGATCGACCAGGTGCACTTCGCGATGGCGGTGCACGACATCCGCTACTACCTCAACGGCATCCTGTTCGTGGCCGAGGGCAAGACCCTGACCCTGGTGGCCACCGACGGCAGCCGCCTGGCCCTGGCCCAGGCCGAGCTGGAGACCGACATGCCCAAGCAGGAGGTCATCCTGCCGCGCAAGACGGTGCTGGAGCTGATGCGCCTCTTGGGCACTGGCGAAGACCCCATCGAGCTGCAGTTCGCCGGCAACCAGGCCAAGTTCAGCTTCTCGGGCATGGAGTTTGTGACCAAGCTGGTCGAGGGCAAGTACCCCGACTACAACCGCGTCATCCCCAAGAACCACAAGAACATGGTCATCCTGGGCCGCACCCCGCTGCTGGCCAGCCTGCAGCGCGCGGCCATCCTGACCAGCGAGAAGTTCAAGGGCGTGCGCATGAACGTGGAGCCGGGCGCCCTGCGCATCGCCTCCAGCAACGCCGAGCAGGAAGAGGCCAAGGAAGAACTCGAGATCGACTACGGCGGCCCCGCCATCGAGATCGGCTTCAACGTGACCTACCTGATGGACGCGCTGGCCAACATGGACAGCGAGATGGTGCAGATCGCGCTGCACGACGGCAGCTCCGCCGCGCTGATCACCGTGCCCGAGCAGGACGGCTTCAAGTACGTCGTGATGCCGATGCGGATCTGACGCCGACCCTTTTCTCACAGCACAAGCGGGACCGCCTCTGACCGGGGCACCCGCTTGAAGCGTTTCAAAGCCCCGGCGCTTTTGCAGCGCCGGGCCTCTTTCGAGAGTTTCCCGAGAGCCCCATGAGCGACACCACCCCCACCCCCGACAGCCAGCAGCCCACCCCCGCCCCCCAAGGCTCCGGCGGCTATGGCGCCGAGTCCATCCAGATCCTGGAAGGCCTGGAGGCGGTGCGCAAGCGCCCGGGCATGTACATCGGCGACACCTCCGATGGCACCGGCCTGCACCACCTGGTGTTCGAGGTGGTGGACAACTCCATCGACGAGGCCCTGGCCGGCTACTGCGACGACATCGTCGTCACCATCCACGCCGACAACTCCATCAGTGTGGTGGACAACGGCCGCGGCATCCCCACCGGCGTCAAGATGGACGACAAGCACGAGCCCAAGCGCTCGGCCGCGGAAATCGCCCTGACCGAGCTGCACGCTGGCGGCAAGTTCAACCAGAACAGCTACAAGGTCTCCGGCGGCCTGCACGGCGTGGGCGTGTCCTGCGTGAATGCGCTGTCCAAGTGGCTGCGTCTGATCGTGCGCCGCGAGGGCCAGGTGCACGCCATCGAGTTCCGCCGCGGCGTGCCGGTGGACCGCGTGATCGAGGTCGTCGACGGCTTCGAAACCAGCCCGATGAAGATCACCGGCCCCACCGACAAGCGCGGCACCGAGGTGCACTTCCTGCCGGACACCGAGATCTTCAAGGAAAACAACGAGTTCCACTACGACATCCTGGCCAAGCGCCTGCGTGAACTCTCCTTCCTGAACAACGGCGTCAAGATCCGCCTGATCGACGAGCGCACCCAGAAGGAAGACAACTTCGCCTATGCCGGCGGCGTCAAGGGCTTCGTGGAGTTCGTCAACAAGGGCAAGAAGATCCTGCACCCGAACATCTTCCACGCCATGGGCGACAAGCTCAGCGACCAGGGCACCAACGTCGGCGTGGAAGTGGCGATGCAGTGGAACGACTCCTTCAGCGAGTCGGTGCTGTGCTTCACCAACAACATCCCCCAGCGCGACGGCGGCACCCACCTGACCGGCCTGCGCGCGGCGATGACCCGCGTCATCAACAAGTACATCGACGACAACGAGCTGGCCAAGAAGGCCAAGGTCGACATCGCCGGTGACGACATGCGCGAAGGCCTGGCCTGCGTGGTCAGCGTCAAGGTGCCCGAGCCCAAGTTCAGCAGCCAGACCAAGGACAAGCTGGTCTCCAGCGAGGTGCGCGCGCCGGTGGAAGACATCGTCAGCCGCCTGCTGACCGACTGGCTGCTGGAGAACCCCAACGAAGCCAAGACCATCTGCGGCAAGATCGTGGACGCCGCGCGTGCCCGCGAAGCCGCCCGCAAGGCCCGCGAGATGACCCGCCGCAAGGGCGTGCTCGACGGCATGGGCCTGCCCGGGAAGCTGGCCGACTGCCAGGAAAAGGACCCCAGCCTCTGCGAGATCTACATCGTGGAGGGTGACTCCGCCGGCGGCTCCGCCAAGCAGGGCCGCGACCGGAAGTTCCAGGCCATCCTGCCGCTGCGCGGCAAGATCCTGAACGTCGAGAAGGCGCGCTACGAGAAGCTGCTGTCCAGCCAGGAAATCCTCACGCTGATCACCGCGCTGGGCACCGGCATCGGCAAGGGCATGGGCGGGGACGACTTCAACCCCGACAAGCTGCGCTACCACCGCATCATCATCATGACCGACGCGGACGTGGACGGCGCCCACATCCGCACCCTGCTGCTGACCTTCTTCTACCGCCAGATGCCCGACCTG
>JBBIVU010000271.1:0-4083 GCA_037439585.1 Roseateles sp. | reverse complement strand
GCACGTGAAGACCTGCGAGCTTTGCCGCGCCGAGGCCGAGGTATGGGGCGCGCTCGAAGCCCTGGTCGACGCGCCCGCGGAACACGAGTCGATTCACCCGTCGGCGCCGGCCCCCGCCCCAGCGCCTGCTCCGGCACCTGCCCCCACACCCGCACCGTCCAACAGCTGGACCCTGGTCTGGAGCGACGAGTTCGACGGCGCCGCCGGCACCGTGCCCGACGTCAAGAACTGGAACTACGACCTCGGCAACTCGGAGGCCGGCGGCTGGGGCAACCACGAGCTGGAGTACTACACCTCCAACGCCCGCAACGCGCAGATGGACGGCAGCGGCATGCTCGTCATCACCGCCGAGAAGGCCACCAACCCCGGCCCCTGCTGGAACGGCAAGCCCTGCGACTACACCTCGGCCCGCATCCACACCAACGGCAAGCAGAGCTTCACCTACGGCAAGGTCGAAGCCCGAATGAAGCTGCCCGCCGGCGCCGGCATCTGGCCCGCCTTCTGGGCCCTGGGCACCGACCTGGCTACCGCGGGTTGGCCCAAGTCGGGTGAGATCGACATCATGGAGTACGTGGGCAAGACGCCCAACACCACCTACGGCACGCTGCATGGCCCGGGCTACTCGGGTGCGCAGGGCATCGGCAAGCCCTACGACTTCGGCAAGCCGGTGGCAGACGACTTCCACACCTACACCATCATCAAGCGGGCCAACGAGATCATCTGGCAGGTTGATGGCGTCGATTTCCACCGCCTCACGCCGGCCAGCCTGCCGGCTGGCGGCACCTGGGTGTTCGAGAAGCCCTACTTCGTCATCCTCAACCTCGCTGTGGGCGGTGACTGGCCCGGCTCGCCGGATGCCAACACCGTGTTCCCGGCGCAGATGAAGGTCGACTGGGTTCGTATCTACAAGGAAAACTGACCCCACCGCGCCTGCCGAGCCCTTCCGCAGGCGCGTTCCTCAGGGTTCGATCGCAGCGCCCACCACGGCCCCGGCGGCGATGGTTCCGATGCGGGTGGCCCGGCCTGTGGCGAGATCGACGCGGTACCAGACCGAGACGCCGTTGGCGGTGATGGCCGAATAGGCGGCGTTGGACAGGTCCGAGATGTCCAGCGTTGCGTGCTGGAACGTGCCGACGCCCAGCGACCCCACCGAGAACAGCCGGCCCGTGTTGGGTGACACCACGGGCTGCACGCCTTCCTTGCTGCCCTGGTGGACAAGCAGGCCCAGGCGGCCGTCCAGCGCGTAGTTGGTGGTGATCTTGTCGTTGTCCTTGTTGTAGGTGTAGCCCGCAGCGACGATGCCCGGCGCCTTGCCAGCGTTCCCGTCGGCCGCGTCGTAGGCCAGGCGGCCGTCGAGCTGCACGCCGGGCTGGTTGGGGTCGCCGTCCACGACGGCGCCGGTGTCCGGGTGCAGGCGCAGGTTGTAGCCGGCGTCGTTCACCACACGGATGCGATCCACCGTGGGATTGAAGTCGAAGCCCCACTCGGTGGCGCCCTCCTTGGGCAGCGCCTGGGGCGTGCCCACGGCACTGGCCGTGGCCGTGCGCGTGTCGATGCGGTAGAGCTGGCCACTGGCACCCAGGCCATAGAGCTGGCCTTTGGCCACACGGTAGTCGATGCCCAGCAGCGTGTCACCCGGCAGCAGCCCGGTCAGCGGGCGCGATGAGAGCGTCTTTTGCGGCTGACCGGCGTTGAAACGCACCAGCTGGTTGCCGGTGGTCACCGCGTCGATCACCTCCTTGGCAGGCGGCCCCAGGGGCTCCTCGGGGGGCGTGGCACAGCCGGCCAGCGCGGCAGCAGCGAGCAGGGCGAGGGAGGAACGAGACACCATGGGCACTCCGTGTTGCGACAGGCCGCAGTTCTACGCTGCCCGCCGCCGCAATGCCGGTGCAAATGTCACGCGAACCTGCTGCCTGACGGATGTCTGTCGTGCTCACCAGCACGCTGCGCGACACGGCGTAGTCGCCGCTGCCTTTGAGGCCGCGCCAGCGCTGCTTGGCCAGCATGGCCTGCGTGAGCCTCTCCATGTCCAGGCTGTAGACCTTGGGCGCCATCGACTTGGCCATGCCGTTGGCGGTAAGGATCTTGGCCACCGGCTCCCACGAGGCCACCACCAGCGGGGTGTGGAAGGGCGAGGTCTGCGTGGCCGCCTTGCCGGCCTTGCGGGCGGCGTCGGCAATCATGTTGGCCGCCACCACGCCGCTGGCGATGAAGAAGTCGGGCTGGTCGGCGGCGCCGATCTTGGCGGCCATGTCCCGGCTGCCCACGCGGGCCACCTGCACCGGCAGCTTGGCGCCGGCCAGCACCTTGCTCACCCGCTCGTCCTTGACGAAGGCCTCCACGTCCACGGCGATCAGCCCCTTGAGCGGCTCTGCCGTGGCGATGGCCGCCTGCTCCTGCGCGATCAGCTTCGTCTCCTGGTTGTTGCGCATCGCAAAAAACAGGGCGCCGCCGAACAGCGCCAACAAGACCACGGTGCCGGCCAGACGTTTCGGGGTGTTCATGAGCGGGGGGGCAGGCTCCTTTCGAGATGGGGCGGGGTGTCACCCAAGCCGCTGCCGTTGGGAGACGACAATCCGGGCATGAGTGACACCCTGACCCTCACCCGACCTGACGACTGGCACTTGCACCTGCGCGACGACGCGGCGCTCAAGAGCGTGCTGCCCTACACCGCGCGCCAGTTCGGCCGTGCCATCGTCATGCCCAACCTGCGCCCGCCGGTCACCACCGCCGCGCAAGCCGCCGCCTACCGCGAGCGCATCCTGGCTGCGTTGCCGGAAGGTGCCGACTTCCAGCCGCTGATGACCATGTACCTGACGGACAACACGCCGCCCGACGAGATCAAGCGCGCCAAGGACGCCGGCGTCGTCGCGCTCAAGCTCTACCCCGCGGGCGCCACCACCAACAGCGATGCCGGCGTGACCGACCTGCGCAGGACCTACGCCACGCTGGAAGCCATGCAGCGCGAAGGCCTGCTGTTCCTGGTGCACGGCGAGGTGACCGACGCCGACATCGACGTCTTCGACCGCGAAGCCGTGTTCGTGGACCGCGTGATGACCCCGCTGCGCGCCGCCATGCCCGAGCTGAAGGTGGTGTTCGAGCACATCACTACCAAGGAAGCGGCCCAGTACGTGACCGAAGCCGACCGCTTCACCGCCGCCACCATCACGCCCCAGCACCTGCTCTACAACCGCAACGCCCTGTTCACCGGCGGCCTGCGCCCGCACTACTACTGCCTGCCCGTGCTCAAGCGCGAGGAGCACCGCCAGGCGCTGCTGAAGGCCGCGGGCTCCGGCCTGCCGAAGTTCTTCCTCGGCACCGACAGCGCGCCCCACGCGGCGCAGCTGAAGGAGAACTCGGTCTGCGGCGCGGGCTGCTTCACGGCGCTCTCGGCGCTGGAGCTGTACGCCGAGGCGTTCGAGGCCATCGGTGCGCTGGACAAGCTCGATGCCTTCGCCGGCCACCACGGCCCCGACTTCTACGGCCTGCCGCGCAACACCGGCACCGTCACCCTCAAGCGCGAGCCCTGGACCCTGCCCAGCGCCGTGCCCTTCGGCGAGGCGCAGCTCAAGCCCCTGCGCGGTGGCGAAACGCTGAACTGGAAACTCATCGCATGAACGACAAAAAGGTCGCCTTCCTCGTCGACTTCGACAACGTCGCCACCGACGTCATCGAGCAGGCGCTGAACATGGTGTTCAAGGACTACGGCACCGCCCACATCCGCCGCGCCTACTGCAACGCCGACCAGGCGCTGCGCGAGCAGAACTTCCTCAAGCGCCTGGGGTTGCGAGCCATCGTCAACCTCGCCATCGGCAAGAACTCCACCGACATTGCCCTGGCGGTCGACGCCATGGAACTGGCCATCAGCGAGAAGCCTGATGTCATCGTGCTCGTGTCCTCCGACAGCGACTTCGCGCCCCTGGTGCTGCGCCTGCGCGAGAAGGGTGCCTGGCTGCGCGGCTTCGGCCAGTACGGCAAGACGGGCGACGGCGTCATCCAGATCTACGACCAGTTCAACGAGTTGGCCCATGGCACGGGCCGCACGGCGCGCGACGCCGCACCGGCCAAGGCCGCGGGCGGCCG
>JBBIVU010000270.1:0-4131 GCA_037439585.1 Roseateles sp. | reverse complement strand
AATCGAAACTCATCGAGAAAGGGAGTGAGCACGCCTGGTCGCATCGCCTGCCGCGCCGCATGAGGAGCGGCGCCAGTCTTCGGGCAGGGCGGGCAGCGTGCAGGGGCTGAAAAGAGAACGCCGCGCAAGACTGAGAAGCGCGGCGATGGCTTTATTCTAACGGTGGGGGCTTCGGAAACTATTTAGAAAATGTGACCCAGTCCAGGTTGGCCCAGTTGTTGGGCGAGTGCGGGATGCTCACCTCGCGCTTCATGGCCCAGGGGATGACCTGGCGGTGCAGCGGGATGATGTTGACCTGCTCGCGGAAGGACTGCAGCGCCTGCTTGATGAGGGCTTCGCGCTTCTTGGGGTCGGTCTCGACGGTGGACGCGGCCGCGAGGGCGTCGCCCTCGTTGTTGACGGAACCGCCGTAGTTCGCCACGCCAATGCCTTGCTCGCCACGGTTGCGCAGCACGGGGGTGAGCATGATCTCGGCGTCCGTCGAGCCGCCGCCCCAGCCGGCGAGGTAGAGGCTGGTGTCGGCCTTCTCCATCTTGGGGAAGAACTGGGTGCGCGGCATGGCATTCACCTTCACGCGCACCTTCACCTGCGCCCACATGCTGGCCAGCGCAATGCAGATGCGCTCGTCGTTGATGTAGCGGTTGTTGGGGCAGTCCAGGGTGATGTCGAAACCGTCCGCGTAGCCGGCGTCGGCCAGCAGCTTGCGCGCCGCAGCCGGGTCGAAGGGCAGGCGGGTTTCGAGCTTGGGGTCGCCATAGGCACCGCGTGGCGAGGGGGTGAGGCCGCCGGTGGGCAGGGCGTAGCCGCTCATCAGCTTGGTCTTGATGGCCTCGATGTCGATGGCCTGGTACAGCGCCCGGCGCACGCGCACGTCCTTCAGCGGGTTCTTGTCCCCGGGGGCCTGGCCGTGCAGCAGCTTGTCGCGCGTCTGGTCCATGCCGATGAAGACGAGGCGGTTCTCCTCGCCGTCCAGCACCTTGAGCTGGGGCAACGTGCGCAGGCGGGCCAGGTCGCGTGGCGGCGGGTCGATGACGAAGTCCACCTCGCCGGAGATGAGGGCGGCGGTGCGGGTGGCGTCGTTGCCGATGGGCAGGTGGGTGAACTCCTGCAGGTTGCCATCGAACTTGTTCCACCAGGCCGGGTTGCGCTTGAAGGTGGTCTTCACGCCGGGCTGGCGGCTCACCAGCATGAAGGGGCCGGTGCCGTTGGCATGCTGGCTGGCGTAAGACTCTTCCTGCTTCTTGAAATCCAGCGGCCGCGTGACCTTGTGCTCCTCGCACCAGCGCCGGCTCATGATGTAGAGCGTGCCCATCATCTCGGGCACGATGGGGTTGGGCTTGTCGAGCGTGAAGAGCACCGTCAGCGGGTCCACCGCCTTCGGGAGGCCCACCGCGTTGGCGTAGACGCGCTGGGGCGAGTTGGGGTCGCGCAGGCGCAGCATGGAGAACACCACGTCGTCGGCCGTGAAGGGTGTGCCGTCATGGAACTTCACGCCCGGGCGCAGCTTGAAACGCCAGATCAGCGGCGTCACCTGCGTCCACTCGGTGGCCAGTGACGCGCCCATGCTCATGTCCTTCATGCGCCGGGTGAGCGTCTCGTAGACCTGGTTGTTCAGCGTGTTGGTCAGCACCTCGTTCTGCGAGTGCGGGTCGGTGGTCTGCATGTCGCCCTGGCTGGACCAGCGCAGGGTCTGGGCCTGGGCAACTGCGGCAGCGAAAACAAGCAAGGCGGCGACAACACGGCGCATTCGGACTCCTGGAAACGCGGGCTGGGCGACAATAGCAGGCAACGCAGGCCCTCCCGGGGGCCTGCCGCCATTTCAGCCTCAAGGATTCGCCCATGGCCCAGTACGTCTTCAGCATGAACCGCGTCAACAAGACGGTTCCCCCCAAGCGCCACATCCTGAAGGACATCTCGCTGTCCTTCTTCCCCGGCGCCAAGATCGGCGTGCTGGGTGTGAACGGCTCCGGAAAGTCGACCATCCTGAAGATCATGGCCGGCGTGGACAAGGAGTACGAGGGCGAGGCCATTCCGATGCCGGGCATCAAGATCGGCTACCTGGAGCAGGAGCCGCGCCTGAACGCCGACCAGACCGTGCGTGAGGCGGTGGAAGAGGGCATCGGCGGTGTGCTGGCCGCGAAGAAGCGCCTGGACGAGGTCTACGCGGCCTACGCCGAGCCGGATGCCGATTTCGACGCGCTGGCCGCCGAGCAGGGCGAGCTGGAGGCCATCATCGCCGCCGCCGGTTCCGAGAACACCGACCTGCAGCTGGAACTGGCCGCCGACGCGCTGAACCTGCCGCCGTGGGACGCCGTCATCGGCGTGCTGTCCGGCGGCGAGAAGCGCCGCGTGGCCCTGTGCCGCCTGCTGCTGAGCAAGCCCGACATGCTGCTGCTCGACGAACCCACCAACCACTTGGACGCCGAAAGCGTGGAGTGGCTGGAGCAGTTCCTGCAGCGCTTCCCCGGCACCGTGGTGGCCATCACCCACGATCGCTACTTCCTGGACAACGCCGCCGAGTGGATTCTTGAACTCGACCGTGGCCACGGCATCCCGTGGAAGGGCAACTACTCGGAATGGCTGGACCAGAAGGAACGCCGCCTGGAGCAGGAGCAGAAGAGCGAAGACGCGCGCGCCAAGGCGATGAAGGAGGAACTGAAGTGGGTTCGCTCCAACGCCAAGGGCCGTCAGGCCAAGAGCAAGGCGCGTCTGGCCCGCTTCGAGGAGCTGAGCGACGTCGAATACCAGCAGCGCAACGTCACGAACGAAATCTTCATCCCCGTGGCCGAGCGCCTGGGCAATGAGGTCATCGAGTTCGAAGGCGTGAGCAAGAGCTTCGGCGACCGCGTGCTCATCGACAACCTGAGCTTCAAGGTGCCGGCTGGCGCTATCGTCGGCATCATCGGCCCCAACGGCGCCGGCAAGTCCACGCTGTTCCGCATGCTGCAGGGCGTGGAGCAGCCGGACAGCGGCACGGTCAAGATCGGCAAGACGGCCAAGCTGGCCTTCGTCGACCAGAGCCGCGCCAGCCTGGAAGCCGACAAGACCGTGTGGGAAGACGTCTCCGGTGGCCTGGACAACATCACGGTCGGCAAGTTCGTCATGCCCAGCCGCGCCTACCTCGGCCGTTTCAACTTCAAGGGCAACGACCAGCAGAAGCTGGTCGGCTCCCTCTCGGGCGGTGAGCGCGGCCGCCTGCACCTGGCCAAGACCCTGGCCCAGGGCGGCAACGTGCTGATGCTCGACGAACCGTCCAACGACCTGGACGTTGAAACGCTGCGTGCGCTGGAAGAGGCACTGCTGGAGTTTGCCGGCTCGGCCATGGTCATCAGCCACGACCGCTGGTTCCTGGACCGCATTTGCACCCACATCCTGGCCTGCGAAGGCAACTCGCAGTGGTTCTTCTTCGACGGCAACTTCCACGAGTACGAGGCCGACAAGAAGAAGCGCCTGGGCGAGGAAGGTGCGCGCCCCAAGCGCATGCGCTTCAAGCCGATCAAGTGAGGGAGGCGGGGCATCGGCCCCGCATTCGCCCGCGACCCCTGACGCGCCCACGCCGCCCAACGCACCGTGGGCTTGTTTCACAGTTCTTTACCCCGCACCCAAAGATCCCACACAGGGCGCTCGGAAGATGGCACCACTGCACTCTTCCAGGAGCACCCTGATGCAAGCCCCTCGATTCCGGAATCTGTTTCGCGCTCTGGCCGTTGTGGCGGCTCTCGCCGTCGGTGGCGTTGCTGCCCAGGCGCAGCCTGGTCACGGCCACCACGGCGGCCCCGGCATGATGGCGCCTGGTGGCCTGTTCGGTCACCTGGACAGCCTGCTGGACGCGGTGAACGCGACCGATGCCCAGCGCAGCCAGATCGACGCCATCTTCAAGGCCGCCCGCCAGGATCTGGTCGGCCAGCGTGATGCCGGCATGAAGCTGCACCAACAGATGGTCGCACTCTACGCCGCCACAAACATCGATGCCGCTGCGATCGAAGCGCTGCGCGTGCAGGTCAGTGCCCAGCACGAGATCGCTTCCAAGCGACTGAGCCAGGCCAGCATCGAGGCTGCGCGCGTGCTGACCCCCGAGCAGCGCACCAAGATGGCTGACCTCATCAAGAAGCGGCAGGCCCGCATGGCCGC
>JBBIVU010000269.1:0-4166 GCA_037439585.1 Roseateles sp. | reverse complement strand
CTCAACACCTAGTCGGCGTACTGCCCTGCGGCCTTGATGACGGGCCCGAGCTTGTTGATTTCAGACTCGACGAACTTCTTGTGCTCGGCCGGCGCCAGGCGGGCGTCATTGATGATGACGGCGCCCAGCGCTTCCTGGCGCTTGTGGAAGTCGGCGTCCTTCAGCGCCACACGCAACGCCGCGTTGATCTTGTCGACCACCGCCTTGGGTGTGCCCTTGGGGGCGTAGAGCCCGTGCCAGACGGTGAGGTTGAAGCCCTTGAGACCCGATTCATCGGCCGTGGGCAGCTTGGCCAGCGGGCCACTCGCCAGGCGCTTGGGAGACGTCAGCATGTAGGCCTTGATCTTGCCCGACTCGATCTGGCCGCTGGTGTTGGTGGTCTGGTCGCACATGAGATCGACCTGCCCCCCCAGCAGGTCGTTCATGGCCGGCGCGGTGCCTTTGTAGGGCACGGTCGTCATGTCGATCTTGATGGCCGCCTGGTACAGCAGCCCGCACAGGTGGGACGCCGAGCCGATGCCCGCGTGAGCCAGGTTGATCTTGCCCTTGTTGGCTTCCAGCCATTTGCCAAGCTCTGCATAGCTGGCAGCCGGCAGCGTGGAGCGCCCGACCAGGGTCATGGGCACCTCGTTCACCATGCCCAGGTACTCGAAGTCGTCCAGCGTCTGGTACGGCAGCTTGCGGTAGAGGGCCGCGGCGCTGGCAATGCCGATGTGGTGCAGCAACAGCGTGTAGCCGTCCGGGGTGGCCTTGGCCGCCTTGTTGGCTCCCAAAGTGCCGCCTGCACCGCCCACGTTGTCGACCACCAGCGAGGCACCAAGCGGCTTGCGCAGCGCCTCTGCAAGGTCCCGCGCCACCTTGTCCGTGGGCCCCCCCGCCGCGAAGGGCACGACGAGCGTGACCGGCTTGTCGGGGTACTCGGCCAGCACAGGGCCAGAGGCGATCAGGCAGGCAGCCAGCAGCAGGGAACAGCGCACGGGTGGTCTCCTTCAGGTCAGCGACGGTCTTCGATGAGCTTGCCGTCGTTGGGCAGGCTGCCAGGCGGCAGCACTTGCACCTCGATCCGGAGTTTGGTCAGGTCGCGGGCAGTCCGCATCAGGCTTTCCACGAACGCCGTGCTCGAGCCATCGGCCGCTTCGACCTGCAGCACCACCTGGTCCTGTGCCAGCTCGCCGCTGACGATCAGGCGGGCCCGCTGAAGCTCCGGGTGGCGTTTGAGGACATCGGCCACCTGACCTGCGTGCACGAACATGCCACGCACCTTGGCGGACTGGTCGGCTCGGCCCAGCCAGCCGCGCAGGCGCTGATGGGTGCGGCCGCACGGACTGGCACCTGGCAGCACGGCGGAGAGGTCGCCGGTCGCAAAACGGATCAGCGGGTAGCCCGGGCTCAGCGTCGTGACGACCACCTCGCCCACCTCGCCCTCGGGCACCGGGTCACCTGTTCCCGGGCGGACGATTTCGACGATCACGCCCTCATCCAGCACCAACCCGTCACGCGCGGCCGTCTGGTACGCAATGAGCCCGACGTCCGCCGTGGCGTAGCACTGGTAGGCATCCACCCCACGCTCGGCGAACCAGGCCACAAGCGCAGGCGGACAGGCCTCGCCGCTCACCAGCGCACGCTGCAACAACGGCAGGTGGTGCCCACCTTCTGCCGCCTTCTCCAGCAGGATGCGCAGCAGGCTGGGCGTGCCGGCGTAGGCCTCGGACTGCAGATCCAGCAGCGCCTGGAGCTGCAGCTCGGTGTTGCCCACGCCGCCCGGGAAGCTGGCGGCGCCGACGGCCCGCAGGCCCGCCTCCATCATGGCGCCGGCTGGCGTGAGGTGGTAGCTGAACCCCACATGCGCCAGCTGGCCCGCCCGAACACCGGCCGCGTGCAGCGCGCGACCCAGGCGCCAGGGGTCCGGACCGTCGGCATCGGGCTCCGGCTCGTACAGCGGCCCGGGCGACTGAAAGATGCGCCGCGGCATGCCCGCAGCGAATCCGCCCAAACGCTGCGCACGCCGTGCCGCCTGTGCAGCCGCGAGGCTGCTCTTGCGCGTCAAGGGCAGCTTCGCCAGCGCGGCGCGCGATGTGACGTCTGCAGCCTCCACGCCCACCAGCAACTCGGTGTAGGCCGGGCTGCTGGCCTGGGCATGGGCCACCTGGGCAGGCAATGCGGCCATCAGGGCTGCCTCTCGCTGGGCCGGGTCGCGCGTTTCCAGCGCGTCATAGAACTCGGTGCTCACTCGTGCTCCTTCCAGCGTGTGAGGCGGCGCTGGATCTCGTCCTGCACCTTGCGCAATTCGGTGGCCGACTTCAGCGTGAAAGCGTCCCACTCGGGCGTGCGCGCCGGTCGCCTGGCGAGCTGCACCCTCACCGCGGTACCCTCCACGGAGAGCCTGAGCACCACGCCGCCCCTCCACATCCAGCCCTCGCTGCGCTCGTCCAGCACATGCTGGTCGCGAACGAAGCGCTTCAGGGTCTGCAACGCCGTGTCCGCGCTGAAAGGGGGCGGGGCGATGTCCCAGGCGTCGTCACTCATCTCCGGTCCTCAGGCCAGCCAACGCTTGCGGCGCTTGTAGCTCTTCACGTCCTTGAAGCTGCGCCGCCCTTCCCCGCCCACACCGAGGTAGAACTCCTTCACGTCCTCGTTCTCACGCAGGTTCGCCGCCGAGCCGTCCATGACGACGCGGCCGTTCTCCAGGATGTAGCCGTAGTCGGCATAGCGCAGCGCCATGCTGGTGTTCTGCTCGGCGAGCAGGAAGGTCGTGCGCTCCTTGGTGTTGAGGTCGCGCACGATCTCGAACACCTCCTCCACGATCTGCGGTGCCAGGCCCATGGAGGGCTCGTCCAGCAGCACCATCTTCGGGTTGGCCATCAACGCACGGCCGATGGCGCACATCTGCTGCTCGCCGCCCGAGGTGTAGGCGGCCTGACTGGTGCGGCGGGTCTTGAGCCGCGGGAAGTAGGCGTAGACCTTCTCCAGCGTGGCCGCCACGGCTGCGCGGCCGTCCTTGCGGGTGTAGGCACCGGTCATGAGGTTCTCCTCGATGGTGAGGTGGGCGAAGCAGTGCCGGCCCTCCATGACCTGCACCACGCCCCGCTCCACCATGGCCGCCGTGGACAGCTTCTCGATGCGCTCGCCGCGCAGCTCGATGCTTCCCTTGGTGACCTCACCACGCTCACCCTCCAGCAGGTTGGACACCGCACGCAACGTCGTCGTCTTGCCGGCGCCATTGCCACCGAGCAGGGCCACGACGCTGCCTTCCTGCACCTGCAGGGACACGCCCTTGAGCACGAGGATCACGTGGTTGTAGATGACCTCGATGCCGTTGACGTTGAGAAACGGCGCACTCATCCGCGCCGCCCGGCCGCCCGAAGGCGCTGATGCCCCCCCTCGGGGGGCAGCGAAAGAAGTGCGCGGGGGGGCTTCATGGCGGGCCTCAGCTCTGGCATTCCGCGGGGGTGCGTCGCGTCAGCTTCTTCTCCGCTGCGTACTTGTCCGCCGCGGCCCGCACCATGGGCTTCAGGATCATCTCGTCCGCCTGGTACCAGTCGGAGCTGAAGTTCCACTGCTTGCCATCCCAGGTGTGCACCCGCACCGAGGTGGAGCCCTGGTGATCGGTGCAACTGGTGCTGATCGGACGGATCACACCGGTCAGGCCCAGGGCCGCGAGCTTCTTGTCGTCCAGCGCCAGGTTTTCCAGGCCCCAGCGCACCTGCTCGCCGGTCATGACCTTGCCCTTGCCGAAGCGCTCCTGCGCGCGCCGCACGCCTTCCACGGCCAACGCCTGGATGACCACGCCGCGGGTGTAGAGCACCGAACCGACCTCGTCCTTCGGGCCCGTGCCCTGGCCCTTGCCGTGCACGAGCTTGAGGATGTCCTGGATGACCTTGGGGCTCTGGCCCGAAGTGTTGAGGTTGAGCGCGTTGTAGCCCTTGGCGCCCTCGCCCACGTCCTTCACGTCCGGCTCGGCGCCAGACCACCACACGCCGTACATCTTCTCGCGCGGGTAGCCGGTGGCCTGGGCCTCCTTCAGCGCGGTGGAGTTCATCACGCCCCAGCCCCACAGCAGCACGTAGTCGGGGCGCTGCTGGCGCACCTGCAGCCAGGCGGCCTTCTGCTCGACGCCCGGCGCGGTGACCGGGATCTTGACGAGCTCGAAGCCGTGCATCTTCGAG
>JBBIVU010000268.1:0-4170 GCA_037439585.1 Roseateles sp. | reverse complement strand
TGGAAAATTCCACGGCGTAATCGCCGCGCAGACGCCGACCGGTTCTTTAACCACAAGCAGCCGTCTATCGGAGTGATTCTGAGGAATGGTCTCGCCGTAGACGCGCTTGCCCTCTTCGGCAAACCAGTCCAGGAAGCTCGCACCATAGATCACCTCGCCGCGTGCCTCCGCCAGCGGCTTGCCTTGTTCGGCGGTCATCAGCCGTGCCAGATCGTCAGCATGCTTGACCAGCAGCTGCTGCCAGCGCACAAGCACGGCGGCCCGCTCCTTGGCCGGCTTGGCCCGCCAGATGGCCAGGGCGTTGGTGGCCACGGCGATGGCCGTGTCCACTTCGGCACGGCCCAGGTTGGCCACCTGCGCCAGTTCACGCCCGGTGGCAGGGTCCGTCACCGCGAAGGTGGCGCTGCCGCCCACCCACTCACCGTTGATCAGTGCCTGCGTGCGCAGCAGGCCGGCATCTTCAAGTTCAGCCAGCGGGGTATTCGCGTCCATCGGGATCCTCCAGTCGAATTGACTGGCACTCTACCGCCGGGACGCCGGCCCCTCTCCCTACAATCCGCGTTCTTTGTCACCGACCTTGCCGTCAATTGCCCAGGAAGCCCCGGAATGAAAGCCGCTGAGATCCGCCAGACGTTTCTGAAGTTCTTCGAGTCGAAAGGCCACCAGATCGTCGCGTCCAGCCCCGTCGTGCCCGGGGATGACCCCACGCTGCTGTTCACGAACGCGGGCATGAACCAGTTCAAGGATGTGTTCCTGGGCTTCGACAAGCGTGCGTACACCCGCGCCACCACCAGCCAGAAGTGCATCCGCGCCGGCGGCAAGCACAACGACCTGGACAACGTCGGCTACACCGCTCGGCACCACACCTTCTTCGAGATGCTGGGCAATTTCAGCTTCGGCGACTACTTCAAGAAGGACGCCATCGCCTACGCCTGGGAACTGCTGACCGTGCACTTCAAGCTGCCGGCCGACAAGCTGTGGGCCACGGTGTACGCCGAAGACGACGAGGCTTACGACATCTGGTTGAAGGACATCGGCCTGCCCGCCGAGCGCATCGTGCGCATCGGCGACAACAAGGGCGGCCGCTACATGTCCGACAACTTCTGGATGATGGGCGACACGGGCCCCTGTGGCCCCTGCACCGAGATCTTCTACGACCACGGGCCGGATGTGGCCGGCGGCCCCCCCGGCTCTCCCGAGGAAGACGGTGACCGCTACATCGAGATCTGGAACAACGTCTTCATGCAGTTCAACCGGACTGAAGACGGTGTGATGCACCCGCTGCCCAAGCCCAGCGTGGACACCGGCATGGGCCTGGAACGCCTGGCTGCCGTGCTGCAGCACGTGCACAGCAACTACGAGATCGACACCTTCGTGAACCTGCTGGCGGCGGCCAAGTCAGCGGTGGATGCCGCCGGCGGCGGCGACTGTGACGCCACGAGCCCGTCTCTGAAGGTCATTGCCGACCACATCCGCGCCTGCTCGTTCACGGTGGTGGACGGCGTCATCCCGGGCAACGCCGGCCGCGGCTACGTGCTGCGCCGCATCGCCCGCCGCGCGATCCGCCACGGCTACAAGCTGGGTGCCCGCACCCCCTTCTTCCACAAGCTCGTGGCAGCGCTGGCGGCCGAGATGGGCGATGCCTACCCCGAGCTGCGCCAGGCCCAAGGCCGCGTGACCGAGGTGCTGAAGCAGGAAGAAGAGCGCTTCTTCCAGACCATCGCCACCGGCATGGAAATCCTCGAAGGCGCGCTGGCCCACGGCAACGTGGACGGTGACACCGCCTTCAAGCTGCACGACACCTACGGCTTCCCGGTCGACCTGACCGCCGACGTCTGCCGTGAGCGTGGCGTGACGGTGAACGAAGCCCGCTTCCACGAGCTGCTGGAAGAGCAGAAGAACCGCGCCCGCGCCGCCGGCAAGTTCAAGATGGCCCAGGGCCTGGCCTACAGTGGCGCAGCCACGGCCTTTCATGGCTACGAGCACCTTGTCTGCGAGACGAGCACCGTCACGGCCGTCTACGTGGACGGCGTGCAGGTCAACGAGGCCCATGCGGGTGACGATGCCGTCGTCGTGCTGGACCACACCCCCTTCTACGCCGAGAGCGGTGGCCAGGCGGGTGATGCCGGCGATCTGCGCAACGGCACGACGCGCGTGGTCGTCTCCGACACCCTGAAGATCCAGGCCGACGTGTTCGGCCACCACGGCCAGATCGTGGAAGGCTCGGTCAAGGTGGGCGATGTGTTCACCGCCAGGGTCGATGCTGAGCGCCGCGCCAGGACCGTGCGCAACCACAGCGCCACCCACCTGATGCACAAGGCCCTGCGCGAGGTGCTCGGCGCCCACGTGCAGCAGAAGGGCTCGCTGGTGAACGCCGAGCGCACCCGCTTCGACTTCGCGCACAACGCACCGATGACGGCCGAGGAAATCCGCGAAGTCGAGGCGCTGGTGAACACCGAGATCCTCGCCAACGCTGGCGCCACAGCCCAGCTCATGGCCCTGGAAGATGCGCAGAAGTCCGGTGCGATGATGCTGTTCGGCGAAAAGTACGGCGAGACCGTGCGCGTGCTGAGCATCGGCAGCTCCAAGGAACTCTGCGGCGGCACGCACGTGAAGGCGACCGGCGACATCGGCCTGTTCAAGATCGTGGCCGAGTCGGGCGTCGCAGCCGGCATCCGCCGAGTCGAGGCCGTCACGGGCGACAACGCACTGAGCTATCTGCAGTCGCTGGAGACCACCGTGCAAGGTGCGGCCATGACGCTCAAGACCTCGCCGCACGAGCTGGGCTCGCGCCTGCATGCGGTGCTGGATCAGGTGCGCCAGCTCGAGAGGGAACTCGCTGCTGCCAAGAGCAAGCTGGCCTCTGCCCAGGGCGATGAGCTGCTGTCGCAGGCCGTGGACGTGAAGGGCCTGAAGGTGCTGGCTGCCAAGCTCGAAGGCGCCGACGCCAAGACCCTGCGCGAGACCCTGGACAAGCTCAAGGACAAGCTCAAGACAGCGGCCATCGTGCTGGCTGCCGTGGAGGGCGACAAGGTGCAGATCGCTGCCGGTGTGACTGCCGACAGCGTGGGTCGTGTCAAGGCTGGCGAGCTGGTGAACTTTGTCGCCCAACAGGTGGGGGGCAAGGGCGGCGGCAAACCCGACATGGCCATGGCCGGTGGCACCCAGCCGGCAGGCGTGCCGGCAGCGCTGCAGAGCGTGGTGGCCTGGGTGGCCGAGCGCGTCTGACGCGGCGCAGCATCGTGAACAAGGCCCGCTCGTCGCGGGCCTTGTTGCTTTCAGGCGTTCAGAAGGTTTCCCAGTCGCCGGTGTCGGCTGCTGCAGCAGCTGGCTGAGCCGGCGCAGTGGGGGGCGGCGTCAGCTTCACCGGCCGCGGTGCTGCCGCAGGTGTCGGTTGGGAGGCACGCAGGGCAGGGCGGGCAGGCTTGGCGCCGGCCGTGCTGCCTGGCTTGGGCAACGTGGGCGCGGCGGCCGTTGTTGTGGCGAACGGGGCTGCCTTGGCAGCCGGCGCCGTGCGCATGCCCTCGCTGGCTGCAACACGGAACACGGCCACCGCTTCCACCAGCCGCTGGGCCTGCTCCTTCAGGCTCTCGGCAGCGGCGGCGGATTCTTCCACCAGCGCCGCGTTTTGCTGTGTCATCTGGTCCAGTTGCACCACCGAGGTGTTGACCGACGCGATGCCTTCGCTCTGCTCGGTGGCTGCCGAGCTGATCTCGCCAATGATGTCCTGCACGCGCTGCACGCTGGAGACGATTTCACCCATCGTCGTGCCAGCCGCCTGCACGAGGCGTGCACCGTTGTCCACACGTTCCACGCTGTTGCCGATGAGGCTCTTGATCTCCTTGGCGGCTTCCGCGCTGCGGCCAGCCAGCAGACGCACCTCGCCAGCCACCACGGCGAAACCCCGCCCCTGCTCGCCAGCGCGTGCCGCTTCCACGGCTGCGTTGAGCGCCAGAATGTTGGTCTGGAAGGCAATGCCGTCGATCACGCCGATGATGTCGGCGATCTTGCGGCTGGCCGTGTTGATCTCGTCCATGGTCGTGACCACCTGACCCACCACCTCGCCGCCCCGCGTGGCAGCGGACACGGCCGATTGGACGAGCTGATTGGCGGTCCGGGCGGAATCCGCTGTCTGGCGCACGGTGCCCGTCAGCTGGCTCATGGCCGACG
>JBBIVU010000267.1:0-4209 GCA_037439585.1 Roseateles sp. | reverse complement strand
CCAAGGTCGCGCAGTTCATAGCCTCCAAGTTGTAAGAAGCATGAGCCACCGTGTCACCGTATTCGAACTCCACAAAAAGCAAAGCCAAAAAAGCGCACGCATCGAAGCTGGAAAAAACAAAACACAAAACAAAATAAGAAATTGAAGGGCAGCGGCAAGGGTGAGGGCAGTCAGAAGGCGGCGCATGGTTTTCGAGTCAGGGAGGGGGAGGTTCAATTGGGGGGATGGGGGAGGGGCAGGCAAGGAAGGTGTGAGGGCAAGCTCATGCCGCTTTCGACCAGGCCAGCACGGGTTCACGGCCAGGCTCCTGCCCAGCGGGCAATTCATGGCGGGCTGCATCCACCACCTCACGCCGCAGCGGGGAGGCGAAGGTCTGGATGAACTCGTACACGTAGTCGCGCAGGTAGGCGCTGCGGCGCACGGCCAGGCGGGTCATGTTGTCGGCGAAGAGGTGGCGGGCGTCGATGGACCGCAGGTGGCGGTCGCGTTCCTCGTCAAACGCGATGGCGGCCACGATGCCCACGCCCAGGCCCAGCTCCACGTAGGTCTTGATCACGTCGGCGTCCATCGCGCTGAGCACGATGTGGGGCGAGAGCTGCGCGGCGGCGAAGGCGTCGTCGATGTGCGAGCGGCCGGTGTAGCCCGGCTCGTACGTGACGATGGGGAACTGCGCCAGGCGCGCCAGCGTCAACGGGCCATCCAGCAGGGGGTGATCCGGCGGCACGACGACCGAGTGCGTCCAGCGGTAGCAGGGCAGCGCCACCAGCTCGGGGTACTGGGCCAGGGCTTCAGTCGCGATGCCCACGTCGGCCTCGCCGTCGAGCAGCAACCGCGCGATTTGTTGCGGCGAGCCTTGCTGCAGGTGCAGGCTGACGTCGGGGTGGTGGGCGCGGAAGTCCCGCACGGCCGGCGGCAGCGCGTAGCGGGCCTGGCTGTGCGTGGCAGCGATGCGCAGCCGGCCGCTGCCGGCTTGGGCGAAGTCGTCGGCGGCGCGCTTGAGGTTGTCTGCCTCCTGCAGCAGCCGTTCGATGACGGGCAGCACCTGCTCGCCCGGCTCGGTGAGGCCGGTGAGGCGTTTGCCCACCCGCACGAAAAGTTCAATGCCCAGCTCATCCTCCAGTTCACGGATCTGCCGGCTGACGCCGGGCTGCGAGGTGTGAAGGGCCTGCGCGACTTCGGTCAGGTTGAAGCCGCGGCGTTGGGCCTCACGGACGGAGCGGAGTTGCTGGAAGTTCATGCATCGGGATTTTGTGAACTGGGCCTGGATCTGTCGTCGAACCATTCGCGATATCGATATGCGTTTCTTGCAGGGTTGCCCCACTAAAGTTGGCGGTCCACCGCATAAAGGAACCGTGATGCATCACCGTGCTGATATCCCGAGTCAGGCCTGGCCCCTGTTCGATCGCTACGTGCACGGCGACCTGAGTCGCCGGGGCTTCCTGGAGCAGGCCGCTGCCTTCGCAGGCGGGCCGTCCGGTGCGGCAGCGCTGCTGGCGGCGCTGAGCCCCAACTTCGCGGCCGCCCAGCAGGTCAGGCCGGACGACGCCCGGCTGGTCACGCGCCGCCAGGCTTTCCCGTCGCCGGACGGCAACGGTCAGGTGCAGGGTTATCTGGCCAAGCCTGCAGGCGCTGCGGGCAGGCTGCCCGCCGTGCTGGTGGTGCACGAGAACCGGGGCCTGAACCCGCACATCGAGGACATCGCCCGCCGGCTGGCTTTGGCCGGCTACCTGGCCTACGCACCGGACGCGCTGGCGCCGTTGGGAGGCTACCCAGGCAGCGAGGACGACGCCCGGGCACTCTTCGTCAAGCTCGACCCCGCCAAAGCGCGCGCCGACATCGTGGCCGGTGCGCGCGGCCTGCTCACGCTGGCCGATGCGAACGGCAAGGTGGGCGTGGTGGGTTTTTGCTACGGCGGCTCGCTGGCCAACCACATCGCCACGCAGGTGCCCGAGGTGGCGGTGGCCGTGCCGTTCTACGGCGGCGCGCCAGCGCTGGAGGACGTGCCCCGCATCAAGGCGCGCCTGCTGCTGCATTTCGCTGCGAACGACGAGCGCATCAACGCCGCCTGGCCGGCCTACGAGGCCGCGCTGAAGGCGGCCGGCGTGCGCCACGAGGCCTTCACCTACGCCGGCACCCAGCACGGCTTCAACAACGACACCACGCCGCGCTACGACGCGGCGGCAGCCCAGCTGGCGTGGGAGCGCACGCTGGCCGCGTTCAAGGCCGCGCTGGGCTGACGCGATCTAAACAGCAAAGGCCCACTCGCGGAACTCCGCGTGCCGGGGCCGGTGTTCTGCAGCCGCGCGGGCCCGTGCGGCGTCGATCCAGCTTTTGGCGAGCGGGAAGGGGCCGAAGCCGGCTTCGGCGTTGATGTGCCCCACGGGGCCGAGATTGCTGTAGCTGGCGCCCCAGCGGTGCGCCCAGCGGGCCGCACTGGCGGCGCTCATCCAGGGGTCGGTGCTGCTGGCGATCAGTCGCGAGCGGCGCGGCAGCCGGTGGTGGGGCAGGGCTTCGGCGATGCCGAACTTGTCAGGCTCGGCGGGGGCCACGAACAGCGCCTCGCGGATGGCGGAGTCCGGGTGGTCGGCGAGGTGGCGGGCCAGCGCCAGGCAACCGAAGCTGTGGGCCACGGCCAGCCATTCACCGTCACCTGCAACTTCGAGTGTGCGGGAGATGCGCTCGGCCCAGCGCTCCAGCTCGGGCTTGCTCGGGTCGCGCTGCGTCACGCGGCGGCTGTCGCGGTACAGCCCCTGCAGCCAGCTTTGCCAGTGTGCCGGGCTGCTGTCGTGCAGGCCCGGGATGATCAGGATGCGCGGCGGCTTGTAGCTCATGGCAGCCCCCTCAGAGGGTGGCGATCGACACTTCGGTCGACTTGACCAGGGCCACCACCTCGCGGCCCACCTCCAGCCCCAGGTCTTTGACGGAGCGTGTGGTGATGACGGAGGTGACCACGTCGCCGCTGCGAGTGACGACGTCCACCTCCGACACGACCGGGCCTTCGATGATTTCCTTGATCGTGCCGCGGAACTGGTTGCGCACGTTGATGGCGGTGATGGTCATGAAAACTCCTGGATAAGGAGTCTTCAGTGTGCGCAGCGTGGCTGGGTTATGGAACGAATGAAACCGCAGCAGCCCATGCGGGGCCTGAATATCAACGGCGGCGCAGCTTGGCGTCGGATGCCGTGGCGGGCTGGCGCAAGGCCTGGCAGTCGATGGGCAGGCCATCGGGCGAGGGGTTGTCGATGCAGGCGTCGTAGCCCGGATTGCTGGCCTGAGTGATGCCGGCGGCGGGCAGGTCGAAGCGCAGGGGCGCCTGCTTGTGAGGTTTGGGTGCTGCCAGGCTGAGTTGCAAGGCAGTGCCGATGCAGACCAGCAAGACAGCCGCGCGCAGCCGGCATGTGACGGAGCCTGACATGACCATCTCCCTGCCGGTTTGATGGTGGGCGGGGGTGAGCCGGCATCACCTCGCTCGGGAGCTTAGGTGGCAGCCAGGGCGATTTCCGGTGCTCGTCCTCAGGCGCGAGGAAGCCCGGGGCGGCGCGGCCCCGGGCTGTGTCTCGTCAAAAGTGTCAGATGCCTGCGCCAGCTTCGAAGAGGCTGAGGCGATGGGCGCTGAGCTTCACGCGCTGGCCGCCCTGCAACTGCAGCGCTTCGGCCTGGTCGCGGGTGAGTTCGGCTTCGAGCGGCTGGCCGTCGGGGCCGATCAGCTCGACCCGCGCGCTGGCGCCGAAGGACAGCACACGCTCCACCGTGGCCGCCAGGCCCAGGGCCGACTCGTCGGTCAGGATGCGCAGCTCGTGCGGCCGCGCGTAGGCCTGCACGGCCCCGTCCCCGTGGGTGCCCGCGTGCGGCAATTGATGCTCGCCGATGTGCAGCACGCCGCCCTGCGCCTGGCCCACGAAGCGGTTCACCGCGCCCAGGAAACCGTAGACGAAAGGCGTGGCGGGGCGCTCGTACACCTCTTGCGGCGTGCCCACCTGTTCCACACGGCCGTGGTCCATCAGCACGATGCGGTCGGCCACTTCCAGGGCTTCGTCCTGGTCGTGCGTGACGAAGATGCTGGTGATGTGCAGCTCGTCGTGCAGGCGGCGCAGCCAGCGGCGCAGCTCCTTGCGCACCTTGGCGTCCAGCGCGCCGAACGGCTCGTCCAGCAGCAGCACGCGCGGCTCCACGGCGAGCGCGCGGGCCAGGGCGATGCGCTGGCGCTGG
>JBBIVU010000266.1:0-4218 GCA_037439585.1 Roseateles sp. | reverse complement strand
TGGCGCCGTCGCCACCGCCAGCGGCCAGGCGGCTTTGCACCTGGCCATCGCCACGCTGATGGGCGCCGGCGGCCACGTCGTGGCCAGCACGGCGCTGTACGGCGGCAGCCACAACCTGTTGCACTACACGCTGCGGCGCTTCGGCATCGAAACCACCTTCGTCAACCCGCGCGACCTGGACGCCTGGCGTGCCGCCATCCGGCCCGAAACCCGGCTGCTGTTCGGCGAGAGCCTGGGCAACCCGGGGCTGGATGTGCTGGACATCCCGGCCGTGAGCGCCCTCGCCCACGACGCCGGCCTGCCGCTGCTGGTGGACGCCACCTTCACCACGCCCTACCTGCAGCGCCCGGCCGAGCTGGGGGCCGATCTGGTCTACCACTCGGCCACCAAGTTCCTGTGCGGCCACGGCACCGTCGTGGGCGGCGTGCTGGTGGATGCCGGCTCGTTCGATTGGGACGCCGCCCACGCCACGTCGGGCCGTTTCGCCACCCTGACCGAACCCTACGACGGCTTCCACGGCATGGTGTTCACCGAGGAAAGCACGGTGGGCGCCTTCCTGCTGCGCGCCCGCCGTGAGGGCCTGCGTGACTTCGGCGCCTGCATGAGCCCGCACACCGCCTGGCTGATGCTGCAAGGGCTGGAAACGCTGCCGCTGCGCATGGCCCGCCACGTGGCCAACGCGCAGGCAGTGGCCGAGTTCCTGGCCGCGCAGCCGCTGGTGGACAAGGTGAGTTACCCCGGCCTGGCCAGCCACCCGGACCACGCACTCGCGCAGCGCCTGCTGCCGCGCGGCGCAGGCGCCGTGTTCTCGTTCGACCTGAAGGGCAGCCGCGCGCAGGGGCGTGCATTCATCGAGGCACTCAAGCTGTTCTCGCACCTGGCCAACGTGGGGGATGCCAAGTCGCTGGTCATCCACCCGGCCAGCACCACGCACTTCCGCATGGACGACGCAGCGCTGCGCCAGGCCGGCATCGGCCCGGGCACCATCCGGCTGTCCGTCGGGCTGGAAGATCCAGCCGATCTCATCGACGACCTGAAGCGGGCGCTGAAAGTGGCCGCCAAGGCGGGAGGTGCGGCATGAAGCTCGTCGTCGACGGCCATGAGGCCTACGCCTACACCGGCGGCAAGCCTTTCGATGCCGCCCTGCCCTGCGTGGTGTTCATCCACGGCGCGCTGAACGACCACAGCGTGTGGACGCTGCTGGCCCGCTGGTGCGCCCACCATGGCTACGCCGTGCTGGCGGTGGACCTGCCCGGCCATGGCCGCAGCGCGGGTGCGCCGCTGGCCAGCGTGGAGGCCCTGGGCGCCTGGGTGCACCGGCTGCTGGATGCGGCCGGCGTGGCCCAGGCCACGCTGGTGGGCCACAGCATGGGCTCGCTCATCGCACTGGAAGCGGCTGCGCGCGCCCACACGCTGGTGATGGTGGGCACGGCCTACCCGATGAAGGTGTCTGAAGCGCTGCTGACGACTGCGCGCGACAACCCCGAGGCGGCCATGGCCATGGTGAACGCCTTCTCGCATTCCATCGCCAGCGCCAAGCCCGGCTACCCCGGGCCGGGTGCGTGGCTGCGCGGCGGTGGCCTGGCGCTGATGCGGCGGCTGCAGTCGAAGCAGGCCGCGGTGAACCTGTTCGAGAACGACTTCCAGGTGTGCGACCGCTACACCGGTGGCGAGGCGGCGGCGGCGCGGGTGCGGTGCCCGGTGCACTTCATCCTGGGCGCGCAGGACCAGATGACCTTGCCCAAGCACAACGCCGTGCTGGGGGCGCTGCTGAAGCCACGCATCCACACCGCGCCGGCCGGGCACGCGCTGATGGCCGAGGCACCGGACGCCGTGCTGGCCGCCCTGCGCACAGCACTGCCTGGCGGCTGACACACCCCTGCGGGCATCCCCGATTGCAGCGGGTGCGCAGCCCCGCTGCAATGCGGCCATGAGCAGCCCGCGCTTCGCCCGTTTCGCCGATTTCTACCCCTACTACCTGCAGGAGCACCGCAACCCCACCTGCCGGCGCCTGCACTTCGTGGGCTCCACGCTGGTGCTGCTCTGCCTGGGGCAACTGCTGGCCACGGGAGCCGCCGTGTGGGGGCTGTACGCGCTGCTGAGCGGCTACGGCTTCGCGTGGGTGGGCCACTTCTTCTTCGAGAAGAACCGGCCGGCCACGTTCAAACACCCGCTCTACAGCCTGATGGGCGACTGGGTGATGTACGCCGACATCTGGCGCGGGCGCATCAAGCTGTAGGCCCCGCTGCAGCCGACCTCAGTTCCGCCAGGCCAACCCCACGTTGGCGTAATGGCCGTTGCGCTGTTGGATGAGCGGACTGCCGGCGGCGGGGCCCAGCAGGCGGCTGGCACCGGCGCCCCCGAATGCGAACCAGTGCTCGGACAGAGACCGCGTGAAACTCACTCCGGCATGCAGGTCACGCAGGCCGGCGCCGGGCATGTAGGCCGGCTTGCCGCTTGCCGCCACGGCAGACTGGGGCACACCGAAGTAGCTGCGCAAGTTCTGCGAATCCCCCGCCGACACACCCACGCTGCTGGCCCATTCCAGCGTGGGGCTGCGGTAGAAGCGCCAGCCCAGGTCGGCCCCGGCCGTCAGCCCGCCCTGGCGGCCCAGCAGGTCTTGCGACAGGTTGGCGCTGAGGTTCCAGTCGGGCGCGAGGCTGTAGTTGGCGTAGAGCCGAGCCCGCAGCGTGCGCTTCACGTCGGGCAGGCCCTGGGTGGTGCTGGAGTCGCCACTGTTGCGGCCGCTGTCCATGCGCAGGGCCACACCCAGGCGCAGCTTGCTGCTGTCGACCAGCAGGGTGCTGGCGCCGGCGCCGCCCGCGTCGCGGCCGAAGCCCAGGATGGCGCTGCCGCCCGAGGTGCTGATGCGCCAGCGGCCCCACTGCACCGCCCAGAGCGGCTTGAGCTTGGTTTGGCGCGTGGTGGCGCCGTCGTACTCGGGCCGGCTGGCGACGGACGCGCCCAGCAGGTAGCGGGCCGGCTGGCTCTCGGGCTCCTGCTCGGTGGGCGGGGCGGGCTGGGCCTGTTGGGCCAAGGCGGGCTGGCCCAGAGCCAGGGCAACAAGGATGAACGGCGCTGTCTTCATGCGCGGCAGCCTAGCAGGCTGGCCCGCAGCGGGCTGCCTTTCGCCCGTCAGCCGCGCGTCAACTCGCGGTTGAGTTCGGTGAGCATGTCGTCCACCATAGCGTCCAGGTCGTACTTGAGGCGCCAGCCCCAGTCGGCCTGGGCGGCGGTGTCGTCGATGCGCTGCGGCCAGCTGGCGGCGATGGCCTGGCGGAAGTCGGGCACGCAGTCCATGGTGAAGCCAGGCAGGCGGCGGCGGATGCTGGCGGCAATGCCCTCGGGCGTGAAGCTCACACCGGCCAGGTTGTAGCTGCCGCGCTGCTTCACGGCCTCGGCCGGGGCGTTCATCAGCTCGATCGTGGCGCGCAGTGCGTCGGGCATGTACATCATGGGCAGGGCCTGGCCGGCCTCCAGGAAGCAGGTGTAGCGCCCGTCCTGGATGGCCGCGTGGAAGATCTCCACGGCGTAGTCCGTCGTGCCGCCACCGGGCGGGGTCTTCCAGCTGATGAGGCCGGGGTAGCGCAGGCTGCGCACGTCCACGCCGTGCTTGGCGTGGTACCAGGCGCACCAGCGCTCGCCGGCCAGCTTGGAGATGCCGTAGATGGTGGTGGGGTCCATCACGGTGGTCTGCGGCGTGTCCACGGCCGGCGTGTTGGGGCCGAAGGCGGCAATGCTGCTGGGCCAGAAGATGCGGTCCAGCTTCTCGTGCCGGGCCAGCTCCAGCACGTTGAGCAGGCCCTTCATGTTCAGGTCCCAGGCCCACATCGGGTGCTTCTCGCCGTTGGCGGAGAGCGCTGCGGCGAGGTGGTAGATCTGGGTGATCTTGTGGCGCTTGACTATTGTCGTCAGCGCGCCAGCATCGGTGACGTCCAGCGTCTCGTGGTGCAGCGTGGGCACGCGGCCCTTGGGGGCGAGGTCGCTGGTGATGACGGCATCGTGGCCGTGCAACTTGGCGAGTTCGACGGCCAGCTCGGTGCCGATCTGGCCGTTGGCGCCAATGATGAGGATGCGGGTGGGCTTGCTCATTTCACCAGCCCCAGTTCGCGGCCAGCTTGGGTGAACGCGGCGACGGCCTTCTCCAGGTGCTCGCGCTCGTGCACCGCCGAGATCTGCACGCGGATGCGCGCCTGGCCCTTGGGCACGACGGGGTAG
>JBBIVU010000265.1:0-4321 GCA_037439585.1 Roseateles sp. | reverse complement strand
GAGCCCCGGGAACAAGGGCCAGGCCGCCTCCGGCCTGGCCGGCACCGGCATGCAGCAGAAAGATTGCGAGGCTCAACTGCCAGGTGAGGGATCGACGGACGTCATCCATGTCACAGACCTCGAAGCCGCCATCAACTGGTGGCGCGAGCGGGCGCCTTCGTCCGACGGCATCCGCACCGCGCCCGAAGTGGCTGCGCTTGCCGAGGCCTATGCCCTGCTGGCGTGGCACCGCAACACGGAGCTGAGCGTCGATGTGCTGAGCGACGACGCGCTGAGCGCTTGGCTGACCTGGTACGAAACCACGCCGGACTCCCCCTGCATCGCCATCTGCTCTACCGCCCAGGGCGACCCCGTCTGCAAGGGCTGCGGCCGCCGCTTCGACGAGGTGCAGCACTGGCCGGAGCTCGGCCCTTTCGAAAAACGTCTGGTCTGGCAGCGCATCACGCACGAAGGCACGGCCTGGCGCTTCAACCGCTACGCCGAGCGGGCCACATGACGCACGTCGTCCCAAACGCACCGTGGCCGCGCGCCCATGGGAACGGCGATGCCCGCCGGACGGCCCTGCCATCGCCTCGCGAGGCGGACCGGCTCGAGCGCGACCGGGCATGCGCGACTCGATGACCCGCATCCGCTTCGCCGACAGCGCCCGCCGCATCATCCCTTTGGCCTGGCCCGTGCTCGTGGGCCAGATCGCCGTGATGATGTTCAGCACCATCGACACGCTGATGATGGGCCGCGTCGGCCCCGAGGACCTGGCCGGCCTGGCCGTCGGTTCCGCGGCCTACGTGACCATCTTCGTCGGGTTGATGGGTGTCATCCTGGCCGTGGGGCCCATCGCAGGGCGCCAGTTCGGCGCGCAGGACCCGGCCGGCGCCGGCCGCAGCTTCGTGCAGGCCCAGTGGCTGGCGTTGCTGCTGTGCGTTCCCGGCTGCCTCGCGCTGTGGTTCCCCGCCCCCTTCACCGCGCTGGCCCAGCTGGACACCCTCCAAGCCGACAAGGTGCAGGCCTACACCCGGCCCGAGGCCGTCGCGCTGCCAGCCGCCCTGCTCTTCACCGCCTTCCGCGGCTTCTCCACCGCCGTGAGCCGGCCCAAGGCGGTCATGGCCATGCAGCTGACCGGCCTGGCCGCCAAGGTGCCGTTGAATGCATTGCTCGTTTTCGGCTGGGGGCCGATTCCGGCGTTGGGCGTGGCGGGCTGCGGCTGGGCCACAGCCCTCGCCATGCTCGGCCAGGCCGCGGCGGCCATGCTGCTGGTGCGGCACGACCCGTTCTACCGGCCGTTCAACATCGCGCACATCTGGCAGACGCGCCCCCGGTGGGTCGAGCTGCGGGCGCTGGTGAAGCTCGGCCTTCCCATGGGCGGCTCCATCCTGGTGGAGGTGACGGGTTTCACCTTCATGGCCTTCTTCATCGCAAGGCTGGGTGCCACGCCTGTGGCGGGCCACCAGATTGCGGTGAACCTGGTGGCGATGATGTTCATGATCGCGCTCGCCCAGGCCACAGCCGCCGGCACGCTGGTGGCGCAGCACCTGGGTGCCGGTGAAAAACGGGAAGCCCGCATCGTCGGGCGCCATGCCATGACCTTGGCCACGCTGACGGCCGCCGGCGTCGGCGCCGTCGTGGCCCTGGCGCGGGAGCCCATCGTCGCGCTCTACACCTCCAGCCCCACGGCCGCTGCAGCCGCGCTGCCCTTGCTCGTCTGGGTGTGGTTCTTCCACCTGGGCGACGCGCTGCAGACGGTGGCCGCCTACGTGCTGCGGGCCTACCAGGTGGCCACCCTGCCCATGGTCATCTACGTGGTGGCACTGTGGGGCCTGGGCATCGGTGGCGGTTACCTGCTGGCGTTCGGGGCTGGGGGCGCTGGCGCCGTGGGCTTCTGGCAAGCAGCCACGGCCGGCCTGCTGGCGGCGGCGCTGCTGCTGAGCCTCCTGCTCAGGCGGGTGTTCGACGAGAACCGCTAAGGCTTCACGGCCGGCAGGAACAGCACGAAGCGGCTGCCGCCGCCGTCTCGCGCCAGGCAGCGCACGCCACCCCCATGACGCTCGGCGATCTGCTTGACCAGGCTCAAACCCAAACCCACCCCACCCACCATTTCGGCGTGGCCAGGCAGGCGGTAGAACGGCTCGAAGATGCGCTCTCGCAACTCGGCCGGCACACCGGGGCCACGATCGGCCACGGTCAATTCGTAGCCGCCTGCCACCGACCGCAGCACCAACTCCACCTGCGGCCCTCCGTAGCGGCGTGCGTTGTCCAGCAGGTTGCGCAGCGCGCGGCGCAACAGCCGCTCCTGGCCCTCCACGCAGGCGGTGTCGGTTTCGGGTTCAAAGCTGGCCTCGGCGCGGGCCGCCTCCTCGGCCCCAAGCGCCAGCAGCTCGATGGCATGCACTTCACCGAGCGCACTGCCGGCCTCCAACCGGCTGGCCAGCAGCACCTCCTCCACGAGCGCGTCCAACTCGGCGATGTTGACGTCGATCTCCTGCGCCAGGCGCTGGCGCTGGGCCGGTGCGGCGTCTTCCAGCATCGCGAAGGCCATCTTCAGCCGCGCCAGCGGCGAGCGCAGCTCGTGGCTGGCATTGGCCAGCAGCGTCTGGTGTGAGCGCAACAGGGTTTCGATGTGCTCGGCCGCCTGGTTGAAGCTGGTGGCCAGCGCGGCCACCTCGTCTCGGCCCACGTCATCCACCCGGTGGCCCAGGTTCCCGGCACCGAACTGTTCCACACCGCGCTTGAGCACCTCCAGGCGCCGTGTCAGCCGGCGCACCACCGGGTAGGCACCGGCCGCCACACCGATGAACAGCAGGACCAGCACGATGGCCAGCGTGGACACCGCCGGCGCGCCGGGGGTGACGGGGCGGTTCAGCCAGGGGCCAGCCCAGGGGCCATCGTCGGGGCGCAGCCCGCGGCCTCCAGGGCCTGGGCCCGGCCCGCCAGCAAAACCAGGGCCGGAAGCGCCGCCCTGCATGGCCGGCGGCCGCACGCCACGCACCATCGACAGGCTGCGGCCATCGCCCAGGTTCGCACTGACGACGATGGCGCTCGGGTCCTCGACACGGCGGGCGAACATCTGCGTCGTGCCGATGCGCTTGCCGTTCGCGTCCTCCAGCGCCAGCGGCATGCGCAGGCGGTGCCCCCAGTCTGCGAATGCGGCCGCCTGTTCCTCGCGCGGCGCGCTGGCGGGTGGCAGCGCCAGCTTGAGCAGGCCTGCCATGGCATTGAGCCGTTCCCCGGCTGCGGTTTCGACACTGCCGCGCTCCTGCTCGATGTGGCGCTGGAACAGCCAGGCCGAGCCAAAGGCAAACGCCAGCAGCAGCGCCACCAGCGTGAGATAGATGCGAACGTAGAGGGATTTCAAGCGGGATCTTCAGGCGGCGTCGGCGTCAGCGTCCTGCTTGCGGGCAAACACATAGCCTGCCCCCCGCACGGTCAGCACACGGCGGGGGTTCTTGGCGTCGTCCTCGATGACAGCCCGGATGCGCGAGATGTGCACGTCGATGGAGCGGTCAAAGGCCTCCAGGGGGTGCCCCTTGAGGGCGTCCATGATCTGGTCGCGCGACAGAACCCGGCCCGGGCTCTGGGCCAGCACCACCAGCAGGTCGAACTGGTGGCTGGTCAGGTCGCAGATCTTGCCATCCAGGCGGGCCACGCGGGCAGCGAGGTCGATCTCCAGGCGGCCGAAACGCAGCACCTCGTCGCCGTCGAGCTTGGGCTCCAGGCGGCGCAACAGGGCCTTGATGCGGGCCTGCAGCTCGCGCGGCTCGAAGGGCTTGGCCAGGTAGTCGTCAGCCCCCAGTTCCAGGCCGAGGATGCGATCCATGGGCTCGCCGCGGGCCGACAGCATCAGCACCGGCTGGTGGCGCCAGCGGGGGTCGCCACGCAGCCAGCGGCAGAAGTCCAGCCCATCGCCGTCAGGGAGCATGAGGTCCAGCACCAGCAGCTCGAAGCGGCTGTGCACCAGGGCCTCACGGGCCTGGGCCAGGTTGCCGGCCGTGCTCACCTCGAAACCCGCGGCACGCAGGTAGTCACCCACCATGCCGGTCAGGCGGGCATCGTCATCGATCAACAGAAGTCGGGCGCTACTCATCACCGGGGCCAGCGAAGTGAAAGGAGGCCGGCGCGCTTCGGCGCCAGTGGAGCGGGGCTCAAGCATCGCAGAACTCCAGAGGGCCAGCCAATCAACCCGGTTGGCGGGCGGCCATGCGGGCCTGCCGCTTCTTGATGAGGTCAGCCATCTTGGTGCGCTGCTCGGGGGTCAGCACGCGCGCAGCCTCGATGCTGGCCTGGCTCAGTCGCTTGGAAGCGATCTCGTGCTGGGCAGATCGGAGAG
>JBBIVU010000264.1:0-4345 GCA_037439585.1 Roseateles sp. | reverse complement strand
GCGCAGGCCGCCCAGCATGGCAGCGTAGTGCTCGGCCTCCATCCACTCGGCCATGGCCGTGGAGCCGCTGAGGTCGACGAAGAGCACCGTCAGCAGGCGGCGCTGGCCGGTGGCCTTCGGGGCTGCAGCAAGGGGGGCGAGGGACTCGGTCACGACGCCGCGGATGCTAGCCGTTACGGCCCGCGCCTGACCACCCAATGCAGGCGTTTGGAGTCGCGACTCCAGGGGCGGTGGTCCGGCTCAGCCCGGCAGGGGCGCAAAGTCGGTGTCCGCCACGGTGCGTGGAGCGTCGGTTGGCAGGTCTTCCTCGCGGAGGCCGAGGTAGATCGGCTCACCGTTGCGGCGGTGGATGTTGATCTTGGCGTTGTAGACGCGGTGGATCAGGCCGTGTTTGTCGGCCACCTGGTACTCGCTGATGCCCCACAGGCCGTTGGCGTCGCGGCGCCCGGTGAGGTAGCAGGCAATTTCGTCCACCTCGGAGCCCGCCAGCTTCAGGCCGTTGAGGCTGCGCAGCGGCGCACGGGTGCGTTCGACGAAGTCGAGGCTGTCGATGCGCACGTCTTCGCCGGTGCCCTCATCGTGCATCATGGTGTTGAACTTGCCCACGAGGATCTGACCCGGCTCGGCACGTTCGATCATGCGGGCGAGCTCGATGGTGACCTGGCCCACCAAGTAGCTGAACGAGGTGGGGTTGAGGCCTTCGGACTGGTGGAACTCGTAGTGCGAGCCCACGTGGAAGCAGGCACGCAGCTTGGGCACGGACTCGGGCCGGGTGGCACGCTCCTGGGCGATGGCGTTGTCGGCCAGGATGAACTGCATGAGTTGGTAGAGCTCGACGTTGGCCTCCACGCCGCGCATGCGGTTCCAGATGTAGAAGCCGTCGCCCGTGGTGGTGCGCGCGAAGTTGATGTTGATCTCGCGGTCCAGCAGCTTGGCGTAGGCCGCGTTCACGGAGCAGGACAGGCTGTTGAGCTGCACCACCTGCTGCAGCGGCGTGAGCAGCGAGAAGCCGACGGCGTCGAACAGGATGACGGCGCGGTCTTCCACCAGCCGGATGCCGTAGCGCGCTGTGATGGCGGCGATCAGCGGCAGGCCCAGGCCGTGCTCGGGCACGAAGGGCAGCTCGATGCGCTTGGGCACCACGCCCAGCGCGGTGGCCACCGAGTCGAAGGCGTGGCTGTCGAGGTGTTCCTGGTTGGACAGCAGCTTGTCCAGCAGCCGGGTGCGGCGCGCCACCTCGCCTTGCGGCAGGTTGCCGTCGCCCAGAGCGTACTCGGTCAGCATCTGGTGCGGTGCCACCAGCACACGCAGGCCGTTGCCTTCGGGCAGCCAGGCGTAGACGAGGTTGTCGCCCAGGCTCCACAGCGTGTAGAGCGCCTGGTCCAGCAGGATGATGTTGTCGCGAAGCTGGGTCTCGCTCAGGCCTGCCGGCGCCGGGTAGGCCATGAAGCCATCCAGCCAGGACCGGCGTTTGCGCAACTCTTCTTTCACAAGCAGGCTCCGTTGAAGAAGCCCGGATTGTCTTTCAGACCTGTGACAAAAGGTGTTGCCAAGCCGACTCGGCGGCGCAGCTGCGGCTGGCGCCTCGCTGCGCCAGCGGCTCGGCTCGGCTGTTGGGGGTGATTCGCATGGGCACGCGCGGGGTTCAGGCGCGGCGGGCCGTGACGACGACGCGGGGCAGTTGCTGCACCTGCGCCATGTCACGCGTGGCGTAGCCGGTGACGACGACGCGCGGCAGCTGGGCGACCTCTTGCGTGGCCTTGCCCGTGATGACGACGCGGGGCAGCTTCTCGACGCCTTGCGGTGCGGCGCTGGCGGCCAGCGCGGTGAATGCGAAAGCGGCGACGGCTGCGGCTTGAATCAGAACGGTGGCTTTCATGGTGCTTCCTTGAGGGGTGCGACGCGGCGGAATTGCTGGGTCGATGGAAGCAGTTTCGGCAGCTGGCCGGTGCGCCGCCAGGGCGCTGCGATGAACCGCCAGACGCGGGCCGCCAGCTGCAGGCGGCCGCGATGGACGGTCAGTTCTGCGGGGCCAGGTGCTGGCCGAGGAAGCGCTCGACGCGGCCCCAGAAGTCCTCGTTGGCCTTGAGCTCTCGCCAGCCGTGGCCTTCCTCGGGGTAGACCACCCATTCCAGCGCCTGTCCGGGCCGCAGCGCGGCGCGGAACTCGGTGCCGTGCTTGAGGGGCACGCGCCGGTCTTCGCCGCCGTAGGCCACCAGCAGCGGCATCCGGATCTCGCGGGCGCGGGCCAGCGGCGAGGTGGCCTGGAAGCGCTCGGCATCGGCCACCGGGTCGCCGATGAGCTGCTTCATGCCGTGCTTGCGGTACTCGTCGGACATGTCGCTCCAGGTGATGCTGGACAGCAGGCCCAGGTCCGTCACGCCCACCCACGAGATGGCGCAGCGGAAGAGGTCGCTCTGCTTGACCGCGCCCATCAGCGCCGCGTAGCCGCCGTAGCTGGCGCCGGCGATGCACACGCGCTGGGCATCCACCCAGCCCTTCTTGACCGCCCAGGCCAGGGTGTCGGCCAGGTCGTCCTGCATGGCCAGGCCCCACTGCTGCCAGCCGGCGCGGAAGTGCTTGAAGCCGTAGCCGGTGCTGCCGCGGAACTCGGGCTCCAGCACCACATAGCCGCGCGAGGCGAGGAACTGGGCCTGGGCCTCCCAGGCCCAGTGCGTGCCGCGCACGTAGGGGCCGCCGTGCACCAGCAGCACGGCCGGGCGCGGGCCGGTGGCCTGGCCCGGAGGCTGGGTGACGAGCACGGGGAGGGGCAGGCCGTCGCGGGCCGGCACGCGGTAGACGTCGCGCTGGCCCATGTCGGCAGGCCGGATCTCAGGCCGCAGCGAGGCAATGGCCTGCAGGCTCTTGTCGGCCGGCTTGTAGAGGAAGTAGACCGGCGGCTGCTGGTCGGACAGCGCCGTGACGATGAGGTGTTGGGCGTCCAGGCAGCGCTGGCATTCGAGGGTGTTGACCGTGCCGGGCAGCTGCTTGTCGATGTCGGCCTGCAGGGCCTTCATGGCGGGGTCGAACCAGGCGGTGCCGGGGGCGTCGGTCTCGAACTGCACGCCCAGCAGGCGCTGCGTGGGTGCATCGACGATGAGGCGGCCGCTGAAGTCGTAGCCCTTGAAGCTCACCAGCGGCTGTGCCTCGGTCTTGAGCGTGGCAGGGTCCACCCGGTACAGGGCCGAATGGCCCTGCAGGCTGCGCGTGGCCAGCATGTCGCCGTCAGCGCCGACCCAGTACGGGAAGGCCTGGTCGTCGTACTGGCTCTTCAGGTCTTGCCAGAGTTTCCAGCCGCCCTCGGGCTGGCGCAGGAAGATCTTGCGGCCGCCGGCCTGGTCGGCCACCACGGCCCGGGGTTCGCCACGGCGGTCGGTCACCCAGTGGTGAACGAAGGGGGGCAGGCCGTCGCTGAGGTTGCGCAGCACCCCGTTGCGGGTGTTCAGCCGCGCCATCTGCATGCCCATGGACTCGGGTTCGGATGCCCAGCGACCGCGTTGCACCAGCACGTCGTCGCCGCCGCCGGTGATGGTGGCGTGAAAGCGCCAGATGGCCTCCAGCCGCCGGTCGTTGACGGTGGAGGCGGTGGTGTCCTTGGGGCCGGCGTGCGTCAGGATGAGTTGCCGGTTGGCCGTGCCCTCGCGGTCCACCGCCCACAGGCCCGGGGCATCCACGCGGTCCGTACCGTCCTGGGGGCTGCCGATCTGGTAGACGAGGCGGCTTTCGTTGACCCAGTCGTGGCTGATCACGTCGGCGTTGCTGAAACCGGCCACCACCTTGCCGGTTTGCATCGTCTCCAGGTCGATGATGGCCAGCCGCACGCGGCCGTTGTCGCCAGCGCTGCGCACGGCCAGGTAGCGCCCGCTGGGGCTGAGCTTGGGCGCCTGGACGGCAGGCGTCTTGAAGAAGTCGCGGATGGGCGGCGGGGCGGCCTGGGCGGTGGGGTTGAGGCCCAGGCCGACCATCAAGGCGGCGGTGAACAGCTGTCGGATCATCTTTCTCCCTCTGGGTTCCGGGGTGCGACCGCGATTGTTGCGGCCTATCATGGCCGGTTCGCTTGTGAAAACTGCCATGGCTGCCCCGGATCTGCCCGAGTCGAAATTCATCCGCGTGCGCGGTGCGCGCACGCACAACCTGAAAAACATCGATGTGGACCTGCCGCGCCATGCGCTGGTCGTCATCACGGGCTTGTCGGGTTCGGGCAAGTCGTCGCTGGCGTTCGACACGCTGTACGCCGAAGGCCAGCGCCGCTACGTGGAGAGCCTGTCCAGCTATGCGCGGCAGTTCCTGCAGCTGATGGACAAGCCCGATGTCGATGTGATCGAGGGCCTGAGCCCGGCCATCT
>JBBIVU010000263.1:0-4369 GCA_037439585.1 Roseateles sp. | reverse complement strand
TCTCATGCGGTCGATGGCGCGCAGCGCCACGGCCGGCGCCTTGGCCCGCAGCGCGGCGCGGGCGGCCCAGGCGAGGGCATCGTCCGTCCAGGCCAGGTCGGGCGCGAGCTTGTCGGCGCGCTCGAAGCTGGCAAGCGCCGTGTCCTGCAGGCGCAGGGCCTGCTGGCGGCCGATCTGCACCCACAGCCAGGCCTGGGCATCAGCCGGCAGTGCACGCCACTTGCCGCGCAGCAGGTCGGCCGCCTGGTCGGGGTCGTTGGCGGCCACGCGGGCCAGGGCCAGCGCGGTCAGCTCGGCGTCGTAGCGCGGCACGCTGCGGGCCTTGCGGGTGAGGTAGCGGCCGGCGTTGTCCTGCAGCTCGGCGAGCTTCTGCTCCAGCGCCTTCTGGCCCAGCAGGGCCACGGCCTGGCGGGCAGCGCGGGGGCGGGCCTGCTCGGTGGCAATGCGGGCCTTGGCCCAGAGCAGCTCGGGCTTGAAGGCGCCGGCGTCCACCATCGCGGCGGCCAGTTGCTGGCAGCCGTCGTCGCCGTCCTTCTGCGCGAACCAGGCGGCGCGTGCGGCTTCAACGGCCACCTTGCCCGGCTCGGCCAGCAGCGCGTAGCAGGCCACCTCGCGGTCGTCGCGCATCTGGTAGCTCGCAAAGTCGCGCCGGAAGTTGGCCCAGTCGCGGCGGCGGCCCAGTTCCAGCAGCCAGTCGTTGCGCAGGCGGTCTTCCGCGTAGCTGCCGGGGTAGCGGGCGTAGAAGGCGTCCATCTCGGGCTGGCGCACCTCGCTCAACCGGGTGTTCAGCTCAAAGTACTCCACCCAGCCGGCCAGCGGGTGGCCCTGGCTGCGCGCGGCCTCGGCCAGCGCGGCCAGGCGCTTGCGGTCGCGCTTCACCCAGGCCTCGCGGGCTTGCACGGCGGGGTCGGTGGCAGGCGGCGCGGGCTGGGCCTGGGGCGAGGTCAGGGCCAGGCCCACGGCGGCACCCACCGCCAGCCGCTGCCCCAAGACCTTCAAAATCGCCCACTTCATACGCATCCCTCGCCGCTTCACCATGACCAGCCCCAGCCCCGACCGTTCCGCCCTGCGCCGTGAGCTGATCGCCGCGCGCCGCGCCTTTGCGGCCACGCCGGCCTTGGCGGCGGCGCAAGCCGCGCTGCAAGCGTCGCTTTGCGATGTGCTGGCCCAGTTGGAACCGGAACTGCTCGGGGTTTACTGGCCTCTGCCTGGGGAATTTAACCCAGGGGACCTGCCCTTTGCGCGGGCTTTGCCGTTCGCGCGGCGCGAGCCGGCCGGGATGGTGTTCCGCCGCTGGGACGGCAGCGCGCCCACTGCCAAGGACGATTGCGGCATTGCCACCGCCAACGGCGCCGTGGCCGTGCCGGACGTGGTGCTGGTGCCCTGTGTGGGCTTTAACCGGCAGGGCTTTCGCCTCGGCTATGGTGGGGGCTACTTCGACCGCTTCTTGTCCACGCACCCCGGCGTCACGACCGTGGGCCTGGCGTGGAGCGGTGGCGAGGTGGACTTCCCCGTCGAGGCGCACGACCTGCCCTTGACCCTCATCCTCACCGAGCGCGAACTGATCGCGCCCTGACCGAAAGCCCCCCGCACGATGCACGACGGCATGACCCTGATCTCCACGCTGGCCGCCGCCTTCGGCCTGGCCCTCGTGCTGGGCCTGCTGGCCCAGTGGGCGCGACTGCCGGCCCTGGTGGGCTACCTGATGGCCGGCGTGCTGATCGGGCCTTACACGCCCGGCTTCGTGGGCGACGTGCACCTGGCCCAGCAGCTGTCCGAGGTGGGCGTGATGCTGCTGATGTTCGGCGTGGGCCTGCACTTCTCGGTGGCGGACCTGGTCTCGGTCAAGGGCATTGCACTGCCGGGCGCGCTGGTGCAGATGGCCGCGGCCACCGCCATGGGCGCCGGGTTGGCTCACCTGTGGTGGGGCTGGGACGTGGCAGCGTCGCTGGTGTTCGGCCTGGCGCTGTCAGTGGCCAGCACGGTGGTGCTGCTGCGGGCGCTGGAGTCGCGCGAGCTGCTGCACACGGGCAACGGCCGCATCGCGGTGGGCTGGCTGGTGGTGGAAGACCTGGCCATGGTGCTGGCCCTGGTGCTGATGCCGGTGCTGGGCGGCGAGGGCTCGGGCAGTGGCAGTGCGCTGTGGCTGACCATTGGCAAAACGCTGCTGGCCGTGGGCGTGTTCATCGCCGTGATGCTGGTGGCGGGCCGGCGGCTGCTGCCCTGGCTGCTGTGGCAGGTCAACCGCACCGGCTCGCGCGAGCTGTTCACGCTGGCCACCGTGGCAGCCGCCGTGGGGCTGGCCGTGGGCGCGGCGGCACTGTTCGGCGTGAGCGTGGCGCTGGGTGCCTTCTTCGCTGGCCTGGTGCTGCGCGAATCCGCCTTCAGCGAACGCGCCGCGCACGAGAGCCTGCCGCTGCGCGATGCCTTCGCCGTGCTGTTCTTCGTGGCCGTGGGCATGCTGTTCGACCCGCGCATCCTGCTGCAACAGCCGCTGGCCGTGCTGGCCACGGTGGCCGTCATCCTGGTGGGCAAGACCTTTGCCGCCGGTGCGCTGGTGCTGCTGTTGCGCTACCCCCTCTCCACCGCGCTGACCGTGGCCGTGAGCCTGGCGCAGATCGGCGAGTTCAGCTTCATCCTGCTGGGCCTGGGGCAAAGCCTGGGCCTGGTGCCGGCCGAGGCCACCAGCCTGGTGGTGGCCGGCGCCATCGTGTCCATCGCGCTCAACCCACTGCTGTTCTCGGGTGTGGAGCCACTGCGCCGCTGGGTGCTGAAGCGCTCGGCCTGGGCGCGCAAGCTGGAGGCGCGCGACGACCCGCTGGCCGAGTTGCCGGCCGACACGCCCAGCACGGCGCTCGCCGGCCAGATCGTGCTGGTGGGCCACGGCACGCTGGGCATGGCGCTGCACGCACTCTTGGGTGACCGGCCCGTGGTGGTCATCGACCGCGACCGCGAGGTGGTGGAACACCTGCGCTCGGGCGGCCAGGCCGCCGTGCTGGGCGACGCTGCCGAGGCCACGACCTTGGTGCAAGCCCACATCGCCCAGGCCGCCTGGCTGGTGGTGGCGCTGGCGGACGTGCGCGGCGTGCCGGCGTTGCTGGACATGGCCCGCCAGCTCAACCCCAAGCTGCGCTGCGCGGTGCTGGCCCACACCGATGAAGAAGCGCACTGGCTGGGCGAGGCCGGCGTGAGCCACGTGCTGCGCTCGCAGCGGGCGCTGGCAGAGGCGCTGGCGCGGGTGGTGAGTGAATCAACGTCGGCCGTCACGGCTGCGCACTGAGCCTCAGACCCCTGCCAGCTGCTCGCGTGTGATGGCCGCCTGCGCCCGCACCCAGTCCGCAAACTGCTGCACCTCGGGCCGCCGAGCCGCGTTGGGCCCGGTGATGAGCCAGTAGCTGAAAGGGCTGCCCAGGCGCCCGGCCTGGCCGAAGGGTTCCACCAGTTCGCCGCGTTCCAGGTGCTCGTGCACCAGCGGCAGCCGGGCCAGCGCCACGCCCTGGCCGGTGAGTGCGGCCTGCACCTGCTGGTAGGTGAAGTTCAGGTACAGCCAGCGACGCGGCTGCAGGTCGGGCTGGCCGAGCTCGGTCAACCAGCGGCGCCAGCTCAGGTACTCGGCGCTGGGGCGGGGGTCGTCTTCTTCTGCCAGCGCATGGCCCGACAGGTCGGCCGGCCGCTTGAGCGGGGCCGGCGGTTTCTTCAGGTACCAGGGGCTGACACAGGGCGACAGGATTTCCTCGAACAGCTGCTCGGCGCCGGTGGGCACCGAGAGCGCGTCGTCGTAGCGCAGCGCGAGGTCGCTCTCGCCGTCGTCCAGGTCCACCTTGCGGTCGTACGCGGAGACGCGGATGTCGATGTCCTCGTGCGCGCGCTGGAAGGCCTCCAGCCGCGGGATGAGCCAGAGCGAGGCGAACGACGCGAAGGTGCTCACGTTCACCACGCGCCGACCCCGGGCGCGGCGGATCTGGCGCACGGTCTGGTCCAGCCTGGAAAGCACCGCGATGGCCGTGGGCAGCAACTGGGCGCCGTCGCCTGACAGCTCCACCTTGCGCGTGCCGCGCAGGAACAGCACGCAGCCGATTTCTTCCTCCAGCGCCTGGATCTGCCGGCTGATGGCGGACTGCGTGAGGCTCAGCTCCTCCGCCGCCGCACGGAAGGACAGCAGCCGCGCCACCGCCTCGAAGGCGCGCAGCGGGCCGATGGAAAGCGGGCGTTGGCGCAGCGGCTGATTCATGCGTAGATGGTATCAATTCGCGCCGCAGAGTCATTGGACGACCCTGGGCGGCCTCCGCAGAATCCCTGACATCAACGCAGGAGAGCCTTCATGAGTGATGCGCAATCGGTATGGCACCTGGCCGGCGGCCGGGCCCTG
>JBBIVU010000262.1:0-4448 GCA_037439585.1 Roseateles sp. | reverse complement strand
GGAGTCGTACAGCACATTCAGCTCGATGTCCTTGGGCAGGGTCTTGCGCAGCTCTTGCACCGCCTCGCGCACCGCATCGCCGGTGGCCACGATATTGGCGTCCTGCTGCTTGAACACATTGAAGCTCACGGCCGGCTGGCCGTTGATGCGGGCGATGCTGTCGCGCTCGCGCTCGCGCTCCACCAGCGTGCCCAGGTCGTTCAGCGTCAGCGCCAGGTTGCCGCGCCGGGCCACCACCATCTGGCCGAAGGCCTTGGGGTCCTTCACGCGGCCTTCCACGCGCAGGATGGCGTCGGCGTTGGCGTCGCTGAGCAGGCCCACGGGCTGGTCGGTGTTGGCGTCGGCCAGGGCCTTGGAAATCTGGGCCGGCGTCACGCCGTAGGCGCGCAGGCGCAGCGGGTCGAGGTCGATGCGCACCTCTCGCGTGGTCATGCCGCCCACGTCCACCTTGGCCACGCCTTCCACGCGGCCCAGGCGCTTGGAGACGATGAGGTCCGCCATCATGGACAGCTCTCGCGACCCCCGCGTGGGGCTGAGCAGGGCCATCACGATGATGGGCTGGGCGTTGTCGCCCTGGAAGCGCGACACCGTGGGTGGTTTGGCATCGCGCGGGAAGGCCGACTGCGCCAGCGCCACGCGGTCGCGCAGGTCTTGCATGGCGCGGCCCATGTCGGTGTTCAGCGAGAATTCCACGCTGGCCTGCACGCGGCCCTCGAAGCTGCGCGACTGGATGCGGTCCACGCCGGCAATCGTGTTGATGGCCTCTTCCAGCGGCTTGGCGATCTCGCGCTCCACCGCCTCGGGGCTGGCGCCGGGGTAGCGCACATCAATCCACGCGCCGGGCAGCGAGATGTCGGGCATCTGCTCCACACCCAGCTTGGCATAGGAGAACAGGCCCAGCACGCACAGGGCCACCATCACCATGGTCGCGAAGACCGGGTTCTGGATGGAAACACGGGTCATCCACATGGCCGGCTCCTTACTGCTGCACCGGTGCAGAGGCCGACGCGGCCGCCACCTTGGCCTTCGCGGCCACGATGCTGGCCTTGTCGCCCTCGCGCAGGTTGTCGAAACGCGCGGCCAGCACCTGGGCTTCGGGCTTGAGGCCGTTCAGCACCTCCACGCGGCCCTCGCGGGCGTCGCTGCGGCCGGTGGTGACGATGCGGCGCACCAGCGCGCCTTTCTCGATCATCCACACCTGCTCCTGCCCCGCGTTGCGGCTGATGGCCGCCAGCGGCACGGTCAGGCGCTGCGTGTCGTCCGCCAGCACCACTTTGGCCACAGCGTACTGCCCGGCGCGGAAAGCCTCCTTGGGGTTGGCCAGCACCAGCGTCACGCCGATGGAACGCGTGCCGGGCTCGGCGGCGGGGGCGATGCGGTCGATGCGCGCCTCCACCGACTCGTCCACGCCCTCCACCTTCACCTGCACCTTCATGCCGGGCTGCAGGCGACTCACCTCGTGCGTGCCCACCAGGCCGGCCAGCTCCAGCTTGGAGAGGTCGACGATGGTCAGGATCTGCTGCTCCGCCGCCAGCTTCTCACCGGGCAGCGCGTGCCGCTTGGACACGATGCCGTTGATCGGCGCCACCAGCGCCGCCTGGCGCATCGTGACCTGCATGGTTTCCAGCTGCGCCTTGGCGGCCTGCCAGTTGGCGCGGGCAGCTTCATAAGAGGCCCTCGAGGTTTCCAGCGCGGTGGGCGCGATGAAGTTGTTGTCTGCCAGGCCCACGTTGGCCTTGTGCGTGCGCTCGGTCTGCTCCATCTGGGCGCGCATGGCTTCCATGCTGGCGCTGCGCTCGGCCACGCGGTGGCGCAGCTCTTCCAGGTCCACCTGGCCCAGTACCTGGCCCGCATGCACGCGGCTGCCCTCGCCCACCGCCAGGGCCAGCAGCGTGCCGTTGCTCTTGGCCCGCACGATGGCCGTGCCCGGCGCCACCAGCGGCCCGCTGAACTCCACAACGGCGGGCATGGCCGCCAGAGTGGGGGTCACCACCTCACTGGCCACGAACTCCAGTGCCGGCTTGGCCTTCTCGTCACCGGGCGCCTTGGGGCCATCGCCCTTGCTCGCCATCACGGCAACGCCGGCGCCCCCGATCGACAGCACCACGGCCGCGAGCCCACCCAATTTGAACGACTTGCGCATGACTCTCCCCAACACGCTCTGAAACAGACATTTGCAGTCTAGAAATCAGAGCGCGGCGGCGCAGCGGGCGTGTGACGAAACGCCGTTTGCAGGGGGTGAGCTGCACCGGCCAACGGCCAGGCCGGCATCCGGGGCGACAAGCTGCGAACAGGATCGGCTGCGCCCCGTGACAAAGGACACGGGCGCTCCGGGGCGACTCGAACTCAGCGTTGCGCCGGGATGGGTGCGGTGGGCAGCACCACATCCCCGCACTGCGCCCGGTGGCGCAGCGCATGGTCCATCAGCACCAGGGCCAGCATGGCTTCGGCGATGGGGGTGGCGCGGATGCCCACGCAGGGGTCGTGGCGGCCGAAGGTTTCCACGACGGACGGGTTGCCGGCGCGGTCGATGCTGGACTTGGGGCTGCGGATGGAGCTGGTGGGCTTGATGGCGATCTCGGCCACGAGGTCTTGCCCGGTGGAGATGCCGCCCAGCACGCCGCCGGCGTTGTTGCTGGCAAAGCCCTCGGGCGTGAGTTCGTCGCCGTGCTCGGTGCCCTTTTGGGCGACGGACGCAAAGCCCGCGCCGATCTCCACGCCCTTCACGGCGTTGATGCCCATGAGGGCGTAGGCGATGTCGGCGTCGAGCTTGTCGAACAGCGGTGCGCCCAGGCCCACGGGCACGCCGGTGGCTTCCACGCGGATGCGGGCACCGACCGAGTCGCCGGCCTTGCGCAGCGCGTCCATGTAGGCCTCCAGCGCTTCGATCTGGCTGGCGTTGGCGGCGAAGAAGGGGTTCTCGCCGACGTGCTGCCAGCCTTCGAAGGCGATGGGAACCTCGCCAAGCTGCGTCATGCAGCCGCGGAACTCGGTGCCGAACTTCTCGCGCAGCCATTTGCGGGCCACGGCGCCGGCGCCGACCATGGGGGCGGTGAGGCGGGCCGAGGAGCGGCCGCCGCCGCGCGGGTCGCGCACGCCGTACTTGCGCCAGTAGGTGTAGTCGGCGTGGCCGGGGCGGAAGGTGTCGAGGATGTTGCCGTAGTCCTTGCTGCGCTGGTCGGTGTTTCGCTGGAGCAGGCAGATGGGCGTGCCGGTGGTGACGCCCTCGAACACGCCAGACAGGATCTTGACCGCGTCGGGCTCGTTGCGCTGCGTGACGTGCCGGCTGGTGCCGGGGCGGCGGCGGTCCAGCTCGGGCTGGATGTCGGCCTCGCTGAGCGCCAGGCCGGGCGGGCAGCCATCGATGACGCAGCCAATGGCGGGGCCGTGGCTTTCGCCGAAGTTGGTGACGCGGAAGAGTTCGCCGAAGGTGCTGCCTGACATAAGGGCAAGATTTTAGGTGGCGCAGAAATGCAAAAGCGGCCCGCAAAGGCCGCCTTGCCGGGATGCGAACCGCTGGGCGAGGCCCGCGTGGTGTGCCCGCGTCAGAGCTTGGGTTCGGCCTCGGCGGGGTTTTCTTCCACGGGCCAGTCGCGGATGTAGGCCTTGAGCATGCGGTTCTCGAAGTCCTGGCTGTCCACCACGGCCTTGGCCACGTCGTACAGCGAGATCACGCCCATCAGCGTCTTGCCGTTCATCACGGGCATGTAGCGCGCGTGGCGGCCCAGCATCATGCGGCGCACTTCGTCGATCTCGGTCTCGGGCGTGCAGGTGAGCGGCGCGTCGTCCATGACGGTGCGGACGATGGTGGTGCCCACTGCGCCGCTGTTCTTCACCACGGCCTGGATGACCTCGCGGAAGGTGAGCATGCCGACGAGGTCGCCATGCTCCATCACGACCAGGGAGCCGATGTCGCGCTCGGACATGACGTCCAGGGCGTCCTTGAGCGGCTGATCCGGCGAGACGGTGAACAGGGTGCCGCCTTTGACACGCAGGATATCGACGACTTTCATGGTTGCCTCCGGTACGAAATTGCCCGGGCAACATAGCACACAATCCCCGCGACTCCACCCCATAGAAAACACCATGCCGGGCTTTGACACCCTCGCTTTGCATGCCGGTGCCGCGCCCGACCCGGGCACCGGCGCGCGGGCCACGCCGCTGCACCTCAGCACGTCCTTCGTCTTCGAGAACTCCGAGCACGCGGCCTCGCTGTTCAACCTGGAGCGCTCGGGCCACGTGTACAGCCGGCTCTCCAACCCGACCACCGCCGTGTTCGAAGAGCGCATGGCGGCGCTGGAGGGTGGCATTGGCGCCGTCGCCACCGCCAGCGGCCAGGCGGCTTTGCACCTGGCCATCGCCACGCTGATGGGCGCCGGCGGCCACGTCGTGGCCAGCACGGCGCTGTACGGCGGCAGCCACAACCTGTTGCACTATAGTGCAACAGG
>JBBIVU010000261.1:0-4466 GCA_037439585.1 Roseateles sp. | reverse complement strand
CGAGGTGGTGGGCATCAACTCGCAGATCTACAGCCGCTCGGGTGGCTACATGGGCATCGGCTTCGCGATCCCCATCGACGAGGCGATGCGCGTGGCCGACCAATTGCGCGCGGGTGGCCGGGTCGTGCGCGGCTTCCTGGGCGTGCTGCCGCGCGACATCACGAAGGAAGAGGCCGAGGCACTTGGCTTGGGCAAGCCCCAAGGGGCGGTCGTCAGCAATGTGACGGCGGGCAGCCCGGCCGAGAAGGGGGGCATCGAAGGTGGGGATGTCATCACCAAGGTGGACGGCAAGGTGGTTGAGAAGGCGCTGGACCTGCGCCGCATGATTGCGGCAATCAAGCCAGGGTCCAGGACGATGCTGACGGTGTTCCGTCGTGGCGGCTTCAAGGAGGTGGCTGTCACGGTCGGCGAAGCCGAACGCGCAAAGCCTGGGGCAGATGGCACGGCCGACAAGGACGCCCCAGCTGCGAGTGCCAGTGCTGCCTTGGGTTTGAAGGTGTCCGAGCTGACGGACGCCCAGCGCAAGGAACTGAAGCTGAAATCCGGCGTCAAGGTGGATGCTGCGACAGGTGCAGCTGCCCGGGCGGGCCTGCGTGAGGGCGATCTCATCCTGTCCGTGGACAACGTTGAGGTGGCCACGGTGAAGGCCTTCCAGGCTCAGATGGCCAAGGCCGACAAGGCCAAGGTGATCAACCTGGTGGTGCGCCGGGATGACGTGGTCAGCTTCGTGCTGCTGAAGCCGGCCCGTTGACGCGGTGAAAACCAGGGCTGCGAGCTCGGGCTTTCCGCGATGCGACAAATCTCGGGGAGCCCAGGACGCCGCGGCCCATCGTTTCTTAAAGTTGGTACCGGCTAACTTCCGTGGAACGGCGCCGGATTGTTCGCTGGATTCGCTAAAATCTGAGGGCAGCACCCCGGGCAACAGGGCGTGCGGTGACGGAATCGATGCTCCTTGGCAACACCTTGGAATGATCCACAGGGATTCCACAGGGCTCTGTGGATAAGCTGTGGTTAAAAATTCTTGTTGGCAGCCTGCAACGGCCGGAAAACCAATGCTGGTGCGGCTTCTCGGCAGAGCCTTTTGGCTACAATGAAAGCCCAACAAGCAGTTGCCAAACCTTTGTTGGAAGGCACGTCGCCTCTTCGACGTGCCTTTTTTTTAGCTTCAGCATGCCGCTACGCGGCTTCACATCGCAGGCGATGTGAGCTTGCGCTGCAACGGCTTCGCCGTTGTGTCCTGCTACGGCAGCGCAGAACAAGACCTCATGAATCACATCCGCAACTTCTCCATCATTGCCCACATCGACCACGGCAAGAGCACGCTGGCCGACCGGATCATTCAACGCTGTGGCGGGCTGAGCGATCGCGAGATGGAAGCGCAGGTGCTGGACTCCATGGACCTGGAGCGCGAGCGCGGCATCACCATCAAGGCGCAGACCGCCGCGCTGCAATACAAGGCCAAAGACGGGCAGGTCTACAACCTGAACCTCATCGACACGCCGGGGCACGTGGACTTCTCTTACGAAGTCAGCCGTTCGCTGTCGGCTTGCGAAGGCGCGCTGCTGGTGGTGGACGCATCGCAAGGTGTCGAGGCACAGACGGTGGCCAACTGCTACACCGCGCTGGATCTGGGCGTTGAGGTGGTGCCGGTGTTGAACAAGATGGACCTGCCATCCGCCGACCCGGACAACGCCAAGGCCGAGATCGAGGACGTCATCGGCATCGACGCCGACGACGCGATTCCCTGCTCGGCCAAGACCGGCATGGGCATCGACGAGATCATCGAGGCCGTCATCGCCCGCATGCCGCCGCCGCGCGGCAACCCCGAGGCGGCGCCGCGCGCCATGATCATCGACGCGTGGTTCGACAACTACGTCGGCGTCGTCATGCTGGTGCGCATGGTGGACGGCGAACTGCGCAAGAACGAGCGCATCCGCATGATGGCGACCGACTCGGTCTATCCCATCGATCACCTGGGCGTGTTCACGCCCAAGAGCGAGAACCGCGACGTGCTCAAGGCCGGCGAGGTTGGCTTCATCATCTGCGGCATCAAGGAACTCGCCGCGGCCAAGGTGGGCGATACCGTCACGCTGGAAAAGAAGCTGCCGAACAACCAGGGCCCGGCGACAGAGGCACTGCCCGGTTTCAAGGAAATCCAGCCGCAGGTGTTCGCAGGGCTCTACCCGACTGAGGCCAGCGAGTACGACCAGCTGCGCGACGCGCTGGAGAAGCTCAGTCTCAACGACTCGTCACTGCGCTACGAGCCGGAAGTGAGCCAGGCGCTGGGCTTCGGCTTCCGCTGCGGCTTCCTGGGCCTGCTTCACATGGAGATCGTGCAGGAGCGCCTGGAGCGTGAGTTCGACCAGGATCTCGTCACCACGGCGCCCAGCGTCATCTACGAGGTGGAGCTGAACACCGGCGAGGTCATCCAGGTCGAGAACCCGTCCAAGATGCCCGAGATCGGCGCGATGAAGGAGATCCGCGAGCCCATCGTGACGGTGCATCTCTACATGCCGCAGGACTACGTCGGCGTCGTCATGACGCTGGCCAACCAGAAGCGCGGCGTGCAGCTGAACATGGCCTACCACGGCAAGCAGGTCATGCTGACCTACGAGATCCCGCTGGCCGAGATCGTGCTGGACTTCTTCGACAAGCTGAAGAGCGTTTCGCGCGGCTACGCGTCCATGGACTACGAGTTCAAGGAATACCGCGCCGCCGATGTCGTCAAGGTCGACATCCTGATCAACGGCGACAAGGTCGATCCGCTGTCGATGATCGTGCACCGCAGTCAGAGCCAGTACCGCGGCCGCGGCGTGGCCGCCAAGATGCGCGAGCAGATCCCGCGCCAGATGTATGACGTGGCCATCCAGGCCGCCATCGGCGCCAACATCATCGCCCGCGAGAACATCAAGGCGCTGCGCAAGAACGTGCTGGCAAAATGCTACGGCGGTGACATCACCCGCAAGCGCAAGCTGCTGGAAAAGCAAAAGGCCGGCAAGAAGCGCATGAAGCAGATCGGCTCGGTCGAGGTGCCGCAAGAAGCCTTCCTCGCCATCCTGCAAGTCGACGACTGATCCCCCTTCCCCTTCTGCCCTTGAAAACCTCATCGATGAGCGCTCTGACCGGTGTTTTGTACGCGGCCCTGGTGGCCTACCTGGGCGGCTGGTACACGGGGCGATGGAGCGGCAACTTCGCGTTGCTGCTGTTCATCCTGACGGCCGTTACCCTGCTGTATTGGCTGGCCGAGCGTTTCCACTTTGCGCCGGCGCGTCGCGCTGCGGCAGACGTCCTGGTGGCCAACGACGCCAAGCGCCGTGAACAGCTGGCTGCCCAGGGCATCGCCCGGGTGGACGGCGACATCGAGCCGGCGCGCCAGCAGATCCTGCAACAGCCCTGGTGGCTGGATTGGACCGCCGGCCTCTTCCCGGTGATCCTCGTCGTCTTCCTGCTGCGCAGCTTCCTGTTTGAGCCCTTCAAGATCCCGTCGGGCTCGATGGTGCCGACGCTGCTGGTGGGTGACCTCATCCTCGTCAACAAGTTCCACTACGGCATCCGCCTGCCGGTGCTGAACAAGAAGATCGTTGCCAACAACGACGTCAAGCGCGGCGACGTGATGGTCTTCCGCTACCCCGAAGATCCGTCGACCGACTTCATCAAGCGCGTGGTTGGTGTTCCGGGCGACGAGGTGAGCTACGTCAACCAGAAGCTGTATGTGAACGGCCGGCTTGCCGAGACGAAGCCTGTGGACAACTTCTACGACGACAGCGGCTCGCCGCGCGTCTACCGCCCGCGTTTCACCGAGAAGCTGGGCGACCAGGCGCACCAGATCCTGGTCCAGCCTGATGCACCGCACTACTTCCGCCCGGACCGTGCCGATGGCCCTTTCCCCTTCCAGGAGAACTGCCGGTACACCCTCGAAGGCGTCACCTGCAAGGTGCCGGCCGGCCACTACTTCATGATGGGCGACAACCGTGACAACTCGCGCGACTCCCGCTTCTGGGGATTCGTGCCGGACGAGAACATCGTTGGCAAGGCCTTCTTGGTGTGGATGAATTTCGGTAACCTCAAGCGCGTCGGAACCTTCTTCGATTGATGCCCATGAGCTCCCGCCGTCCTGCCTGCTCTTCCCCGTTGACGTCTGCGGTGCGGCTTCCCGGCCAGCGTCAGCGCGGGCTCACGCTGATCGGCCTGCTGTTTTGGGGGGCTACCGCTGCTGTCGTGGCCGTCGTGGGCATGAAGGTCTTCCCCACCGTGCTCGAGTACTACACCGTGCAGCGCGTGGTCGACCGCATCGCCTCGGGCAATCCAGCCACCGTTCCCCAGGTGCGCCAGGAGTTCGACAAGGCCGTGCAGGTCGAGTACTCGGTGTGGTGGCGCGATCCCGAGCGCGAGCTGCTGCCGGCCTGTCGCGAGCTCGGTGTGAGCTGCGTCGCCTACAGTCCGCTCGGGCGCGGCTTTCTCGCCGG
>JBBIVU010000260.1:0-4488 GCA_037439585.1 Roseateles sp. | reverse complement strand
CTCGCGGAGCGCCGCCACAGCCAGGGCACGCGGCTGTCCGGCGGCGAGCAGCAGATGCTGGCGGTGGCGCGCATCCTGCGCACGGGGGCCGACATCCTGCTGTTGGACGAAATCTCCGAGGGCCTGGCCCCCGTCATCGTCCAGGCCCTGGCCCGCATGATCCGGGCGCTCAAGGCCCAGGGCTTCACCATCGTCATGGTGGAGCAGAACTTCCGCTTCGCCGCACCGCTGGCGGACCATTTCATCGTCATCGAGCACGGCGAAGTCGTGCTCTCCTTCCCTGCCGCTGACCTGCCCGCCCGCCAGGCCCAGATGGACGAGCTGCTCAGCGTCTGATCCCACACCCCACTGGAGACAAACCATGAAAAAGACCCTCATCGCCGCTGCCCTCGCCACCTGTGGATGGGCTGCCCAGGCCCAGATCTCGGGCGATGTCATCAAGATCGGCTTCCTGACCGACATGTCCAGCGTCTACGCCGACATCGACGGCGCCGGTGGCGTGGAAGCCATCAAGATGGCCATCGCCGACCTCAAGGGCGTCACGGCGGGCAAGAAGGTCGAGCTGATCTTTGCCGACCACCAGAACAAGGCCGACGTCGCCTCCGCCAAGGCCCGCGAGTGGATCGACACGCAGGGGTTGGACCTGCTGATTGGCGGCACCAACTCCGGCGCCAACCTGGCCATGGCCACCGTCGCGGCCGAAAAGAAGCGCCCCTTCATCTCCATCGGCGCCGGCAGCTCGGCGCTCACCAACGCCAACTGCACGCCCTACACCATCCACTACGCCTACGACACCGTGGCCCTGGCCAACGGCACGGGCGGCGCGGTCACCAAGGCCGGCGGCAAGAACTGGTATTTCCTGACGGCCGACTACGCCTTCGGCCAGGCCCTGCAGGCCGACACCACGGCCGTGGTGCAGAAGAACGGGGGCACGGTCAAGGGCGCCGTCAAGCACCCGCTCAACGCCAGTGACTTCTCCAGCTTCCTGCTGCAGGCGCAGGGCTCGGGCGCGCAAATCCTGGGCTTGGCCAACGCCGGCGGCGACACCATCAACGCCATCAAGGCCGCCAACGAGTTCGGCATCACCAAGGGCATGAAGCTCGCCGGCCTGCTGATGTTCATCAACGACGTGCACTCCCTGGGTCTGAAGACCACCGAAGGCATGTACCTGACCGACTCCTGGTACTGGAACCAGACACCGGAAGCCCGTGCCTGGAGCCGTCGCTTCTTCGAGAAAATGAAGCGCATGCCCTCGTCGCTGCAGGCCGCCGACTACTCGGCCGTCACGCACTACCTGAAGGCCGTCGAAGCCGCCAAGACCGACGACGCCGACAAGGTCATCGCCCAGATGAAGGCCACGCCGATCAAGGACTTCTACACCACCGGCACCATCCGCAAGGAAGACGGCCGCGGCATCCACGACATGTTCCTGATGCAGGTGAAGTCGGCCAAGGAATCCACTGAGCCCTGGGACTACTACAAGGTCGTGGCCAAGATCCCGGGCGAAGAGGCGTTCACCAAGCTGGCCGACTCGAAGTGCCCGCTGGTGAAGAAGTGAACACAGCCACAGAGGCCCTGAGACACAGAGGAAATCCTTTGGCTGCTCTCTCCGTGCCTCTGTGTCTCTGTGGCGTATTCCTGAGACGCGCGTGACATGACAGAACTCTTCGGTATTCCCCTGCCGGCCCTCTTGGGCCAGCTGCTGCTGGGCCTGGTGAACGGCTCGTTCTACGCGATGCTGTCGCTCGGCCTGGCGGTCATCTTCGGCATGCTCAACATCATCAACTTCGCCCACGGGGCGCTGTACATGATGGGGGCCTTCTTCGCCTGGATGGGGCTGGAATACCTCGGGCTGAACTACTGGTTCATGCTCGGTCTCGCGCCGCTCGCGGTGGGGCTGATCGGCATCGTCATCGAACGCACCATGCTGCAGTGGCTCTACAAGCTGGACCACCTCTACGGCCTGCTGCTGACCTTCGGCATCACGCTGGTCATCGAGGGCGTGTTCCGCAGTTTCTACGGCGTGTCGGGCCAGCCCTACCAGGTGCCCGATGCGCTGCAAGGCGCCACCAACCTCGGCTTCATGATCCTGCCCAATTACCGAGGCTGGGTCGTCGTCGCGTCGCTCATCGTCTGCTTCGCCGTGTGGGCGCTGATCGAGAAGACGTCGCTCGGCGCCAAGCTGCGTGCCGGCACCGAGAACCCCAAGCTTGTGCAGGCCTTCGGCATCAACGTACCGGCCATGGTCACACTCACCTACGCCGGTGGCGTGGCGCTGGCGGCCTTTGCCGGCGTGCTGGCCGCGCCCATCCTGCAGGTGTCAGCGCTGATGGGGTCCAACCTCATCATCGTCGTGTTCGCTGTTGTGGTCATCGGCGGCATGGGCTCCATCCTGGGCTCCATCCTCACCGGCCTGGGCCTGGGCATCGTCGAGGGGCTGACCAAGGTCTTCTACCCCGAGGCCTCCAACACGGTCGTCTTCGTCGTCATGGCCATCGTGCTGCTTGTCCGTCCGGCGGGCTTGTTCGGAAAAGAGAAGTGATGAACAAGAAGCTCCTCGGCTACGCCGCGCTCTTCGTCGGCATCGGCTTGCTGCCACTGTTGGGTGCCTACCCCGTCTTCGTGATGAAGGTGCTGTGCTATGCGCTGTTCGCGTGCGCATTCAACCTGCTGGTGGGCTTCACCGGCCTGCTGTCCTTCGGGCATGCCGCTTTCCTCGGCACGGCGGGCTACGTGTGCGGCCACGCGCTCAAGGTGTGGGGTCTGCCCACGCCGGTGGGGCTTCTGCTGGGGATGGGCGGCGCAGCGGTCGTGGGCCTCGTGTTCGGGCTGCTGGCCATCCGCCGCTCGGGCATCTATTTCTCGATGATCACGCTGGCGCTGGCGCAGATGCTGTACTTCTTCTTCCTGCAGGCGCCCTTCACCGGCGGCGAAGACGGCCTGCAGTCGGTGCCGCGCGGCAGCTTCCTGGGCCTGCACCTGGAGCACGACCTGACGCTGTTCTACGTGGTGCTGGCGCTGTTCGTGGGTGCCTTCTGGCTGATTTACCGCATCGTGCATTCGCCCTTCGGCCAGGTGCTCACCTCCATCCGCGAGAACGAGGCCCGTGCCACATCGCTGGGCTACGACACCGCCCACTTCAAGCTGCTGGCTTTCGTGCTTTCCGCAGCACTGGCCGGTCTCGCAGGCGCCACCAAGACCCTGGTACTGGGCTTCGCGACGCTGACCGACGCGATCTGGACCACCTCCGGCCTCGTCATCCTGATGACCTTGGTGGGCGGCATGGGCACCCTCACGGGGCCGATGGTGGGTGCACTGGTGATCATCGCCCTGGAAAACAAGATCGGCGACCTCGGCAACCTGCTGGCAGACCTGACCGGCGTGGCCTGGTTCAACGGCCTGGGCGAGTCGGTCAGCCTCGTCACCGGGCTGATCTTCATCGTCTGCGTGCTGGCCTTCAGGCGCGGGCTGGTGGGCGAGGCCATGGCGCTGCTCGAACGCCGCCAGGCCTGAGCTCACCCGCGCGCAGCCAACATTCACTGTCAAGTTAGGGGGCGCGGCCGGTGCAAATGTGGCCCACCATCGGGCCATGGCCGCATCCGCACGCTTCCGCTTCAACGCCACGGTGCTGGTGTCGGTGGTGGCCGTCTTGCTGACGTTGTTCGTGCCGGGCGAGGGTGAACGGGCCGATGGCCCCACGCAGACGGCCCACGTGCTGCCTCCACCCCAGCGCTGATGCGCGATGGCCCGGCGTGACAAACGACGCCCCGGGCGCCCTGCCGTCCCGCAGGCTTTGCCAAGCAGCGCCCCCAAGGGCGCGATGATGTGCGCCTTTGACGCCGCACTTTCGCCCAGACGATGAACGAGCTGTTGACCTGGATCCTGGCCGCCGCAGCGGCTTCCGTCGTTGTGTTGTTGCTTGGGCTGGCCCACCGCCGCCAGCGCCGCGCTCGTGCCGATGCCGAACGGCGCGAAGCCCAGCGTGTTGCCCAGGCAGAGGCTAAGGCCCACGCCGAGCGCCTGGCCAAAGCACAACGGGAGGCCGATGCGCGCGCGGCGCAGGACGCGGCTCAAGCGCAACAGCGGGCAGAAGCGGCCGCGGCGCGTGACGCCGAAGCCCGCCGCCTGGCTGATGCGCAGGCAGCGGCTGAGGCCGAACGACTCATCGCTGAACGCATGGCCCGCGAAGCCGAAGCACAGCGCCAGGCTGCCGAGCAGGATGCCGCACGGCGCCTGGCAGAACAGCGGGCAGCCGAGGACGCCGCTCGGCAAGCCGCTGAAGCGGCGGCTGAGCAGGCCGCCCAGGCAGCCCGCCAGGCTGCGCTTCAGGCGACACAAGATGCGGCACAAGTGGCAGCACAGGAGGCAGCACAGGAGGCGGAGCGCCGCGCCGCCGAGGCCGCTGTGGCGGCGACCACACGCGAACTGCGGGTCGACGAGACACTGGTGCTGGTGGCCGACGATTCCAAGATCGTGCGCGTGAAAATC
>JBBIVU010000259.1:0-4491 GCA_037439585.1 Roseateles sp. | reverse complement strand
GCCCTGCCCCGGGCGCTGCTGCTGGACACGCTGTGGGAAGGCTGGCCCGCAGCCGCCGAGGCGCTGGGCGTCGTCGCGGTCATCACGAACTGGCGGGTGATGGACCGCGCACTGATCGAGCGCCTGCACGCCAGGGGCTGGCGGGCGCTGGTCTACACGGTGAACGACGCGGCCGTGGCCCAGCGGCTGATCTCCGAAGGCATCGACGGCCTCATCACCGACGCGGTGGACCGGTTCAGCCCGTGATGCCGGCGCTGACACGGGCGTACACGCAGGTGTCGCGCGGCTGGCCGTCCACACCCAAAGCGTCCTGACGCAGCACGCCTTCCAGCTCGAAGCCGCAGCGCTCGGCCACCGCGCGGCTCTTGCTGTTGCGGGCATCACAGCGGATCTCCACGCGCCGGGCCGCCAACCGCTCGAAAGCCAATGCCGTCAACAGCGCAACGGCCTCGCTCACATGGCCGCGCCCGGCCACTTCGGGGCGTATCCAGTAGCCGACCTCGAACTTGCGCACCGCCCAGTCGATGCGGTGCAGGCCCGTGCCGCCCAACAGCCGGCCCGGGCTGCCGTCGGCACGGCGGGAGAACATGTGAAAGCAGAGGTCGTTGCGGGCCAGGAAGTCGGCCTGCATGCGGCGCACCACCAGCTCCGCGCTTTCAGCCGAAGGCGCCTCCTGCGCCCAGGGCATCCACGGCCGCAGGTGGGCCAGCGACTGGGCGATGACCACCGCCATCTCGGCACCCATGCCGGCACGCGGCACCTGCAGCACGGTGCGCTCGGCGTCCAGGCGCTCGGGGATGTCGATCAGCAGCGGGTCGGTCATGTCAGCCCCTCGACTGCCGGGTACGGCAGCCGGTCCCCGAGGGGACGCGCGCCGGCTCGGGATCGGCCCAGCGCTCAGCGCTCATGTCGACACCACCTCCACCGGCTTGGGCAGTTCGCGCACACGGCGGATGACGGGATGCCGCCAGGCCACCGCCGCCAGCAGGCAGGCGCCCACGCCGGAGAACGCCAGCGCCGAACGCAGGCCCACGTGCTCGCCCAACCAGCCACCGATGAGCGCCCCTGGGCCGGCCGGCAGCAGGATGAGCCAGCGCATGGTGCTGGTCATGCGGCCCAGCAGCGGCGCGGGCGTGACCGCCTGGCGCAGCGACAGGAAGTTGATGAAGATCAGCACCGCCCCCACGCCGAAGGCGAACAGCATGACGCCGAAGGACACGACGCCCCAGCCGTTCATGGGCGCGAAGGCCAGCTGCAGCCACCCCAGGCCGCAGGCCGCGAAGCCCAGCACCAGGCAGGGCCCGGGCCCCATGCGCTGGCTGATGCGGTGGCCCAGCACGCTGGCCAGCACCGTGCCCGCGCCCAGCGCCACGTAAGACAGGCCCACGGTCTGCGGCGACAGCTGCAGCTCCCGCGTGGCGAACAGGATCTGCACCACCAGCGCCGCGTTGTGGCAGAGCTGCCAGACGCCCACCACCGTCGCCAGGCTCACCAGCAAGGCGCGCTCGCGAACGAAGCGCAGCCCCTCCTTCAGCTGCGCCCAGAAGTCACCGCCCGTGCCCGCGCCCAGGTGCTCCTGCACCCGGATGCCGCGCAGGATGGCCGCCGAGGCCAGCAGCAGCGCCGCGTTCACCGCCAGCGCCAACGGCGCCCCCAGCACCTTGATGAGCGCCCCGGCCAGGCCGGGCCCCGCCACCTCGGCACCCGACGACGCCAGCGCGTTCTTGGCATGGGCCTCCACCAGCCGCTCGCGCGGCACCACCTGGGTGAGCACGACCTGCGCGGCGCTGCCGGCCACCGTATAGACGCAGCCAAGCACGAAGCCGACCACGTAAAGCCAGCCCATGCCGAGGTGGCCGCTCCACGCTGCCACCGGCACGCTGGCCACGGCCACCGCCAGCAGCGTCTCGCCGGCCACGTAGACCGGCAGCTTGCGCACCCTGTCGAGCAGCACGCCGGCCGGCAGCGAAAACAGCACGAAGGGCAGGATCTCCATGGCCTGCAGCCAGCCCATCTGCGTCGGGCTGGCCTGCAGCAGCACAGCGGCCGTAAGCGGCAGTGCCAGCATGGTGATCTGGCCGCCCAGGGACGACGTGAGGATGGACGACCACAGCCGCCGGTAGACCGCGTCGCGCAGCAGGTCGCCGGGCGCGAGGGTGAAGAACTTGAGAGACATGACGCTGGGGGCTCCGACAGGACTCGACGGGCGGGGGGTGGCCCCGCCGGGATGGAGGGACGCCGGGCGGCGTCAGTCGAGGTCGAGCAACTTGGTCATGTGAGCCATGCTAGCAGCGCAACCCCGCGCAGGCCGCGTGCCGGCAGTCATGATTCACCACCCCACGGCAGCACCGTCGCGGCGGGGGTCGCTGGCGGCCACGTAGCCCTCGACCGCCGGGTCGCCCAGGCGCCAGATGAACTGGCCGGCGCCGAAGTCCTGGTAGCTGTCATGGATGTCGCCGATCTGGTGGCCGCGCGCGCGCAGGCCCTCGATGGTGGCGGCCGGCATGTGGGGCTCGACGTTGATCGACAGCCCCTCGTTGAAACGCCAGCGCGGCGCATCACAAGCCGCCTGCGGGTTCTGGCTGTAGCTGAGCATGCGCACCAGCGTCTGCAGGTGGCCCTGCGGCTGCATGTTGCCGCCCATCACGCCGAAGCTCATCACGGGCGCGCCGTCCTTGGTCAGGAAGGCCGGAATGATGGTGTGGAAGGGCCGCTTGCCCGGCGCTACCTGGTTGGGGTGGCCAGCCTCCAGCGTGAAGCAGTGGCCGCGGTTCTGCAGGCTCACGCCGTACCCTGGCAGCACCAGGCCCGAGCCGAAGCCCATGTAGTTGCTCTGGATGAAGCTCACCATCATCCCGCGCTCGTCCGCTGCGGTCAGGTAGATGGTGCCGCCCTTGACGGGGTTGCCGGCGCCGAATACCTGGGCGCGTTGCGGGTCGATCAGCCGGGCGCGGGCGGCGAGGTAAGCCGGGTCGAGCAACTGCGCGGCGCTGACCTGCATCGCGCCCGGCTCCGCCACGTGGCGGTAGACATCGGCAAAGGCCAGCTTCATCGACTCGATCATCAGGTGCTGGGCCTCGGGGCTGTCCACGGCATGCGCTGTCACGTTGCAATGCTCCAGCAGCCCCAGCGCCATCTGCGCCGCAATGCCCTGGCCGTTGGGCGGGATCTCGTGCAGCGTGTGGCCGGCAAAGTCCTTCGCCAACGGCGTGACCCATTCGGGCTGGTAGGCGGCCAGGTCGGCCTCGGTCAGCGCGCCACCGGTGTCGCGGGCGAAGCGGGCCAGCGCGGCGGCGATCTCGCCCCGGTAGAAGGCCTCGCCGCTGGTCTGGGCAATCAGCTTGAGGCTGCGTGCCGCGTCCGCAAAGCGGAACACCTCGCCCACGGCGGGGGTGCGGCCGTGCGGCAGGAAGGCCTGCGCGAAGCCGGGCTGCGAGGTGATCTCGCTCAGCGCTGCCGCCATCGCCCATTTGCCGTGAACGATAGGCGGCACGGCGTAGCCCCGCTCTGCGATCTCGATGGCTGGTGCCATCAGGTCGGCGAAAGGCAGCTTGCCGAAGCGCTCGCTCAGCGCCACCCACCCTCCAACCGCACCGGGCACAGTGACCGAACCCCAGCCACGCCGGGGCATGGCCGGCCCGCTGAAAGACGCCGGTGTCCAGGCCGCCGGCGCCGGGCCGGACGCGTTCAAGCCATGCAGTTGCCGCCCATCCCACAGGATGCAGAAGGCGTCAGAGCCCAGGCCGTTGCTGCAAGGCTCCACCAGGGTCATGCACGCAGCGGTGGCGATGGCAGCGTCCACCGCGTTGCCACCCGCTTGCAGCACCCGCAGTCCGGCCTGGGCCGCCAGCGGGTGCGAAGTGGACACGATGTTGCGAGCGAACAGCGGGCTGCGCCGGCTGGGGTAGCCGGCTTTCCAGTCGAAGGGGTGTGCGGTGTTCATGGACGTGATTCTGGCTGTTGTAAGGCTTTGCAACGCATGCGGTCGACGTCAACCCGCCGCCACGAGCAGTCGTTGTCTCCACAAGCTTTCGCGAAGCCCGCAACGAAACCCTCAACAACCTGGAGCACCCAAGATGAACACGCTGAAGACCACCCTCGCCACCGCCCTCATCACGCTCGCCTCTGGCGTGGCACTGGCCCAAGGTGCGACGGCCGCACCGGCTGCCACGACAAGCGCCACCACACCGCCCACCGCCGTCTCGAAGGCATCCCCCACTGCGGCACCGGCCACTGCCGCCAAGCCCGCCGCAACAACGGCTGCGCCCACGGCCGCCGCCATGCCCGCAGAGGCCGCCAGCAGTGCCAAGCATGCCCACAAGCAGGGTGGCCACAAGCACGCCAAGGCTGACGCAGCCGCCAAGGCTGGCACCGAAACCAAGACGCAGTAAGCGCCTCAGCGCTCCGCGCAAGGCCGCAGCCCTCACCGGCTGCGGCCTTTTTCATCGCCGCACGTCACCGCGCCCTGAAGTGCTTCTCGAAGCGCCTCAC
>JBBIVU010000258.1:0-4509 GCA_037439585.1 Roseateles sp. | reverse complement strand
AGGTCTCGTAGATCAGCTCGGAGATCTCCTTCATCGACTTGTGCACCGGCAGGTTCTTCAGCTGCCCGAAGATCACCATGCCGAAGAGGAGGCCGAGGGCGCAGACGATCTCGGTCGCGCTTGGCAGCAGACTCGCGTGTAATCTTGGCGGCCTTCTTGGACGTCGTTTCCGCCTTCGGCTTGCGACCGCGCTTGGGCTTGTCTTCGTCGGCAGCGTTTGCTGCCGGCTTGGCCGCTGCCTTGGCTGCCTTGGCGGGGGCTTCGGCCGCAGCCTTCACGGCCGTTTTCTTCTTGGGCTCTTCGGCGGGAGCGGGGCTGGCCTTGGTCGCGGTCTTCTTGGCGGTCATGCAGGTCCTTCGGGTTGGCGCGGTCAATTCAGAAATGCAGCAGCCACCGCGCTCAGCCCGGGCTCGGCGTCAAGGCCAGCGGGGCATGAAGGCAGTGGCTTTCGTCGCCAGGTATCGGCCGAATGTGTCGGCAGAAGGACCCTGGCGTGGCGCGAACAAGCTGGCGTGATCGTTTGGAGTGCAGAGGCGGCGGTGGAGTTGGCCTTTAAAACCCCTTGGGTCATCCCGTTGGGTTGCCCAGTGTCGCTGGGCGGCCGGGTCCGGCATCTCTCTGCCGTCACTCTTGTTGACGCGCGCGGAAAACGCAAGATTGTGCGTCAATTCCATCCGAGGGTCAAAATTCCCCGGATGTTTCCCCTGTCACGTGGCCTGCACGCCACCCTTGAGTTCGTCCGCATGGGCACGCAGCTCCCGGTAGCGCAGGCGGTCGGCTTCGCTGAGCGAGGCCTGCGCCAGCAGGCTGGCGATTTCGGCATCGATCTGCGCTCGCCGGAGTCTGGCCAGCGCGGCGGCGAGTTCCTTGGCTGGGTCTGCCTCCGCGCCCAGTTCGTGAACCGGATGGATCACCTGTCCGGCAGGCCCACCCAATCCGGCCTCGATCAATCCGGCCTCCAGAGCGGCCCAGGGCGAGGCGCCGTGGTGGGTGAGCTGGCGTTCCAGCCACTGGATGAGTTCCCCGTGCACGCCAGGCAGGTCGTGCAGCAGCAACCGTTCCTCTTCGCCCAGCGTCTCCCAAAGTTCGCTGTGCTGGAGCAGCAGCCGCGTGGCGTGATCAGCCGGCGTGGCAGGGGTGGTGCGCGGGCCGGCTGGCCGGGGTTCGGCCTCGCGGTCGCGGCGTGATTTCCACTCGCCCTTGGGCTTCCATTCCCCCTTGGGCTGCCAGCGCGGTTTCTCCGCAGACGGGTGTTTGGCTGGCGCCTGGGCCTCGTGTGCCGCACCCGGGGCTTCTCCCAGCCAGAGCGCTTGCAGTTCGGTTTCCGGCAATTGCCCCTGTCGTGCGAGTTCACCGAGCAGTTGGCGGCGCAGCAGGCCATCGGGCAAGAGCGACCAGAGCGGTCTGGCCTGGTTGAGCATGCGCGCTCGTCCCTCGGGAGTGCCCAGGTCACAGCCCTCCGAGGCGACGTTCAACAGCTGGCGTGACAGCGGAACGGCACCTTCGATGCAGCGTTCGAAGCCCTCGGCACCGAGCTCGCGGACATAGGAGTCCGGGTCGTGCTCGGTGGGCAGAAAGAGGAACTTGATGGTGTGCGTCTCGGTGGCGTGGGGCAGAGCGGCTTCCAGCGCGCGGCTGGCGGCGCGGCGGCCGGCTGCGTCGCCGTCGAAGCTGAACACGACCATGTCCGTGTGCCGGAAGAGCTTGTGCACATGGTCGGCCGTGCAGACCGTCCCCAGGGTGGCCACGGCGTTGCCGATGCCGTATTGGGCCAGGGCCACGACGTCCATGTAGCCTTCCACCACCAGGGCGTGGCCGCGCTGGCGCATGGCCTGACGACCTTCGAACAGGCCGTACAACTCTCGCCCCTTGATGAACACCGGCGTTTCGGGAGAGTTCAGGTACTTGGGCTCGCCCTTGTCGAGCACGCGGCCGCCGAAGCCGATGACTTCGCCCTGCACATTGCGGATGGGGAACATGACGCGGTCGCGGAAGCGGTCGTAGCGTTTGGCTTCCTGGCCGGGTTCGATCTCGGGTGTGATGACCAGGCCGGCTTCGACCAGTTGCGGGTCGTCATAGGACGGAAACCCGCTGGCCAGAGATCGCCAGCCTTCCGGCGCGTAACCCAGGCCGAAGCGCGCAGCGATCTGGCCCGTCAGGCCGCGGCCTTTGAGGTAGCCGACAGCGCGCTCGGACTTGCGAAGCTGGGCTTTGTAGAAGTCGGCGGCGCGTGCCAACACGTCGGTGAGACTTTGCTGGCGGGCCCTCTCGGCCTTGGCACGCTCGTGCTGCTCCGGGCTGCGCTCATCCCGGGGCACGACCATGCCGACCTGCTGGGCCAGATCTTCCACGGCCTCGACGAAGGTGGCTGCCGTGTGCTCCATCAGGAAGCCGATGGCATTGCCGTGCACACCACAGCCGAAGCAGTGGTAGGTCTGGCGGCTGGGGCTGACGATGAAACTGGGTGACTTCTCGCCGTGGAAAGGGCACAAGCCCTTGTGGTTGATGCCCGCCTTCTTGAGATCGACGTGACGGCCCACCACCTCGACGATGTCGACGCGGGTCAGCAAATCCTGGATAAAACCTTGGGGAATCACCCCGGGAGTTTAAAGAGGCGCCTGGGAAGCGCTGTGCAGTTGGCTCGGCCAGTCGGCCTGGGCGAAGGTGTCGATCCAGCCCGGCAAGGCCGAGGGTTGCATGGCGGCAGCAATGCCGTTGCCTTGCCCGAGCCGGCAGCCCAGGCGCAGCAGTTCCCGCGCATGGGCGCGGCTTTCGACACCCTTGGCTAGCACGGCGCAGCCGATGTTGCGACCCAGGCCAATGACGCTTTCCACGAGCGAGAGATCCTGGGCATCCCCCAGCATGCCTTGGACGAAGCTGCGGTCGAGCTTGAGGGTGTCCACCGGCAGCCGCTTGAGCGAGCTCAGCCGCGAGTAGCCCGCGCCGAAGTCGTCCAGCGCGATACCCACGCCCAGGCTCAGGCAGCGCTGGATGAGGGCTTGGGTGGCCGCGGTCTCGGCCAGGGCGTCGGCTTCGAGCACGTCCAGATGCAGCAGCGCCGCGACGTCGGGGGGCTGACGCTGGATCAGTTCCTGCAGACGTTGAGGGAAGTCGTGGCGGCTAAGCTGGCGGACGCCGACGTTCACGCTGACCGGCAGTCCTTTGCCACCGTTCAGCCCGAGTCGCACCCAATCAGCCGCCTGGGCCAGCGCCTTCTCGATGACCCAGTCGCCAATTTGCACGGCCAGCCCGGTGGTTTCGATGAGGGGCAGGAAATGCGCTGGCGCCAGCAGGCCGCGTTCCGGGTGCTGCCAGCGCAGCAGGGCTTCTACGCCCATCAGCTGGCCCGTCCGCAGGTCGATCTGGGGCTGGTAGTGCAGCAGCAGTTCGCCCGCGTCCAACGCCCTCTGCAAGCGCGCAAGTGCGATCAGGCCGGCTTCGTCGCGCTGGTCCAGCGTCGGGTCGTGGAACTGCACACGACAGCGCCCGGCACGTTTGGCCCGGTAGAGGGCGTGGCCGGCGTGGCGCAGCAGGGTTTCAGCGTCGGCGTCGTCCTGGGGGTAAAGCGTGACGCCCATGCTGGCCCCGATCTCCAGCGCCATGTCTTCGCCAAAGCGGCTTTCGCGCACGGCTACCGGGGTCGACAGGACCGCCAACAGGCGGTCCACGCCGTGCTGAGCCTCTTCCGAGGCCTGCACGCGCATCAGAAAGGCGAACTCGTCGCCGTGCAGGCGTGCCAGCTGGTCGGCCGTGTCGGGAGAGGCGCCGCGCGAACCGCGCAGTGTGGATTGCAGGCGGCCGCTGAGCTGCAGCAGCACAGCGTCGGCCACCAGTTGCCCATGCTCGGCGTTGAGGCGGCCGAAATCGTCCAGGTCGATGATGCCGACGACGAGCTGGTAGCCGTCGCGGTTGGCAGCGGCCATGCCGTCCTGCAGCAAGCGCATGAACTCGTCGCGGTTGGGCAGGCCCGTGGCCAGGTCGTAGCGCAGGCGGCGGCGCAGCAGGTCCTGCTGGCGCAGCGTCTCACCCAGGTCGGTCAAGCTGAGCAGGCGCCAGCGCAGGCTGGCACCGTCGGGCTCGGGCACCGGGCTGAGCTTGGCAGAAAAAACGTGGTGGCCGCCATCGTCGAGTTCAACCTGCAGCCGGCCGCTCCAGGTACGGCCAGCTGCGAGTTCAGCCTGCAGTTCGGCGGCCTCGTGGCCGCTGCGCTGCAGGTTGGCTCCGCTCAGCGGTGCGGCCGGACGACCCACCAACGCTTCACGCGGAGCGTGCAGCACCTCGCAGTACGCGGGGTTCACCTCCACCGCGCGCCATTGGGTGTCCAAGACAGCCAGGCCCTCGCTGGCCTGCTGGAAGAGCGTGGCCGACATGCGCTCGCGCTCCTCGGCCATGTGGCGCCAGCTGATGTCGGCCAGCGAGGCGATCAGGCTGCGGGCGCGGCCCTGGCGGTCGCGCTGGGGAACGTGGGCCTGCAGTTCATGCCAGCGCCAGTCGCCGCCGTCTGCAGCG
>JBBIVU010000257.1:0-4520 GCA_037439585.1 Roseateles sp. | reverse complement strand
TGAAAACAGGCAAATGATGCGGGGAGGCCGGTCATGAGTCGTGAAGGCCGTAGTGCATGGCGGGCCGAGCGCTGGGCCGCTCCCGAGCCGGCCCGCATCCCCTCGGGGGATCGGCCAACGTACCCGTTGGACGAGGGGCTCCAATGACCGAGAAGCACCTCGTCGTGATGGCCGCCGGCACGGGCGGCCACGTCATTCCCGGCTTGGCCGTCGCCGAGGAGATGCAGCGGCGCGGCTGGACGGTGTCGTGGATCGGCACACCGCAGGGCATGGAGAACCGCCTGGTGCCGGCGCGCGGCATCGAGATCGACGCGCTGCCCTTCGCCGGCCTGCGCGGCAAGGGCCTGGGCCACACGCTGCGCGGCATCGTGGGCTTCTTCAAGTCGCTGGGTGCCGCGCGCCGCGTCTATGCCCAGCGCCGCGCCACGGCCGTGCTGGGCATGGGCGGCTACGTGTGCGTGCCGGCCGGCCTGTCTGCTGTGTTCAGCGGCCGGCCGCTGATGCTGGTGAATGCCGACGCGGCCATGCTCAAGAGCAACCAGGTGCTCAAACCCTTTGCCAAGCGCATCGCGTTCGGCTTCGACGGCGCCGCGGCAGCGTCCACGCGCGGGGCGGTCGTGAGCGGCAACCCGGTGCGGGCGGAGATCGAGGCATTGCCCCTGCCGGCCGAGCGCATGAGTGGTCGCACGGGCCCGCTGCGCCTGCTGGTGCTGGGCGGCTCGCTCGGCGCGCGCGCACTGAACCAGGCCCTGCCGCAGGCCCTGGCCCTGTGGCCGGCCGAGCAGCGCCCGCAGGTGCTGCACCAGTCGGGGCAAGACCATTTGGGTGCCGTGTGGCAGGCCTACTCCGACGCCGGCCTGTCCGCCGAGGTGCGCCCCTTCATCGACGACATGGCCGCGGCGCTGGCCTGGGCCGACGTGGTGGTGTGCCGCGCGGGGGCCATCACCGTAAGCGAACTCTGCGCCGCCGGCTGCGCGGCCGTGCTGGTGCCGCTGGTGGTCAGCACCACCTCGCACCAGCGCGACAACGCCGTCTTCATGGCCCAGCACGGCGCGGCCCTCCACCTGCCGCAGACCGAGCTGACACCGCAAAGGCTGCATGAGCTGTTGAGTGGCCTGGACCGGACTGCCCTGCTGGCCATGGGCGAGAAGGCCCGCTCACTGGCCCGGCCGCGCGCCGCCGCGCGCGTCGCGGACGAGATCGAAGGGATGTTGAAGTGAAGCACGCGGTTCAACGGCTGCATTTCGTGGGCATCGGCGGCGCCGGCATGAGCGGCATCGCCGAGATCCTGCACAACCTGGGCTTCACGGTGAGCGGGTCTGACGCCGCCGAGAGCGCCACCACCGAGCGCCTGCGCGGCCTGGGCCTGCGCGTGGAGATCGGCCATGCGGCGCCCCACATCGGCAACGCGCAGGCCCTGGTGACGAGCACCGCCGTGGCGGCCGACAACCCCGAGGTGGTCGCCGCCCGCGCGCGCCAGATCCCGGTCGTGCCGCGCGCCGTCATGCTGGCCGAGCTGATGCGGCTGCGCCGTGGCATCGCCATCGCCGGCACGCACGGCAAGACGACGACGACCTCGCTGGTCACCGCCATCCTCGTCGAGGCGGGCCTGGACCCGACCTTCGTCATCGGCGGAAAGCTCAACGCGGCGGGCGCCAATGCGCGCCTCGGCCGGGGCGAATTCATCGTCGTGGAGGCCGACGAGAGCGACGCGTCCTTCCTCAAGCTCAGCCCTGTGCTGTCTGTCGTCACCAACATCGACGAAGACCACATGGACACCTACGGCCACTCGGTCGAGAAGCTCCACGCGGCCTTCATCGAATTCCTGCACCGCATGCCGTTCTACGGCGCGGCCGTGGTGTGTGCGGACGACCCCGGCGTGCGCGCCATCCTGGGCCGCATCGAGCGGCCGGTGGTGAGCTACGGGCTGTCGGAAGGCGTGGGCGTTCGCGCCGTGAACGTGCAGGCCCTGGCCGGCGCGCAGATGCGCTTCACCTGCGAGCGCGAGGGCGCGGCCGACCTGGACGTGCTGCTCAACCTGGCGGGCGAGCACAACGTGCGCAACGCGCTCGCGGCCATCGCCATCGCGATGGAACTGGACTGCCCGGACGAATCCATCGTGGCGGCGTTGGCCAAGTTCTCCGGCGTGGGCCGGCGCTTCGAGAAGCATGGCGAATGGCCCGCCGCCGACGGTGGCCGTTTTGCGCTGGTGGACGACTACGGCCACCACCCGGTCGAGATGGCTGCCGTGCTGGCTGCCGCGCGAGGCGCCTACCCGGGCCGCCGCCTGGTGCTGGCCTTCCAGCCGCACCGCTACACCCGCACGCGCGACTGCTTTGCCGACTTCGTCCGTGTGATGCAGGGTGCCGACGTGGTGCTGCTGACCGAGGTGTACTCGGCCGGGGAAGCGGTCATCGACGGCGCCACCGGTGCGGCCTTGGCCGCAGCCTTGGGCACGCCGCATTTCGTGGCCACCGTGGCCGACATGCCCGCCGCGCTGGCGGCGCTGACCCGCGACGGCGATGTCGTCATCGGCATGGGCGCCGGCTCGATGAGCGCACTGCCCAGGCGGGTGGCCGCACATTTCCAAGGAGGCTCGGCATGAACACGCCGATCGATCTGAACATCAACGCCGCGTCGCTCGGCAAGGTCGCCGTGCTGTTCGGCGGCCACAGCGCCGAGCGGCCGGTGTCGCTGATGAGCGGCACCGGCGTGCTGGACGCGCTCAAGTCCATCGGCGTGGATGCGCACGCCTTCGATCCCGCCGAGCGCCCGCTGCAGGCGCTCAAGGATGAGGGCTTCCAGCGCGCCTTCATCGCGCTGCACGGCCGCGGTGGCGAAGACGGCACCCTGCAGGGCGCCCTCGAATGGCTGGGCATCCCCTACACCGGCTCGGGCGTGACGGCCTCCGGTGTGGCCATGGACAAGACCATGACCAAGCGGCTCTGGGCCAACGAGGGCCTGCCCACGCCGCAGTACCTGGCACTCACCCGCGCCGAGCTGACGCGCGAGCGCATCCGCACCATCCCCGACGTGCTGGGCTTGCCGGTGGTCGTGAAGCCGCCGCACGAGGGCAGCAGCATCGGCATCACCAAGGCAGCCGGCTACTCCGAGATGCAGGGCGCCGTCGAGCTGGCGCTGGGTTTTGATGACGAACTGCTGTTCGAGCAGTGCATCGAAGGCCCCGAGCTGACCTGCGCCGTGCTGGGCGAAGGGGAGGGCGCCGTGGCGCTGCCCGTCATCGAGATCCGCGCCGAGGCCGGCAACTACGACTTCGCCAACAAGTACGAGACCGACACCACGCAGTACCTCTTCGGCTCGGTGCCGGCCGCGCTGGAGGCCGAGATCCGCCAACTGGTGCTGCGCGCCTACCGCCTGCTGGGCTGCCGGGGCTGGGGCCGTGCCGACCTGATGCTGCGCAAGAGCGACATGAAGCCCTTCCTGCTGGAGATGAACACCAGCCCGGGCATGACCTCGCACTCCCTGGTGCCCAAGGCCGCACAGGCGGTGGGCATCGACTACCCGCACCTGTGCCTGTGGCTGCTGGCCCAGGCCCGGCTGGACCGCCCGGCCGCCTGACATGAACTCCGCCGCCGCTGCCGTTGCGCTGCCCCCCGACGTCCGCCTGATGAACGCGGTGTCGGCGCTGCTCATGGCTGCGCTGCTGGTTGCGGCGGCCTGGGCGGCGTTGCGCTGGGTGGTGCAATTGCCGGTGTTCAGCGTGCGCACGATCCAGGTGGAGGGTGACGTCAGTCGCAACAGCGTGGCCTCGTTGCGCGCCAACGCGTTACCGCGATTGCGGGGATCCTTTTTCAGCATGAACCTGAAGGACGGCCGTGCCGCCTTCGAGGCCGTGCCCTGGGTGCGCCATGCGCAGTTGCAACGCCTGTGGCCCATGCGGCTCAAGGTCAACCTGGAAGAGCACCGCGCCGCTGCTTACTGGGAGGCACGGGTCGATGGCGCTGACGCCGCCACCGACACCGCAGCCGAGCGCGCGCTGGTGAACAGCTTCGGCGAGGTGTTCCAGGCCAACCTGGGTGACGTGGAAGACGAGGACTTGCCGGTGCTGGCTGGACCCGCTGGCACCGCAGGTGCGATGCTGCAGATGTGGCGCGCGCTGACGCCGGCCGTCGGCAAACTGGGCGAGTCCATCGACCGGCTGGATCTCTCTGGCCGCGGCTCCTGGCGCGCCACGCTGGGCAGTGGCGCCGTCATCGAGTTGGGCCGAGGCCGCGAGACCGAGGTCGTCGAGCGCTTCGGGCGCTTTGCCCGCTCCATCACGCAGATCACCGCGCAGTACCGCAGCCCGCTGCTGTCCGCCGACCTGCGCCACGCCGACGGCTACGCGGTCAAGCTGCGCGGCGTGACGACACAAATTCCGGGTAAACCCGCAAATAGAAAACGCTGAGGACGGACATGGCCAAGGAATACAAGGATTTGGTCGTCGGGCTGGATATTGGGACAGCCAAGATCATGGCCGTGGTGGCCGAAGTTTTACCGGGGGGCGAATTGCGCATCGC
>JBBIVU010000256.1:0-4567 GCA_037439585.1 Roseateles sp. | reverse complement strand
GGCGCGCAGGCCGGGCACCTCGTCGGGCATGAAACCGATGCCGGGCGCGAGGATGAGCCGGTCCCACGCCAGGCGGGCGCCGCCCTGCAGCGTGAGCGTGCGGGCCACGGGGTCGATGCCGGCCACGCTGGCGGTGACCCGCACCACGCCCTGCGCGGCCAGGCCGGCATAGCTGTGGCTGATGCTGGCCGGGTCGCGCACGCCACCAATGACAAGGTTGGACATCGGGCAGGACGTGAAAGCCGCGTGGCGCTCCACCAGCGTCACATCCACCGCGGCGCCGCCCCAGAGCTTGAGGTAGCGGGCCGCCGTGGCGCCGCCGAAGCCGCCGCCCACCACCACCACGTGCCCCAGCGGCGCCGGCCGCCGCGTGCTGGCGCAGCCCGCCAGCGCCAGGCTGCCGGCCGCAACGAGGTGCCGACGCGCGATCACGGCTTGCCCTGTACGGCGAAGTAGGCCGCGATGAGGCGCAGCTGCGCCTCGGTGTAGCCCTTGACGATCTGCGGCATCACCGTGCCGCGCTGGGCGCCGCTGCGGTAGTCGGCCAGCGCCTGCAGCATCACCTCGGCCTGCATGCCAGCCAGGGGCTGCATCAGCCCGCCGCGCGCTTGGCCGTTGGTGCCGTGGCAGTTGGCACAGGTGGCCGCGAGGTTGCGGCCGGCGTTCATGTCCTGGGCTCGCAACGGCAAGCTGAAAAACAAGGCCACAGAGGCACAGAGCCACAGAGACCAACGGGCGCTTTCTCTGTGGCTCTGTGCCTCTGTGGCTGTGTTCATCATGTGGCCCTCAAAGCTTGTGGGATCGGTCCCCGCGTTCAAACCCCAGCGCATCGAACGCGCCCTGCAACGGCGCAAAGCCGATCACCTTGAACAGTTCGCCCATCTCGTGCTCGGCCAGCAGGCGGTGGGCCATGGCCCGCTCGCCCAGGGAGGCGCCCTGCAACAGATCGGCGATGCCGCAGTTGAGCAGGAAATTGGCCTGGCTGGTGTAGCCCAGCACCACCAGGCCCGCATCCTGCCCGGCCAGCGCCACGCCGGTGAAGTTGACGTGGGCGGTGATGTCCTTGTCGCCCACGGCCACCAGCGGGTCTGCATCCGCCTGGTGGGCCTGGTGGCACATCAGCGTGCCGCCGTGGCGCTGCGGGTGGTAGTACTCGGCCTCGGGGAAGCCGTAGTCGATGAAGAAGGCCGCGCCGCGCTGGAGGGTGCGGGCCAGCGTGGCAATGAAGGCCTCGCCCTGCCGGTGGATCTCGGTGACCGTGCCGGGCACGAAACCCGTCTCGATGGGCGGTCGCAGCATGGTGCTGCGGTCCTCGAACGCGAAACCCTCCCCGGCAATCACGACGCCGCGCTCGCGCCACACCTGCCCATCGAAGGCGATGAGCTGCACGGGCATGGCATCCAGCACCTCGTTGCCGATGACCACCGCCTCCAGCGCGTCGGGCAACGCACTCAGCCACTCCACACGGCCTGCCCAGGGGGCCAGCCGCTCGCGCTGGCGTTCACGCAACTCGCCGGACAACTCCACGATGCGGTAGCGTGCCAGGCCCGCGCCCAGGGCATCCAGCTCGGCGATGAGCTGGGCCGCCAGCGCGCCGGAGCCGGCGCCGAACTCCACCACGTCGCGGCAGCCACTGGCGTCCATGGCCTGGGCCAGCTGGCGCGCCAGCGCGCGGCCGAACAGCGGCGACATCTCGGGCGCGGTGACGAAGTCCGAGCCCTCGCCCGGCATCTGCCCAAACTTGCGCCGCCCGCCGGTGTAGTAACCCAGGCCGGGCTCGTACAGGGCCAGGCTCATGAAACGGTCGAAGGGCATCCAGCCGCCCTGGGCCGCGATCTCGGCCTGGATTTTTTCTACGAGATTCATCGTGATTTCACCCAGGCCTCAAACTCGGCCGCCGGCATGGGCGCGCCCACGAGCTCGCCCTGGAACTGCTGGCAGCCCCAGCCGGCCAGCAACTGCCACTGGGCCACCGTGCGCACGCCCTCGGCCGTGACGGTGAGGCCCAGGCCCACGGCCATCTGCACGATGGCGCGGGTGATGGCCTGGGCGCCCACGTCGTCGGGCAGGCGGGCGACGAAGCCCTGGTCGATCTTGAGCTTGTCCAGCGGCAGCTCGGTGAGATGGGCGAGCGACGTGTAGCCGGTGCCGAAGTCGTCCACCGACACGGTGAGGCCCAGCGCGCGCAGCTGCGTGAGCGTGGCGGGCGCATCCTTGATGTCATCGATCAGCATGCGCTCGGTCAGCTCCAGCTCCAGCCAGGGGCCCTGGGCGCCAGCCTCGGCCAGCACGCGCTGCACGATGTCGGCGAAGCCCTCCAGGTGGAACTGGATGCTGGAGAGGTTGACGGCGATGCGCATGGGCCCATGGCCCTGCGTGAGGCCCTGCTCGCGCCAGCGCCGGGCCGTGGCGGCGGCCTCGCGCAGCACCCACTCGCCCAGCGGCAGCATCAGCCGCAGGCGCTCGGCCACGGCAATGAAAGCGTCAGGGCTGAGCAGGCCGCGCTGCGGGTGGCGCCAACGCAGCAGCGCCTCGGCCCCGGAGAGCTGGCTGGTGGTCGCGTCGACCTGGGGCTGGAAAAACAGCTCGAACTCGTTGCGTGCGAGGCCCTGGGCCAACTCAGCCTCCAGCACCAGGTCGGCATAGGCCGTCTCGGCCAGCGCAGGCTCGAAGAACTGGTAGGTTGCGCGGCCGCGGGACTTGGCGCGGTACATGGCCGTGTCGGCATGCTGGATGAGCTCGTCGGGCAAACGGCCGTCGTCCGGGTAGACGGCCACGCCGATGGACGGCGTGACCGACAGCGCGCGCCCGTCGGCCCTCACCGGAACCTCGACGACCGACAGCAGCGCCTCCAGCACCACGACGATGTCGTCCCGGCTGCCCAGATCGCCGAGCAGCACGACGAACTCGTCCCCCCCGAAGCGCCCGACCAGGTCGCTGGCGCGCAGCGCACCCAACAGGCGGTCCGAAACGGTGGTCAGCACCTGGTCGCCTTCCAGGTGGCCGAGCGAGTCGTTGACGCGCTTGAAGTTGTCCAGGTCGATGAACAGCAGCGCCAGCATCTCGCCACAGCGCTCGGCATGGCGCATCTGCCGGGCCATGCGGTTCATGAAGGCCGTGCGGTTGAGCAGGCCCGTGAGGCCATCGTGGTCGGCCAGGTGCTGGATGCGGGCCTCGCTGGCAAGCCGGTCGCGGATGTCGCGCACCACCGCCAGGCGCAGGCGCTCGCCGTCACGCTCGAGCGTCTTCATGATGAGCTCGACCGCGATGTGCGAGCCGTCGCGGTGCATCACCACGGTCTCGTAGCGCAGCTCCTGCTGCAGCTGCATCACCTCCTGCACCTTGGGCAGTTCGTCCTCGGCCACGAAAGACAGCACGTGCTTGCCGATCAGCTCCTGGGGCGACCAGCCCGTCAGTTCGCACAGCGGCACGTTCACATCGGTGATCACCCCATCGCGGTGGAAGAGGATGCCCTCCACCGTGGCTTGCATGAACTGATCCAGCCGCGCCTCGCTCTCGCGCAGGCGGCGCTCGGCCAGGCGGTGGCGGGTGATGTCGTACACCAGCACCCAGCTGCCCAGCAGCACGCCCTGGTCGTCGAATTGCGGGATGAGGTGAATCTCCAGGCAGACCTCGCCGCCGGGTCGGGACAGGGTGCGCTCATACACCACGGGCTTGTGCGTGCGCACCAGCTCTTCCACCGGCCCGCGCACCTGGGCGTAGGCCTCGGCGCCGACGATCTCGCTGAAGTGTTTGCCGACGATGGCTTCCTGCGTGAGTCCGAAAGCCTCGGCGTAGCCGCGGTTGGCGAAGAGGCAGCGGTGGTCGGACGCGCCGTACAGCGCGATCCAGGCCGGCACGTGATCGGCCAGCAGGCGAAAGCGGGCCGCATCCAGCGCCTGGCGCTGGAGGTCGAGTTCGCTGATGGCGGTCATGGCGCTTGCACCGTCTGCAGGGCCAGGCGCAGGTCGTCCCAGGCACCTGCCTTGTCGGCCGGTGCACGCAGCAGGTAGGCGGGGGCGTAAGACACCACCACCGGCAGCCCGCGCCAGCGGTGCACCTGGCCGCGCAGCCGGCCGAGTGGGTCGGACAGGCCCGTGAGCCGGCGGGCCGACTGCACCCCCAAGGCCAGCACCAGGCGCGGCTGCAGCAGCTCCACCTGCCGTGCCAGCACGGCTTCGCAGGCGTCCAGCTCGGCTGGCTGAGGCGCACGGCCGCGCGGCGGGCGGCACTTCACCAGCGGTGTGACGAAGGCGGTGGGCGTATCACCCGTGCGGCGCTGGCCGGCCGCATGCAGCATGCGGTCCAGCAGGCGGCCAGCATCGCCCACGGTGGCCTCGCCGGCGGTGTCGTCGGCCTCGTCGGGCGGGTCGGTCACCACCAGCCACTGCGCCTGCTGCAGGGCACCGCCGCCGAACACAGCATTGCGCCGCTGCTCGCACAGGCCGCAGCCGCGACAGGCGGACACGGCCTCGCGCAGGGCGGGGAGGTCCAGCCCGGCGAAGCCGGGCGCGATGGAGGCCCGGGCGGCCAAGGGCGCGGCGGCAGGGGCAGGCACGGGCGCTGG
>JBBIVU010000255.1:0-4579 GCA_037439585.1 Roseateles sp. | reverse complement strand
AGGGCGCAGGGGTGGCCGCGATGGTGATCAGCGGCGGCTCGATCAACGCTGGCGCGGGCACCGCCTTCATGTCGGGCAAGGCCACGGGCGTGGGGGGCATGGGCTTGGGCGGCTCGGCCGGGGCGATCAGCCGCACCACGACCGGCGCCATGCGGGTCACCGTGCGGCGCACGTCCTGCACCTGGCTCAGCCCCCAGAGCCCCAGCAGGTGCAGGGCGGCGATGCCCACCCACAGCAGCTGGCGGCTGCGCGGCGCGCCAGACAACTCGGCGTAGCCGGCGCGCGGCACCAGCACGGGCAGCGGTTCGGCACGGGCCACATCCAGCCGGGGCGGCGCGGCAACCGGGCCGGGAGCAACGAAGGCAAGGGTGGGCATCACGGGCAGGGCTTGAGGTTCAGTGTGAGGAAAATCTTAACACGAATGCGAACGATTCTTATTTGATTCGCATCAAGCTGCGGGGAGGCCACGCCGCAGCCTCGGGCGGGCCGATATGCTCCCGGCCATGACCAAGACCCTCGTTCGTTGGCTGTTGTTGGCCGGTGCGCTGCTGCTGGTGGCGCACCTCTACCCCGGCGTCGTCGTGCAGAGCTTCAGCTCGGCGCTGATCGCGGCCCTGGTGCTGGGCCTGCTGAACACGCTGCTGCGGCCGGTGCTGGTGCTGCTGACGCTGCCGGTGACGGTGCTGAGCCTCGGGCTCTTCCTGTTCGTCATCAACGCGCTGATGTTCTGGACGGCCGCATCCCTGCTGGACGGCCTGGCCGTGGCCGGTTTCGGCGCGGCGCTGGTCGGCTCGCTGATCTACAGCCTGTGCGGCATGGTCATCGACGTTGCCATCGAGCGCCTGTTCCCGCAGGACTGACGAGCGGGCTAATGGAGCTGATGCTCTCCTAGGCGCGCGCAGCGCCGCCGCCCCTCCAGCGGCCGCCGTGGATCCGCTTTGCCGGTCCACCAGCGGCGCCCCCTTGAGGGGGCCGCGGCTTCGCCGCGGTAGGGGGTGGTCTCAATTCGGCAGTTCAACGTCCGGCGGGATGTAGCGGCCCCGGTACATCTCGCCCAGGATGGCCTGGCGCTCGTACACCAGGGTGCGCAGGCGCGCGTCGATGACCGAGGCCTCGACCTGGTCGGCGTCCGGGCCGCGCGACTGGCGCAGGCCGGAGCGCAGGCGGTCGATGGCGCCGTTCAGGTCACCCGCCGCCGCGCGGGTCTCGGCCTGGGCCCGCACGGCCCGCAGGGGCTGGCCGAGTTTTTCCCAGACCAGCGCCAGCGCGTGCCAGGCCAGGGCATCGCTGGGCTCCAGGCTGACGTGCGTCTGCAGCACGTCTGCAGCTTCGCGCAGCGCCGGGCCGGCGGTGGCGGCCGGGCCCGAGGCCAGCGCCAGGCCGACGCGCTGCATCAGCATCGGGCGCGACTTCTCGCCTTGCAGGGTGTCCAGCGCGGCAATGCCGTCCATCGGCCGGCCCCGCGCCTCGGCCAACTCGGCGCGCAGGTAGGTCAGCAGCCGGCGGGCCGCGGCGGTTTCGGCAGGGCTGGGGTTGATGAGCTGCAGCGTCACCTCGGCACTGCGCAGCGTGGATTCGGCGCGCTCGAAGTTGCGCAGCTTGATGGAGGCCAGCGCGGCGGCGTAGCGGGCGCCGAGCTGCTCGTAGCCGCCGCTTTCCTTGATGTTGCGGGCGCCGGCGTCGTAGTTCTCCAGCACCTTCCAGGCGTCCACGCGCGGGTCCATCAGCACGCGCGAGCGGGCAGCCATCAGCGCGTGCTCCGCCAGGCCCCGTGGCCGTGAGAAGGGCTCGAGCGCCAGGCGCGTGCGGGCGTCGCCGATGCGCTCGCTGGTCAGCGGGTGTGAGCGCAGGTACGGGTAGGCGCCGTTGTCCATCAAGTGGTAGGCCTGCTCCATGCGCTCGAACATGCTCACCATGCCGCTGCCCGCAAAGCCGGCTTCCACCAGCACATTGAAGCCCACGCGGTCGGCCTCGCGCTCCATGTCGCGCGAGAAGTTCAGCGACAGCTGCGTGGCCGCCGCCTGGCCCCCCACGATGCCGGCCTGGGCCATGTCGATGTTGCCCCGCGTGGCCGCCAGGATGCCCAGCAGCAGGCCGGCCACGGCCACCATGCTGTTCTTCGAGTCGCCCGCGATGCGCCGCGCGATGTGGCGCTGTGTGATGTGCGACAGCTCGTGCGCCAGCACCGAGGCCAGCTCGTCGCGCGACACCGTCATCTGGATCAGCCCCAGGTGGGTGCCGACAAAGCCGCCGGGCAGCGCGAAGGCGTTGACGCTGCGGTCGCGCACGAGGAAGGGCTCCCACGCGAAGCGGGCCTGCGTCTCGTCGCCGATCTGGCCCAGCTTGCGGGCGGCCTTCACCAGCGGCTCCCAGATGCTGTCCAGGTACTCCTGCAGCAGCGGGTCCAGCACGTAGTCGGGGTCGATGCGGATCTGGCGCATCACCTGGTCGCCCAGGCGGCGCTCCGAGCCCACGTCCAGGTCTTGCGAGACCGAGTCGCCCAGGGCCGGCAGGTTCACCTGCGCATTCAACGGGGCGCCGGGCAGGGTCAGCAGGGCGGCTGACAGCAGAGTGAGCAGGGGGCGGGTGGCGAACGAGGTCTTCATCAGGCGGGGGCTCCAGCCGCCAGCCGGCAGGCATCAAGCGGCTGTCTATGATGCCCGCAACTCGGTTTCCTGAATGTTTCCCGGCATGACGTCCCCGCTGACCCACTTCGACGCCCACGGCCAGGCCCACATGGTGGACGTGTCCGCCAAGGCCGAAACGCACCGCGTGGCCGTGGCGGCCGGCGAGATCCGCATGAAGCCCGAGACTTTCGCGCTCATTGCCAGCGGTACCGCCAAGAAGGGCGACGTGCTGGGCGTGGCGCGCATCGCGGCCATCCAGGGCGCCAAGCGCTGCGCGGACCTCGTGCCGCTCTGCCACCCGCTGCCCATCACCCGCGTGGCGGTGGACTTTGAGTTGGACGAGGCGGGCCACCGCGTGCGGTGCCGCGCGCAGGTGGAAACGCTGGGCCGCACCGGTGTGGAGATGGAGGCGCTGTGCGCCGTGCAGGTCGGCCTGCTCACCGTCTACGACATGTGCAAGGCCGCCGACCGCGGCATGGTCATCTCCAACGTGCGGGTGCTGGAGAAGCAGGGCGGGAAGTCGGGGGAGTGGCACGCCGAACCCGTCTCGGCGTAGTCAGCGCAGCGTTCGCCAGTCCCGCACGCCTGAGGCTGGCCGGCATTGCGGCAGGGCCGGGGCAGAGGCGGCGTCCTCGCAGGCAGAGAACCAGGTGTCGCCCGTCGGGTTGTGGAACTCACGCAGCCGGTCCGCCAGGTAGCGCGCGCCTTCCACATCGCCGGTGCTCTCCAGCGAGCGCGACCAGTGCATCAGCAGCCGGGCATCGATCAGGCTGAAGGCTGTGCGCTGCGCGGCCGCGAGGGCCTGCTTGCCGGGCGGGAAGCTGGTGGCGGCGGCGTAGTCGGCCTGGTGGGCGAAGAACACCGAGCGCTGGCCGGCGGCGATGCGCTGGTTCAGTGGTGCGGCATCGTCGGGGGGGGCGTAGATGACGACGATGCGCTGGTAGTCCCACACGGCGAACACGCTGCCGGCGATCAGCAGGGCGCCGATGACCTGCCACGGCGTGGCGGGCGCGGGTCGGCCGTCCGCTTCGGCGGGCAGCGCCAAGCCCAGGGCGAAGCAGGCGGGCAGCAGGAAGTAGGCGTACCAGAGCGGGTACTCCAGCAGGCTGTGCAGCGTGATGGTCAGGACGATCATCAAGGCCGCGCGGCGCAGCGGCGCCTCGTCACCCGAGCGTGCTGCGCCGCGCCAGGCCCTCCACAACGCCCACGCCAGCAGGCCCAGCACCGCGCCAGCCCACGGCAGCCCCAGCTCGACGGCCAGCTGCGAGGCGATGTTGTGTGTGTGGTCGAAAAAGGCGATGGGCCGGTTCGGGAAGGGCGTCAGGCTCCATGCGAAATTGAACTCGCCCCAGCCCACGCCGAACAGCGGGTTGGCGGCGGTGAGCGCCCAGGCGTCGCGCAGGATGGCCAGGCGCGAGGGCGAGCCCGCGCCCTCGGACAGGCGCGAGGCGGCGCCAAAGGCGTGGCCCTCGGCCGACCATTGCGCCATCAGCCACCAGCTCACGCCCAGCATCAGCGGGGTGGCGATGAGGGCCAGGCGTGCGCTGCGGGAGAGTTGGCGGTCGACCAGCCCCCAGACGGCCAGCATCGCCACGCCGATGAAGCCGGTGCGCGACGCGCTCAGCACCACGGTGAAGACGGTGGCGAACAGCAGCGGCGCCAGGGCCCCGCGCCAGACGCGTTTCTCGGTGATGAAGACGGCAGCGACGGCAGCCCACATCATCAGGCTGGCCAAGTGGTTGGGCTGGCGCAGGTTGCTGACGGCGCGACCCGGGATGCCGGAGCGCGCGATCAGGGTGCCGTCGGTCCAATCGGGTGCGAACACCTGGATCGCGCTGATGGCGACGCTGGCCGCACCGGCCAGGAGCAGGCCCCAGCACAGGCCCTCGGCAGCGTGGCTGCGCCACGCGCGCGGCAGGCCCTGCGCCACCACCAGCACGGCCAGGCCGGCG
>JBBIVU010000254.1:0-4588 GCA_037439585.1 Roseateles sp. | reverse complement strand
CAGGATGGCCAGCGCGATGCGGCCGGGGTGGGTGCGCCAGGCGGGGAGGGAGAGGTGGAGCCAGAGGCGCATGTCAGGGGGGCGTGGCCGTTGGTTTGCGATTGCTGGCAGTTGTGTTGTGCGGTGCATCGCGCCGGGGTGAGGTCCCGGCGCGGTGCATCGAACCTTGCATCTCTGCGCCAACGCACCCGAGCACCCGCGCGCGGTCGCGGTCGCGGTCAAGCAGCATGCAACCCATCCGCCCCCAACCTCAACCGCCGATCCGCCGCCTGCGCCGCCGCTTCCGAGTGCGTCACCAGCAGGCACGCCGCCCCCAACTCCTGCGTGCAGCGCCGCAGCAACTCCAGCACCTCGCCGGCATGCCGGGGGTCGAGGTTGCCGGTGGGCTCGTCCGCCAGCACCAGCCGGGGCCGGTGCACCAGCGCCCGGGCGATGGCCACGCGCTGCAGCTGGCCGCCCGACAACTGCCGGGGCATGCGCCCGGCCAGCGTGCCGAGGTTCACGGCCGCCAGCATCTGCGCCACGCGCCCGTCGTCCCGCTGGCCCAGCAGCCGCAGGGGGAGGGCCACGTTGTCGGCCACGCTGAGGTGCGGCAGCAGGTGGAAGGCCTGGAACACAAAGCCCAGCTCGCGGCGGCGCAGGGCCGAGCGGCCTTCGTCGTCCAGCGCGCGCAGGTCCTGCCCGGCCAGGGTGATGCTGCCGTCGTCGGCCTCGTCCAGCCCGGCCAGGCAGTTCAGCAGGGTGGACTTGCCGCTGCCGGATTCGCCCAGCAGCGCGACGATCTCACCGGCCTGGAGGTCCAGGTCCACCTCGGAAAAAACCACCACTTCGCCATAGGATTTGGCCAGGCCGCGTGCACTCAACAGACTCATGGGATGGATTCTGGGTCCTTGCGGGATGCACTGGCCCGACCTTGGGGGGGCGCCAGCTTGATGCCACGCCGGGCCAAGGCTTCGCGCAGCAGCAGCTCGGCCTGTGCATTGGCGCTGCGCAGCTCCATCGCAGCAAGGCGCTCCACCTCAGCCCACAGCGCCGGGTCGATGCGCAGCGGAAAGGATTTTTTGTCGGGACTGGCCATCAGCGTGATCCGCCAGGGCGGCGCGGGCGACGCGGGTTCTGGGAGGCATCAGCCGGCGGTGCCGGGAACAGCCGCCAGGCCTGCCATGTCCAGCGGGCCAGCCACAGGGCGAGCAGGGCTGCGCCCAGCGCCCAGGCCTCACGCGGCGGCTGAGGCCAGTCGGGCCGGCTCTGCAGCAGCATGAGCAGGTGCGCGCCGCCGAGCATCAGCACGGCCATCAAACCGATGCCACCGACATGCTCGCCCAGCCGCGCGAGGGCCGCTTCGCGCCGCTCTCCGTGCAGCCAGTAGCCCGCATTCGGCAGGTTGATCTGCGACGGGGCCGCCCGGCCGAGCCAGACCACGAAGCCGGGGCTGCACAGGCCGCCGGCCAGTGCCAGCGATGCCAGCATCACGGCCACGAATGCGTCCCGGCCCATTTCGCGGCCGGGATCACCCACCCGCTCAGGCAGCACCGCGAGGCTCGCCAGCATCAGCAGGGCGACCAGTGGCCAGGTGATGGAGAACAGGCGCCGTTGCATGGCTTCTCAGGTGTAGAGGGTGCCGGTGTTGACGACCGGCTGGGTCTCGCGGTCGGAGCACAGCACCACCAGCAGGTTGCTGACCATGGCCGCCTTGCGCTCGTCGTCCAACACAACAATCTCGCGCTCGCTCAGGCCCTGCAAGGCTGACTCGACCATGGTCACCGCGCCCTGCACGATCTTGGCCCGCGCGCCAATGATGGCCTCGGCCTGCTGGCGGCGCAGCATGACCTGGGCGATCTCGGGGGCGTAGGCCAGGTGGCTGATCTTGGCGTCCAGCACGTCCACACCGGCATCGTCGAAGCGGGCCTGCAGCTCGGCGCGCAGCGCCTGGGCGACGACGTCCTGGCCGCCGCGCAGCGTGACGGCATCGGTCTCGCCGGCATCGTTGGCGTGGTCGTAGGCATAGCTGGTGGCGAGGTGGCGGATGGCGGCCTCGGCCTGCACGCGGACGTAGGCCTCGTAGTCGTCCACCTGGAACAGGGCTTGGGCGGTGTCGCGCACCCGCCAGACGACGACGGCGGCGATCTCGATCGGGTTGCCGCGTTGGTCGTTGACCTTGAGCACCGGGGCGTTGAGGTTGCGGTCACGCAGCGAGATGCGTTTCTTCAGCGCGAAGGGGTTGGCCCAGCGCAGGCCGGCGCCGCGGTCGCTGCCGATGTAGGCGCCGAACAGCGTGAGGGCCGCGGCCTGGTTGGGGTTGAGCATGTAGAGGCCGGCCAGCGTCAGCGCGCCCAGCAGCGCCATCGGCAGTCCGAAGGCCGGCAGCCCGCGGCTCAGCGCCAGCGCGCCCGCCCCGCCCAGGGCGAGTCCGAGGCCGGCCATCGCATAGCCGTTGCGGGCAAAGGCCGGTTTCTCGGTCACGGGCGGGCGCGATGGGTGGTGGGTAGACATGGTGAATTGGCCTTAAAAGTGAATCAAAGTGATATCACTTTAGGCGGACTCTGGACGGGTTGCAAGCGGTGAATTTCAACCCAGCAGCCGTTGCAGGCCGGCCAGCAGTTCGGGCACGGGCTGCGGGCCGTCGCAGGCGATCACGCGGCGCTGGGGCATGCTGCGCAGCCAGGTGACCTGGCGCTTGGCGAGCTGGCGGGTGGCGGCAATGCCGCGCTCGCGCAGGGTGGACAAGTCGCCCGCCTCCAGCGCCTCCCACGCCTGCCGGTAGCCGACGCAGCGCATGGACGGCAGCGCCAGCGACAGGTCGCCGCGCGCGCGCAGCGCCTTCACTTCGTCCACCAGGCCTTGGGCCAGCATGGCGTCGAAGCGCTGGGCGAGGCGCTCGTGCAGCCAGGCGCGGTTGGCGGGTTCCAGCGAGAACAGTGGCCAGTCCACGCCTTCGTCGCGCGAGGCGGCGTGCATCACGCTCAGCGGCTGGCCGGTGAGGCGGATGACTTCGAGCGCGCGCTGGATGCGCTGGCTGTCGTTGGGGGCCAGGCGGGCGCCGGTTTCTGGGTCGAGCGCGGCCAGTTCGGCGTGCATGGCCGGCCAGCCGCGCTCGGCGGCTTCGGCGTCGATGGCGGCGCGGAGCTCGGCGTCGGCCTGGGGCAGCGTGGAGAGCCCGTCGAACAGCGCCTTGAAGTACAGCATGGTGCCGCCCACCAGCAGCGGCAGCCTGCCGCGCGCCGCGATCTCACCCGCGAGGCGTTTGGCGTCGCGCACGAACTCGGCGGCCGAGTAGCTCTCGAAGGGTTGGAGGATGTCGATGAGGTGGTGCGGCACGGCGGCCAGCTCAGGCGCCGTGGGCTTGGCCGTGCCGATGTCCATGCCCCGATACACCAGGGCCGAATCGACGCTGATGATCTCGACGGGCAGCACCTCGGCGATGGCCAGCGCCGCCGCCGTCTTGCCGCAGCCGGTGGGGCCGGCGAGGCAGATGGGGCGCAGCGCCTTCATGACGAGAACAGCCGAACAAAGCCACAGAGGCGCGGAGGCACAGAGAAGCTCTCTTGCACTTCCGGATTCCTCTGCGTCTCCGTGCCTCTGTGGCTGTGTTTCAGAACTTCTCCCACGGTGCCAGATAGCGCCACTGGCCGACGGGCAGGTTGCCCAGCGGGATGCGGCCGATGCGCACGCGCTTGAGGCCCACCACCTTGAGGCCCACCAGCTCGCACATGCGGCGGATCTGGCGCTTCTTGCCCTCGCGCAGCACGAAGCGCAGCTGCTGCTCGTTCTGCCAGCTCACCTTGGCGGGCTTGAGCAGCTCGCCGTCCAGCTCCAGGCCGTGGTTGAGCAGGGCGAGCTTGTTGTGGGACAACGCGGCGTTGGGCAGCGTGCCCTCGGGCACGGGGTCGGCACCGGGCAGGCCGACGTATTCGACGCGCACGAGGTACTCCTTCTCCACGTCGGAGTCTTCGCCGATCAGCACGCGGGCGATGCGGCCGTCCTGCGTCAGCACCAGCAGGCCGGTGGAGTCGATGTCCAGCCGGCCGGCGGGGGCCAGGTTGCGGTGCTGGCCGGCGTTGGGCTGGATGCCCGAGGCGTCTTCCGACCAGCGGTTGGCGGGCTGGAACAGCGCGGCGGCGGGCTCGTAGCCGTCCTCGGCCTGGCCGGACACGTAGCCGATGGGCTTGTGCAGCAGCACGGTGACGAGCTGGGCCTGTTGCTGGCGTGCGGCGGGGTCGATGGTGATCTCGACGTCGGGGCCCACGCGCTGGCCCAGCACGGCCACCTTGCCGTTCACGCGCACCCAGCCGGCGGCGATCCAGTCGTCGGCCTCGCGGCGGGAGGCCATCTTCAGCTCGCTCATGCGCTTGGACAGGCGCTCGCCGTCCTCGGCGCTCACCTCGCGGGCCGGGTTCAGCCGCTGCTGCGGGCGCTGCGGCGGCTCGAAGTGAGGGCCGCGGTTGGCCACGCGGCGTTGGTCGACGCGGGGCGGTCGGTCGGGCTGGCGGTCCACGTGGGCGCGATCGTCGGGCCACGAGCGCGGGGCCCGCTCCGGGCGCTGGGGTGCCTCGCCACGGTACTGCGGCGCGCGGTCATCCGGGCGGGC
>JBBIVU010000253.1:0-4651 GCA_037439585.1 Roseateles sp. | reverse complement strand
TCAGGTAAGCCTGGTAGCCCGCGAGGTCGGGGTAGAAAAACGGGCGGGTGGCCGGCTGGTAGGTCTCGGTGTTCGAGCGGACGGTGGAGTCCTCGTTGGGCTCGATCTTGTCGTTGTAGTTGAAATAGAGCGTCAGCTTGTCGTCGCCCGAGGCGCGCAGGAACTTGCCGTTGATCTGGTTGCCCCCTTGCTTGCCGTTGAAGTCCCAGGCGCGTGCATCCTGACGCAGGAACGACACATAGGCCGAGTTGCCGTCGCCGAACACACCCGTGTCGTAGCGCGCGAAGGTGCGCGATGCCGCGTAGCTGCCGAAGGTCTGGTCCAGCGACACACGGCGCTTGGCGAGGGGGTCGCTGCTGAAGGTTTCAATGGTGCCGCCGAGGTTGCTCGTCGACGCCGTGGCCAGGTCACCCGCGCCCGACGACAGCAGCACGCTGCGCACGTTCTCACTGCTGATGGCGCGCTGCGGCGACAGGCCGTTGTAGTTGCCGTACTGCTGGTCCCCCAGCGGCACGCCGTCCATCGTGTAGCCCAGCTGCTGCGTGCTGAAGCCGTGGATGAACAGCGAGGCGTTCTGCTCGTTGTTGCCCCAGGGGTCGGCTGTCTGGTAGCTCACGCCCGGCAGCGTCTGGAGGGCCTTGATGGGGTTGGTGCCAGGCAGCAGGGCCTGCACGTCCTGGGCCGTGAGGCGGGTGGACGAGCGCGTGCGCTTGACGTTGACCTCCACCGCCTTCAGGACATTGCCCCCCTCCGGCGTGGCGGCTTGCTCTTGCTCCTGGGCCTGCGCGCCAGGCGCAGCACAGAGCGAAGCCACTGCGGCAGCGCACAGCGTCAGGGCAGAGAGACTCCCGCCCTGGCGGGCGGCATGGGTACGAAGGCGGAGATTCAGTCGCATGAGAAAGTGGGGTCCAGAAGGCTGCATGGACGGGCCATGCCAACCAGCCACACGCGGTGTGCGCGGGCTTCGTAACCACACTGTCGATCGCGACGATGAATCTGGTGTGAATGATCGGACGCGGGCTCAAAGCGAGTCATCGCAGGCCCGATGGACTCCGTGCGTGGGCGTCGGCGTCACCGCGCCCATGCCCGTCATTCCGCCGTCACGCTTTTGCCAAACTTCGGGTCTGTGGGCTCTGCCCCAAACCCTGTTGAGTGGCCTGCAACCGCGCCCGTCATTCGACGGTCACGGACTTCGCAAGGTTGCGGGGTTTGTCCACGTCCGTGCCCCGGGCGCAGGCGGTGTGATACGCCAGCAGCTGCAGCGGCACCGTGTGCAGGATGGGGCTGAGCGCGCCGTAGTGCTCGGGCATGCGGATGACATGCAGACCAGCTTCGCTCTCGATGGCCGTGTCGCCGTCGGCAAAGACGTAGAGCTGGCCGCCGCGAGCGCGCACTTCCTGCATGTTGCTCTTGAGCTTTTCCAGCAGCGCGTCGTTGGGCGCCACGGTCACCACGGGCATTTCGGCGGTCACCAGCGCGAGCGGGCCGTGCTTGAGCTCACCGGCCGGGTAGGCCTCGGCGTGGATGTAGCTGATTTCCTTGAGCTTGAGCGCGCCTTCCAGCGCGATCGGGTAGTGCAGGCCGCGGCCCAGGAAGAGCGCGTTCTCCTTGCGGGCGAACTCCTCGCTCCAGGCGATGACCTGCGGCTCCAGCGCCAGCACGGCCTGCACGGCCACGGGCAGGTGGCGCAGGTCTTTCAGATGCTGGGCTTCGGCCTCGTCGCTGAGGTGGCCACGCGTTTGCGCCAGGGCCAGGGTCAGCAGGAAGAGGCCAACGAGCTGGGTGGTGAAGGCCTTGGTGGAGGCCACGCCGATCTCGGCACCGGCCCGCGTGATGTAGGCCAGCTCGCACTCGCGCACCATGGCGCTGGTGGACACGTTGCAGATGGTCAGCGTGTGCGTCATGCCCAGGCTGCGGGCGTGCTTCAGCGCGGCGATGGTGTCGGCCGTTTCGCCGCTCTGGCTGATGGTGACGACCAGCGTCTTCGGGTCGGGCACGCTGTCGCGGTAGCGGTACTCGCTGGCGATCTCCACGCTGGTGGGGATCTTGGCGATGCTCTCCAGCCAGTACTTGGCGGTGGACCCGGAGTAGTAGCTGGTGCCACAGGCCAGGATGAGGATCTTGTCCACCTCCTTGAAGACGCGGTACGCACCGTCACCGAACAGCTCGGGGCTGATGCCGGTCACCGCATCCAGCGTGTTCGCGATGGCCACCGGCTGCTCGAAGATTTCCTTCTGCATGTAGTGGCGGTAGGGGCCCAGCTCGGCCGCGCCGCTGTGGGCGTGCACGGTCTTGACCTCGCGCTGCACGGCGACGTAGCGGCCGGTGGTGGTGTCCAGACGGCTGAGCCAGTAGCGGCCCAGCTGCAGGTCCACCACGTCGCCCTCTTCCAGGTAGACGATCTGATCCGTCACACCGGCCAGCGCCATGGCGTCGGAGGCGACGAAATGCTCCTTCTGCCCCCACGTCGCTTCGCTCCTGCCCCCCGAGGGGGCGTCCGGCGCCTCGGGGCGGCCCAGCGGCGCCGGCTGCTCACCCACGCCCAGTACCAGCGGCGAGCCCTCGCGGGCGGCGACCACGCGGTGGGGTTCATCACGGCAGAACACGGCCACGGCGTAGGCGCCCTTCAGGCGCGGCAGGGCCTGCTGCACGGCGTCCAGCAGGTCGCCGCTGTAGAGGTGGTCGATCAGGTGGGCGATGACCTCGGTGTCGGTCTGGCTGTTGAACTGGTAGCCGCGGGCCTTGAGCTCGGCACGCAGTTCGTCGTGGTTTTCGATGATGCCGTTGTGCACCAGGGCGATGCGGCCGACGCTGACCTCGCCGGCGTTCGGGCCGGCGGAGAAATGCGGATGGGCGTTGTGCACCGCCGGGGCGCCGTGCGTGGCCCAGCGGGTGTGGGCGATGCCGGTGCCGGCAGCGATGCCGTCCTGATCCGCCTGGGCCTGCAACTCGGCCACGCGCGAGGTGCTGCGGGCGCGCTTCAAGCCGCCGTCCTGGTGCACGGCCACGCCGCAGGAGTCATAGCCGCGGTATTCCAGCCGCTTCAGGCCTTCAACGAGGATGGGAACGATGTTGCGCTGACTGACCGCGCCGACGATGCCGCACATGGGTGAATTCTCCGTTTGAGGGATGGCGGCATCCTAGGCAAGGCACAACGGCAGATGCGTGCAAAATTCATCAACCATTGATCGAAAATTTCTTCGGTCATAGACCGTGAAATTTTCTTTCTTTTAAACCCATGAATGAACCATTTGACGCCATCGACTTGCGGCTGCTGGACGCCCTGCAGGCTGACGCCTCGCTGAGCAACCAGGAACTGGCCGCCCGTGCGGCCGTGTCGCCAGCCACCTGCCTGCGGCGCGTGAAGCGGCTGGTGGAAGCGGGCGTCATCGAACGCCGTGTGGCCATCCTGTCACCGGACAAGCTGGGGGCTGGCCTGCAGGCGCTGCTGGAGATCACGCTGGACCGCCAGGGCGCCGAGCACCTGGACGCCTTCGAGGCCCGTGCCGTGCAGGAGGCTGCCGTCCAGCAGTGCTGGCGCGTGTCGCCCGGCCCGGACTTCGTGCTGGTGGTGCAGGTGGCCGACATGCCCGCCTACCACGCCCTCACCCAGCGCCTGCTCACGCAGGACGCCAACGTGCGCAACATCAAGGCCTTCTTCAGCGTGAAGCGGGCCAAGTTCGACACCCGAGTCGGCCTGCAGGTTCCTGCAGGCTGACCCCCTCACCCACGGCTCAGGGCGCGTTGCTGCGGCTGCTGCGGATCTCGCGCAGCTTCACGCACTCGGGGTCGTTCTGGTACGCAGGCCTTTCGCACTGACGGTCGATGCACCAGGCACGCGCGAACCGCACGCGGCCACTGCAGGCTTCGTCCACCGTGGCAGCCTGCTCGGTCGTGGCGAACACTGGGCTGTTGGGCACGGGGCGGAACTCACCCGCTTTCTCGGTGAGCATGGGTTGGGCTGCTGCGCGCCGCGCGGGGGCAGATGAGGCAGAGGGGGATGGCAACGCCACACGGTCCACAGGCCATGAAGCTGCCGTGCCGGCCAACCCCGCAGGCGCCACGCCTTCAACGGCGGGCGCGGCCGCCGGCGATGCCACCGACGGCACAGGCTCGGCAACGGCCTGCTCGGCCGCGGCCGGCTGGCCTCGCAGTTGAAGGACGAAGACCCACACCAGCACCGCCGCCGCCGCGCTGCCCGCGAGCACGACCGGCCAGGTCCAGCCTGGCCGACCCTGGTGCCGGGGCACACCCAGTGCGGCGCCGGGGTCGTCGAACTGTGAGGGCGCGACCTGTACGGTGTCGGCGAACTCCAGGTCCAGCGGCTCGGCGGGGGCAGGCGATGCAGCCCGTGCAGGCCCGGGCTGCGCGGGTTGGACGGGCGGCACGGGCGCGTGGCCATCGATCACCTCGCGCCAGGCAGCCGCTGTTTGCGGGCGCTGGTGGGGCGCGACGCGCAGCGCCCAGTCCAGCGCGGCCAGGAAGGCGGGGGCGTAACCCGGCACGCGCAACGGTGCCAGCTCGTCGCCCATGGCGCGAGCGGTGGCCGGCGGCGGCGGGCGGCCCGTGAGCAGCTCGTGCATGACGGCAGCCAGCGCGTAGCAGTCGGACCACGGGCCCTGGCGCAGCGTGCTGGCCTCGGCGTACTGCT
>JBBIVU010000252.1:0-4737 GCA_037439585.1 Roseateles sp. | reverse complement strand
CCGACGTCGAGGCCGCGCGTCGGCTGCGCCGCCATCTTGAGCAGCACATCCTTGACCGGATGCTCGGTCCAGGCCTGCGTCACGTAGCTGCGATGGGTGACGCCATCTCGCGTCTGCACGAACACCACGCTGCCGGGCCGCAGCGCTGTGCTGCAAGGCCTGAACAGCCGCCGCTGGCGGCTGCTGGGCCTGGCCGCCGTGCTGCCGCTGCTGGCAGCCCTGGCTTCACGGGCCGTTGCCTCACAGTTCGACAGCACCTCGCACGGGCCTGACCTGCTCGTGGCCTTGGCCGGCCAACTCGCCCTGCTGCTGACCCTGCCCATGCTGCTGCTCGCCTGGCGCGGGCAGATCGAGGCCGAGCTGGCACATCTGGCTCAGACCGATGGCCTGACCGGGCTGATCGACCGCGACGCTTTCGCCCAGCGCTCGGTGGACCTCATCTCCATGGCCCGCCGCTACAGCGAGCCGCTGGCCCTGGTGGTGCTGGAACTGGACGGCTTCGAGACCCTGCAGGCCGAGCAAGACCTGGACTTTGCCGACCGCGCGCTGGCGCTGTTCGCCAGCTGCCTGCAGGCCCAGATGCGCCTGGGCGACCTGGCTGGCCGCGTGAACGACAACCGCTTCGGCGTGCTCATGGCACGCTGCCTGCCCGAGGGCCCGCAGGCGTTGGACCAGCGCCTGCGGGCAACCTTGGCAGAGCGTGCGCCGAAGGAACTGGGCATGCACCTGAATTTCACGGCCGGCTGGGCCAAGCTGCGCCCGGGTGACCGCGGCATTGCCGACCTGCAGCGCCGCGCCGAGACCGCGCTCTACGAGGCCGCCCGTGCCGGCCGCAGCCAGTTGATGGCCGAACCCGGCCTGGCGGACTGAGCGCCGCCCTGGCCCCGGCTTGTCGGCGCCGTCCGACACCGCGAGGCGCTGCGCGCCGACACATGCCACCGGCACCCCTGGCGATGCTGCCTCCATGCAGCAGGAGAAGCCGCCATGGCCGACGATGACCGCCTCGCCACCCCGCCAGCCGCCCAGGCCGCCCCACCCCACGCACGCCGCCCTCGCTGGCCGCTGATCGCCGCCTGGTGGGCACACAGCGACACGGCATCCGAGCCTGAGCTGGGCTACGAATCTGCCCAGCCCCGCGCTCTCGACGGCAGCGTTCCAGAAGGCGACGACCCCGCGGCCTACTGAATCAAGCCGTTCTTCATCGCGTAGTAGGTCAGGTCGCTGTTGGTGGCCAACCTGAGCTTTTCGAGCACGCGGGTGCGGTAGGTGCTGACGGTCTTCACGCTGAGGAACAAGGCTTCGGCGATGTGGCCCACCGTCTCGCCCTTGGCCAGCCGGAGGAAGACCTGGAATTCCCGCTCCGACAGTCCGTCATGCGCCGGCTTGTCGGCCGCACCGCCACCGGCTCCACCGGCCACGCCGTCGGCCAGTTGCTCGGCCACGGCTGCGCTGATGTAACGCCGGCCACGCGAGACGACACGCACGGCATTGGCGATTTCTTCCGGATCGCACTCCTTGTTCAAGTAGCCGCTGGCGCCCTGGCGAAGCAGCGTCGTCGCGTAGTGCGCCTCGGGAAAGCCGCTCAGGATCAGCACCGGCAGCGCCGGAAAGCGGGCCTTGATGGCCGCCAGCGCGTCGACGCCGCTCTGATCGGGCATGGAGATGTCGAGCAGCAGCACGTCCACATCACCCGCGCGCGCCATTTCCAGCGCGTCGCGGCCGCTGGCACCCTCGGCTGTCACGCGCAGGTCCACGTGGTCGGACAGGAACTGGCGCAATCCGGTGCGCACGATGGCGTGGTCGTCGACGATGCCGATGCGAATCATGGGGGGGCGTGAAGTCAGCGAAATGGCTGCCAGCGTAGCAGCGCGAGGCTCCCGCCACGAGGGCTGCCGTCCTACATGCAGGCCGGCGGTGTCCGACACGCTGCCGCGCTGCGGGCCGATGCCGCCGCCGGGCGCTTGGTCCGACAGTCAACGGCAGCGGCTCCCCGAAGTCGCCTACCCTCAGGAGATCCCCATGCTCAACAAGCCCATCGTCAGCGCCGCCCTTGCCACCGCCCTGGCCGCCACGCTGGTCACCACCACCAGCGGCTGCGCCGTGACCCGCGACCAGGAGACCGTGGGCGCCTACCTCGACGATGCGGCGCTGACCGCACGCGTCAAGGCCAGGTTCGCCGCCGACGCCCATGTCTCGGCCATGGCCATCGGCGTGGCCACGTTGAAGGGCACGGTGCAGCTGTCAGGCTTCGCCAAGTCGCCCGAGGAAAAGGCCGTTGCCGAACGGCTGGCCCGCGAGACCTCGGGCGTCGTGGCAGTGCGCAACGACATCGCCCTGCACCCGGGCTCCTGACAACCTGCAGAGGCTGCAGCCCGCCACCGAAGCGGGCCATACTTCAACCCCACCCCTTCCACCGCAGCCCCCCGGGCCATGCCAGCTCTCAAAGCCTTCATCGTTGAAGACAGTCCGGTGATCCTGGAAAACCTCATCGCCACGCTCGAAGAGGTGGCCCAGGTGGAGGTGGTCGGGTCGGTGGGCGACGAGGCTGGCGCCGTCCGCTGGATGACACAGGCGGCCGACGCCACCGCTGACCTGTTCATCGTCGACATCTTCCTGCGCTCCGGCACCGGCCTGGGCGTGCTGCAGGCTGCACAGCAACTGGGGGTGCGTGCGCGGCGCGTGGTGCTCACCAACTACGCCACCGACGACATGCGCCGCCGCTGCGCAGGCCTGGGCGCGGAGCGCGTGTTCGACAAGAGCCACGAGCTGGACGACCTCATCAGCTACTGCGCGGGCCTGGCCGAGCAGGCCCCGGCCGGCCGGCCGGCTGCCGCAGGCTGAACCCCACCGACCGTGCTGCACCGGCTCGACCCCTGGCTGGAAGGCGCGAGCCGCCGACGCGGTCTGGCCGTGGGCCTGGCGGCCCTCGCGGCTGCCGCCGTGATGGGCGTCAGCGAAGCAGCCTATTGGGGCGCGGACGACGCACTGCAGCAGTCCCAGGCCCGCCATGTGGCACGCAACGATGGGCTGCGCCTGCGGGAGTTGTTGACCGACGCCGAAACCGGCCAGCGCGGCTACCTGCTCACCGGGCGCGACGACTACCTTGCCCCCCTCAAACTCGCCGAGGATGAACTGCCCGACGTGCTGGCCCGCCTGCGCGGCCAGTACGCCAGCTCCGAATGGGAAGCCCTGGTGGCGGATGCCAGCGGGCGCACGGCCGAAAAGCTGTCTGAGCTCCAGCTGGTGGTGAAGCTCTACCGCGACGGTGCCGACACCGCCTGGCGGGGGCTGGTGGAGTCCGACATCGGCCGCGAAAAGATGCAGGCCGTGCGCGAAGCCGTCGCGCAGCTGGACCGCCACGAGTTGACGCAGATCGCCGCCGAGCGCGAGGCCGTGTCCCGCTCGCTGAACTACGGCCGCGGGGGCGTGCACGCACTCACCCTGCTGAGCCTGTTCGGGCTGGCCATCTTCCTGCGCCGCAACGAGGCGCTGCACGATGCCCGGCGGCAGCATGCCGGGGAGCTGGCGCGTGAGCGGGACCGGCTGGACCGCGAAGTGGCGCGCCGCACGGCCGAACTGACCGAGCTGGCCCACCACCTGCAAACCGTGCGCGAGGACGAACGCGCCCACCTCGCTCGCGAACTGCACGACGAACTCGGCGCGCTGCTCACGGCCGCCAAGCTCGACGTGGCGCGCATACGGCGCATGACAAAAAACGCCGCTCCGGAGATCGACGAACGCCTCCAGCACATGAGCACCCTGCTCGATCAGGGCATTGCACTGAAACGCCGCATCATCGAAGACCTGCGCCCGTCGGCGCTGTCCAACCTTGGCCTCACAGCGGCACTCGAAATCCTGACCCATGAGTTCGCCCAGCGCTCCGGCCTGCAACTCCAGCTCGAACTGGCCGACGCTGCCACCGACGACGCGGGCCGGCTGGCCCTGTACCGCCTGGTGCAGGAGGCCCTGACCAACGTGCTGCGCCATGCCAACGCCCGACACGTGCAGGTGGCGCTGGGCGAGGCCGACGGCTGGCTGCACCTGCACATCCGAGACGACGGCCAGGGGTTCGACCCCGAAGCGGTGGGGGCCGGCCACCACGGACTGTTGGGCATGCGGTACCGCATCGAGAGCCTGGGCGGCACGCTGCAGCTCCTGTCCACGCCGGGCCAAGGCACCCTGGTGCTGGCCCGGCTTCCCCGCGCCGAAACCGAGCCCCCCGCGAGGCAACCCGCACGGCGCCGGGCGGGTTGCACAGCCAGCGGCAGCCCTGAGCCGGGCGCGCCCGGGGCAGTCGCCCGATCGCCCGATCGCCCGATCGCCCGCTGATCACCCGCAAAAGACCGGGCCGCAGGGCCAGTTCCACCCACCGCATGGCGCGCAGGCAGCCTAAAGTCAGGCACCCTGACCGTGGTGCCGCCCCGCGCGGCTGGCCTGGATGACTGACGCTGCCCCTGCCCCTGCCGCCCACCTGCCCCCGTTGACCCCGCCGCCGGCCCCACGCCGCGCCACGGCCTTCGCTTGGCCCATGCTCCTGGCACTGGCCGCCTGCGGTGGCGGTGGCGGCGGCGGCACGTCCGACGTCACTGCGCCCCCACCGCCGGCCGCCACCCCCAGCCCGCTGCCCATGCCGGTGCCCGTGCCGACACCGAGCCCGTCGCCCAGTCCCTCACCCAGCCCTTCACCCACGCCGTCACCCAGCCCGGCCCCTTCGCCGACGCCCGCTCCAGCGCCCTC
>JBBIVU010000251.1:0-4812 GCA_037439585.1 Roseateles sp. | reverse complement strand
ATCGCCTGGAACCAGGCGTTCGGCATCCAGGCCTGGCTGAAGGCCGCCACGGGTGCGGAGTTCCATGATTTCGCCGGCAGCGTGGTGGTGCACGCGGTGGGCGGCTGGATCGGGCTGGCCGCCGTGCTGCTGCTCGGCCCCCGCCTGAACCGCTACCGCAAGGATGGCGCGATGAGCGCGCACCCGCCCTCCAGCATCCCCTTCCTGGCCCTGGGCGCGTGGGTGCTGACGGTCGGTTGGTTCGGCTTTAACGTGATGAGCGCGCAGACGCTGGACAAGATGTCGGGCCTCGTCGCCGTCAACTCGCTGATGGCCATGGCCGGCGGCACGCTGGTGGCCGTGCTGCTGGGCCGCAACGACCCCGGCTTTGCGTACAACGGCCCGCTGGCCGGCCTGGTGGCCGTGTGCGCAGGCTCTGACGTGATGCACCCCCTCGGCGCCCTCGTGACGGGCGGCGTGGCCGGCTGGCTCTTCGTGCAGTTCTTCACCCTCACGCAGAACCGCTGGAAGATCGACGACGTGCTGGGCGTGTGGCCGCTGCACGGCCTGTGCGGCGCCTGGGGCGGCATCGCCTGCGGCATCTTCGGGCAGAAGGCGCTGGGCGGCATCGGTGACATCAGCCTGGGTGCCCAACTGATCGGCACCTTGGGCGGCGTGGCCTGGGCGCTGGCGGGGGGCTTCGTCGTCTACGGCGTGATCCGCCAGTTCGTGGGCCTGCGGCTGGACGCCGAGCAGGAGTACGAGGGGGCGGACCTGTCCATCCACAAGATCGGCTCCACACCGGACCGCGAAGTCAGCTGGTAAGCTGGACGCAACACCTCCAAAACGGCCCCTCGCGGGGCCTTTTTTCATCATGTTCACAGGCATCGTCCAGGGCGTCGCCCGCGTCGACTCCATCGAGGCCCGGGAGGGCCTGCACACCCTGCACCTGAAGTTCCCCGAGGGCTTTGACACGGACCTGGCCATCGGTGCCAGCGTCGCCTGCGACGGTGTCTGCCTCACCGTCACCGAGCGGCCCGCGCCCGGCGTGGCCAGCTTCGACGTGATGGCGCAGACGCTCAACCTCACCACGCTCGGCGGCCTGAAAGTGGGCTCGGGCCTGAACGTGGAGCGGGCGGCGAAAGAAGGCGTGGAGATCGGTGGCCACCCGCTGTCGGGCCACGTGGACGTGTCGGCCCGCATCGCCGAGATCCGCAAACCGGACAACAACCACGTCATCCGCTTCGCACTGCCGGCGCCGTGGATGCGCTACGTGTTTGCCAAGGGCTACATCGGCGTCAACGGCTGCAGCCTGACCGTGGCCGAAGCGCAGCGCGAGCGTGACGGCTCGGGCTGGTTCGAGGTGTGGCTCATCCCCGAGACGCTGCGCATGACGACCTTCGGCGACAAGGCGGTGGGTGACGCCATCCACATCGAGATCGAGCGCAGCACGCAGGTGGTGGTGGACACCGTGCGCGACGCGCTGGACGAGAAGCTCGGCCCGCTGCTGCCGGTGCTGGAGGCCATCGCTCGGGAGCGTGGCATCGACATCACCCAGCTCGCCATCGGCAAGTCTTGATGCTTTCTTGATGCCGCCCGCCGATATCTTGTCGGCGGTTTGACGGTCCGATTTCCAGAATCACCTCCATCGTTATGGAGGTGTCATGGACATCGTTTTTCTTGGTCTTTGCGCGGCACTCGTGCTCGTGACCGGCTTGGCCGCCTGGGGCTGCCACCAACTGGCGGGGAGGAAGTCATGACTGGCTTCGAGCTCGCCGCGGCCATCCTTGTCCTTGGGCTGGTCATTTATCTGTTCTGGGCTCTGTTGTTCCCGGAGGATCTGTCATGAACAGTTCCGGCTGGGTGCAACTGGTGGCCTTTCTTGTCATGCTGTTCGCGCTGGCCTGGCCGCTGGCGCGATGGATCCATGCTGCGATGGAAGGCCGCATCGCGGGGCTGAAGCGCGTGGAGCGCGGCCTGCTGCAGCTGGCCGGCGTCGATGCCAACGCCGAACAGGGCTGGCTGCGCTACACGTTGGGCCTGCTCATCTTCAATGCGCTAGGCGTGCTGGCCGTCTACGCGCTGCAGCGCCTGCAGCACCTGCTGCCGCTGAACCCGCAGGCTTTGGGCCCGGTGACGCCGGACTCGGCCTTCAACACCGCCATCAGCTTCGTGACCAACACGAACTGGCAGGGCTATGGCGGCGAGACGACGATGAGCTACCTGACGCAGATGCTCGCGTTGACGGTGCAGAACTTCCTGTCGGCCGCCACCGGCATCGCCGTTGTCGTTGCGCTGGTGCGCGGCTTCGCGCGGCACTCGGGCCAGGCCATCGGCAACGTCTGGGCCGACCTGACCCGCGCGACGCTGTGGGTGCTGCTGCCGCTGTCTCTCGCGTTCGCCGTCGTGCTGGCCGGCATGGGTGTCGTGCAGACGCTCAAGCCTTACCAGGACGTGACGACCATCGAAGCCCAGAGCTGGCAGGAACCGCGGCTGGGCCCGGACGGCCAGCCGCTCAAGGGTGCGGATGGCCAGCCCATCATGGACGACAAGCACGGCCAGACCCAGAGCATCGCGCTCGGGCCGGTCGCGTCCCAGCTGGCCATCAAGATGCTGGGCACCAACGGCGGTGGCTTCTTCAATGCCAACTCGGCCCACCCGTTCGAGAACCCGACGGCTGCGACCAATGCGCTGCAGATGCTGTCCATCTTCCTGATCCCGGCGGCGCTGTGCTTCGTCTTGGGCCGCCAGGTGGGTGACATGCGCCAGGGCTGGGCCCTGCTGGGCGCGATGGCGGCGATGTTCGTCGTCGCCGTCGTCGTGGCCACGGCGGCGGAGCAGGCCGGTAACCCGCACCTTGCGGCGCTCGGCGTCGATGCGGCCAATACCGCGACGCAGTCGGGCGGCAACATGGAAGGCAAGGAGGTGCGCTTCGGCATCGAGGCCTCATCCCTGTTCGCCGTCATCACGACGGCGGCCAGTTGCGGCGCGGTCAATGCGATGCACGACAGCTTCACGCCGCTGGGCGGGCTGGTCCCGCTGGTGATGATGCAGCTCGGCGAGGTTGTGTTCGGTGGCGTCGGTGCCGGCCTGTACGGCATGCTGGTGTTTGCCATCCTGGCCGTGTTCGTGGCGGGGCTGATGATCGGCCGCACGCCCGAATACCTCGGCAAGAAGATCGAGTCGTTCGAGATGAAGATGGTCTCGCTGGCCATCCTGCTGACACCGCTGGCGGTGCTGCTGGGCACGTCGGTTGCCGTCGTCACCGAGCCCGGCAAGGCCGGCATCGCGGCACCCGGTGCGCACGGCTTCAGCGAGGTGCTGTATGCGATGTCCTCGGCAGGCAACAACAACGGCAGCGCCTTCGCGGGCCTGTCGGCCAACACCCCGTTCTACAACCTGTTGCTGGGCCTGGTGATGTGGGTCGGCCGCTTCGGCGTCATCGTGCCGGTGCTGGCCATGGCCGGCTCCCTGGTTGGCAAAAAGCGCCTCGCTCCGGGCGAGGGCACGCTGCCCACTCACGGCCCGTTGTTCGTCGCGATGCTGATCGGCGTCGTGCTGCTGGTCGGTCTTCTGAACTATGTGCCGGCGCTGGCCCTGGGGCCCGTGGTCGAGCACTTCATGCTCTGGAGCGCTTCATGAATCGCGCTGGTTTTTCCCTGTTCGACCCGGCGCTGACCCGCGCCGCGCTGGTCGACTCCGTCCGCAAGCTGGACCCGCGCACCCAGTGGCGCAACCCGGTGATGTTCGTCGTCTACCTGGGCAGCGGGCTGACCACGGCGCTGTCCGTGGCTCAGCCGAGCGGCTTCGTCATCGCCGTGACGGTGTGGCTGTGGTTCACCGTGCTGTTTGCCAACTTCGCCGAGGCCCTGGCCGAAGGCCGCAGCAAGGCCCAGGCCGCATCGCTGCGCGGCCTGAAGAAGGAAACCTGGGCCAAGGTGATCGCCGGCTGGAAGGCAGGGGCGCCGCGCGGGTCGCTGACCTGGAACCCGCGGGAGGCCAGCACGCTGCGCAAGGGGGAGTGGGTGCTCGTCGAGGCCGGCGATGTGGTGCCGGCCGATGCCGAGGTCGTCGACGGCGTGGCGTCGGTGGACGAAAGCGCCATCACCGGCGAGTCGGCCCCCGTCATCCGTGAGAGCGGCGGCGACTTCTCCGCGCTGACCGGCGGCACCCGCGTGCTGTCCGACTGGGTCGTCGCCCGTGTGGCCGTGAACCCCGGCGAAACCTTCGTCGACCGCATGATCGCGATGGTCGAGGGCGCCCAGCGCAAGCGCACGCCCAACGAGATCGCGTTGACCATCCTGCTCGTCGCGCTGACCCTGGTGTTCCTGGGCGTGTGCGCCACGCTGTTGCCGTTTTCGACCTTCAGCGTGGCGGTCGCGGGTGGCGGCCAACCGGTCGGTCTGGTTGTGCTCGTGGCCCTGCTGGTCTGCCTGATCCCCACCACCATCGCCGGCCTGCTGTCCGCCGTGGGTGTGGCCGGCATGAGCCGCATGCTGCAGGCCAACGTCATCGCCACCTCGGGCCGCGCCGTGGAGGCCGCAGGCGATGTGGACGTGCTGCTGCTGGACAAGACGGGCACCATCACGCTGGGCAACCGCCAGGCGGACGCCTTCTGGCCCGTCGAGGGCGCCAGCGAGGCCCAACTGGCCGAGGCCGCGCGCCTGGCCTCGCGGGCCGACGAAACGCCCGAGGGGCGCAGCATCGTCGCGCTGGCGGACCGCAAGTTCGGCCCGGCGGCGGCGGCGGGGGAGCCCGGCTAGTTCATCCCCTTCACCGCACAGACGCGCATGAGCGGCGTGGACCTGGGCGCGCGCCAGATCCGCAAGGGCG
>JBBIVU010000250.1:0-4849 GCA_037439585.1 Roseateles sp. | reverse complement strand
CGGCCGTAGTTGTGGAAGGGCATGATGCCCGGCACGATGGGCTGGGTGACGCCCAGCTTGCGGGCCTCGTCCACGAAGTGGAAGTAGGCGTCGGCGTTGAAGAAGAACTGGGTGATGGCGCCGTCGGCCCCAGCACCCATCTTGTCGGCGAAGTGCGCCAGGTCCTTGGCGGCGTAGCGCTGCTGCGGGTGGGTTTCCGGGTAGGCGGCCACCTCGATGTGCCAGTCGCTGCCCTGGGTCTCGCGGATGAAACTCACCAGCTCGGAGGCGTAGCGGAACTCGCCCGCCGTGGCCGTGCCGCTGGGCAGGTCGCCGCGCAGCGCCACCACGCGGTGGATGCCGCGCTCGCGGTAAGTCGCCAGGATCTCGGCGATGTTCTCGCGCGTGGAGCCCACGCAGGAGAGGTGCGGTGCGGCCTCGAAGCCCGCGCTGGCGATGTCCATCACGGCCGAGAGCGTTTTGTCGCGCGTGGAGCCGCCCGCGCCGTAGGTGACGCTGAAGTACTGCGGTGACATCGCCCCCAGCTCCTGCACGACGGTCTTGAGTTTTTCCACGCCAACCGGCGTGTTCGGGGGGAAGAATTCGAAACTGACAGGGGTGCTCATCGGGAGGCCCACAAAAAGAATTCGCGATTCCCGTCACCACCGGTGATGGGGCTGTCGAAGTAGTCGAGCACCTGGAGGCCCAGCGCCGTGCAGGCCAGGCGCACGCGGGCTTCGAGGCGGGGGTAGTCGGCGTCGTCCTTGACGAGGCCGCGCTTGTCCAGGGCCTGCGGGCCCAGCTCGAACTGCGGCTTGATGAGCAGCAGCATCTGGCCGTGGGCCTCCAGCCAGGGCAGCAACTCGGGCAGGCTGCCCACCATGGAGATGAAGCTCAGGTCGCCCACGATGAGCGGGAAGCCGCCTGTGGGCGCATGGGGGCGCAGACCGTCGAGTTCGCGCACGTGCAGGCCTTCCAGCGCCGTGACATGGGGGTGCTCGCGCAGCCGCATGTGCAACTGCCCGTGCCCGACGTCCACCCCCACCACATGCTGCGCGCCGTGGGCGAGCAGGCAGTCGGTGAAGCCGCCGGTGCTCTGGCCGATGTCGAGCACGGTCAGTGTCTTCACATCGGCTTTCACATGGGCCAGCGCGCCCTCGAGCTTCAGGCCACCACGCGAGACGTAGCGCAACTCCGCGTCGTCGGTGACGCGCAGCTGCGCCGTCAGCGGCAAGTCCTCGCCGGCCTTCTTCACCACAGCCCAGCCGGTGGGCGAGGCCCACTCGGCCACGCTGTTGCCGATGAGGCGCTGCGCGGCCGACCGCGTGGGCGCGAGGCCCTGGGCGACGAGGAGCTGGTCGGCGCGCATGCCGCGATCAATAGCGGTAGGTGTCCGGCTTGAACGGGCCGGCTTGCGTCACGCCGATGTAGGCTGCCTGCTCCGGCGTCAGCTCGGTGAGCTGGGCGTTCAGCGTGGACAGCTGCAGGCGTGCGACCTTTTCGTCCAGGTGCTTGGGCAGCACGTAGACCTGGCCGACTTCGTACTGGTCCTTGTGGGCGTACAGCTCGATCTGGGCGATGGTCTGGTTGGCGAAGGACGAGCTCATCACGTAGCTTGGGTGGCCCGTGCCGCAGCCCAGGTTCACGAGGCGCCCCTTGGCCAGCATGATGATGCGCTTGCCGTCCGGGAACACGACGTGGTCGACCTGGGGCTTGATCTCTTCCCAGCGGCACTTGGCTTCCAGCGCGGCGACGTCGATCTCGTTGTCGAAGTGGCCGATGTTGCAGACGATGCTGTTTTCCTTCATCGCCGCCATGTGGTCATAAGTGATGACGTTCTTGTTGCCGGTGGCGGTCACGAAGATGTCGGCCTTGTCGGCGGCCCAGTCCATCGTCACGACGCGGTAGCCTTCCATGGCGGCCTGCAGTGCGCAGATGGGGTCGATCTCGGTGACCCAGACCTGGGCCGACAGCGCGCGCAGCGCCTGGGCCGAGCCCTTGCCCACGTCGCCATAGCCGGCCACCACGGCGATCTTGCCGGCCACCATCACGTCGGTCGCGCGCTTGATGCCGTCCACCAGGCTCTCGCGGCAGCCGTAGAGGTTGTCGAACTTGCTCTTGGTGACGGAGTCGTTCACGTTGATGGCGCGGAAGAGCAGCGAGCCCTTGGCGGCCATTTCCTTGAGGCGGTGCACGCCGGTGGTGGTCTCTTCGGTCACGCCGATGATCTCGGCGCTCTTGCGGGTGTACCAGGTGGCGTCCTCGGCGACCTTCTTCCGGATGGCCGCGAACAGGATGCGCTCTTCCTCGCTGCCCGGGTTGGCCAGCACGGCGAGGTCCTTCTCGGCCTTCTGGCCCAGGTGCATCAGCAGCGTCGCGTCGCCGCCGTCGTCCAGGATCATGTTGGGGCCTTCACCGGCCGTGCCGGCAGCGCCGAATTCGAAAATGCGGTGCGTGTAGTCCCAGTAGTCTTCCAGCGTCTCGCCCTTGTAGGCGAACACCGGCGTGCCGACGGCGGCCAGCGCGGCGGCGGCGTGGTCTTGCGTGGAGAAGATGTTGCAGCTGGCCCAGCGCACGTCGGCGCCCAGAGCCTGCAGCGTTTCCACCAGCACAGCGGTCTGGATGGTCATGTGCAGCGAGCCGGTGACGCGCGCACCCTTGAGCGGCTGGCTGGCGGCGTACTCTTTGCGGATGGCCATCAGCGCCGGCATCTCGTGCTCGGCGATCTTGATTTCCTTGCGGCCCCAGTCGGCGAGTGACAGGTCTTTGACGATGTGGGCGGGAAGATTGGCGGTCATGCGGGGCTCCTTCAAGCGAATGAAGCCGCGGGCGCCGATGACGGGTGGAATGAAGACTCACCCCGGCACGGTCGGCCAGCGGGTGAGCGCAGTTGCAAGTGGGTGGGTTCCGAGCCTGGCCTCAAAAAGGTGCTGAGGTTGCAACGCTCCTCGGAACCCGACGATTCTACAGAGCCCGCCTGGCCCGGTGCGTCAAACAGGGCCACTGCGTGCCAACAAATCGTCGCCCGGCGCGGACGCCAGTGCTGGTCGGCCCACCACGAGGGCGGCGACCGAGCCGATGAACGCGGGCTGGCGCTCGGTGCAGGGCAGGCGCGTCAGCACGAACCGCATGGCGTTGAGTCGCGCGCGCTTCTTGCAGTCGCTCGTGATGACCCTCCAGGGCACTTCCGAGGTGTCGCAGTTCAGGAACATCGCCTCCTTGGCGCGGGTGTCGTCGTCCCATTTGTCCAGCGAGGCCATGTCGATGGGCGACAGCTTCCACTGATTGAGCGGGTGCAGCTTGCGCTCCTTGAAGCGGCGGCGCTGCTCGTCCCGGCTGATGGAGAACCAGAACTTGAGCAGGTGAATGCCCGGGCGCACCAGCTGGCGTTCGAACTCAGGTGTCTGGCGCAGGAACTCCTGGTATTCGGCCTCGCTGCAGAAGCCCATCACGCGCTCCACGCCGGCGCGGTTGTACCCACTGCGGTCGAACAGCACGATCTCGCCGCGCGTGGGCAGGTGGTTCACGCAGCGCTGGAAATACCACTGGCCGCGCTCCACCTCGCTGGGTTTCGCCAGCGGCTCGCGGCTCATGTCCTGCTGCCGGGCGGTGGCGTGTCGCCCGAGGCGGTCCGGCGCGCGCTGCGGGCCGGCGGGGTGTCTGGCTTGCGGGGCGGTGCAGGCATTGGTCTCTTCGTCATGACGGAACGATGGCGATGGCGCCGTCCGGGTTTGATCCCGATCAAGGCGTCAGGGCGCTGCCGAAGCCGTGCTGCGATAGGCCCAGAAGCGCGGCAGGCCGAAGCCTGTGGCGATGACGCCGGCCAGGCAGACCGCACCGCCGATCCAGATCGCCGGGGCCACGCCCCAGGCGTCGGCCATGAAGCCGGCCCGCGCGTTGCCCACCAATGGGCCGGTCAGGTAGCTGATCATCTCGATGCCGGCCAGCCGCCCGCGCAGTGTGTTGGGAATGGTCTCGTTCCAGATCGTGCCGCGGAACACGCCGCTGACCATGTCGGCCGCACCCGCCACGGCCAGGCAGGCCAGGCCCAGCAGCAGGCTGGGCGCGAAGCCCAGTGCAACGATGCCCAGCGCCCACACCGCCGCTGCGATGACGACGGCGCGGCCGTGGCGGCTGACTTGGCCCGTCCAGCCGCTGAACAGGCCGATGGCCAGCGCCCCCACCGACATCGCCGACAGCAGCCAGCCCACCGACTCGGTGCGCCCGTCCGCTGCTGCCATGGCCGGGAACAGCGCCACCGGAAAGGCGAAGGCCATCGCGACGATGTCGACGATGTAGGTGCCCATCAACTCGGGCCGCGCCCAGGCGAAGCGCAGCCCTTCGGCCAGGTCGGCCAGCAGGTGAGGTCGCTCACCGGGGGCGTCGGCGCTGCCGAGGGTGTTGTGCGGGATGCGGGCGATGAAGAACAGAGCGGCGAGAAAGGTGGCGAAGTCGAAGAGGTAGGCGCCGACCGCCCCCCATTTGGCCAGCAGCAACCCAGCCAGTGCCGGCCCGGCCACCATGCCCACCGTGCCGCGCACGGACGACAGGGCCGCCACGGCGGTGAACTCCTCGGGCCGGGCGAGTTTCTGCGTCAAGGCTTCGAGTGCCGGGCGGTGGAAGCCGCTGGCACCCTGCAACACGGCCACCAGCGCATAGAGGGTTGCGACGCTGGGAACGGCAGCAAGTGCATTGCCCAGCAGCCCGGCCAGGCACAGAGCCATCAGCGCCTCCGAGACGATCAACAGCCGCTTGCGATCCACGCGATCGGCCACCGCGCCGCCCAGCAGCCCGCAGGCCACGACGGGCACCAGCTGCACCAGCCCCAGCAGCCCGACCAGCGCATTGGAATGCGTGAGCTCGTACAGCT
>JBBIVU010000249.1:0-4949 GCA_037439585.1 Roseateles sp. | reverse complement strand
TTGCAGCAGCCCGTTTATCGTTGATTAGCCCTTGATTTTAGAGGACGCCCTCGCACTGCCATGACCATCGACCCCATCCTCCTGGCCCGCCACGGCGAAACCGAGTGCCAGCTGCTGCCCGCGCTGGCCAACCGCCACGGCCTGATCACCGGTGCCACCGGCACGGGCAAGACCATCAGCCTGCAAACCCTGGCCGAGAACTTCAGCAAGATCGGCGTGCCCGTGTTCATGGCCGACGTGAAGGGCGACCTCACCGGCATCAGCCAGGCCGGCACGCCCAGCGACAAGCTCCTGGCCACGCTGAAAGAGCGTGGGCTTGACGCCCCCGAAAAAGTCGCTTGCCCCACCACGCTCTGGGACGTGTTTGGTGAGCAGGGCCACCCGGTGCGCGCGACGGTGTCGGACATGGGCCCGCTGCTGCTGGCCCGCATGCTGGCGCTGAACGAAACGCAGGCCGGCGTGCTGCAGATGGTGTTCAAGATCGCCGACGACCAGGGCCTGCTGCTGCTGGACCTGAAGGACCTGCGCGCCATGCTGCAGCACGTGGGCGACAACGCCAGCCAGTTCACCACCCAGTACGGCAACGTGTCGGCCGCCAGCGTGGGCGCCATCCAGCGCGGGCTGCTGCAGATCGAGGCCCAGGGCGGCGACAAGTTCTTCGGCGAACCCATGCTCAACATCGCCGACTTCATGCAGACAGAATCGGGCCTGGGCGTCATCAATGTTTTGGCCGCCGACAAGCTGATGAACTCGCCGCGGCTGTACGCGACCTTCCTGCTGTGGATGCTGAGCGAGCTGTTCGAGACGCTGCCCGAGGTGGGCGACCTGGACAAACCCAAGCTGGTGTTCTTCTTCGACGAGGCCCATCTGCTGTTCAAGGACGCGCCGGACGCGCTCGTCGAGCGCATCGAGCTGGTCGTGCGCCTGGTGCGCTCCAAGGGCGTGGGCGTGTACTTCGTGACGCAGAACCCGCTGGACATCCCCGACGCCGTGCTGGGCCAGCTCGGCAACCGCGTACAGCACGCGCTGCGCGCCTTCACGCCGCGCGACCAGAAAGCCGTGAAGAGCGCGGCCGACACGATGCGCGCCAAGCCCGGGCTGGACATCGCCACAGCGATCATGGAACTTGCCGTGGGCGAAGCGCTGGTCAGCCTGCTGGACGAGAAAGGCCGGCCCAGCACCACCGAGCGTGTCTTCGTGCTGCCGCCAGGGAGCCAGATCGGCCCCATCACGCCCGCACAACGCCAGGCACTGATCGCCAACTCGCTGGTGGCAGGCGTCTACGAGAAGCAGCTGGACCGTGAATCGGCCTACGAGAAGCTGACCGGCAAGGCGGCCTCAGCGCCCGCGGGTGCGGGCGGCGGCCTGGCGGCGGAAGCCGGCTCGGTGTTCAAGGGCGGCCCGGCTGCACCCGCCCCGATGCCAGCGGCCGGTGGCGGCATGCTGGACGGCCTCAAAGACGTGATCTTCGGCACCACCGGCCCGCGCGGCGGACGCCACCCGGGCCTGGCCGAAGCTGCGGCCAAGTCAGCCATGCGCAGCATCGGATCGGCCGTCGGCCGCGAGATCATCCGTGGCGTATTGGGCAGCATTCTTGGAGGAAGCAACAGCCGCAGGCGTTGAACCTGTCGACGTGAGCAAACCAATCATGCAGACTGCATCTGTCCGGGAGACAACCTCAAAGAAGGATGGATGGCATGAATGCACTGAAGCAGTTGCGCATCGGCAGCCGTTTGGGCATCGCGTTCGCCGTGGTGCTGGCGCTGATGCTGGTGGTGGCCGGCATCGGCGTGCTGGGCATTTTTCGTGTGGCGGCGGGGCTGGAGACGGTTTACCGTGACCGCACCGTGCCGCTGGCGCAGTTGGGAGAGCTGAACAACCTTGCCACCCGCAACCGCCTGGTCATCGTGGAGATGCTGCGCGCGCCAGGCTTCGACGAGATCAAGCGCCGCAGCGACGAACTCGCCGCCAATGTCAAGCGCGGCCAGACGGTGCTGGACAGCTACCTCGGCACCTCGCTCAGCGAGAAGGAGCGCGAGCTGGCCCAGCGCTTCGTGGCGGCCAGGAAACAGTACATCGAAGAGGGGCTGGTGCCGGTGAGCGCCGCGCTGTCCACCGGGGGCATGAGTGCCGCGTTGCTCACCTACGAGGAAAAAACGCTTCCGCTGGCCAACAAGGCCAGAGAGTTGTCGGAGCAGCTGGTGCAGTTGCAGATCGATGAGGGGGCGGCTGAATTCCAGCGCGGCCAGGACACCCGCCGGTCTGCGGTGGCCACGACGGCATTGCTCACGCTGGCTGCGTTGCTGGCGGGCGGCGGGCTGGCCTGGCTGATCACCCACTCCATCACGGAGCCGGTGCGCCGGGCAGTGGGTTTCGCCCAGGCCGTGGCAGGTGGCGACCTCACCGTGCGCATCGAGGCCGACGGCAGCGACGAGATCGCCACCCTGCTGGCTGCACTGGGCCAGATGAACGAGGGCCTGGTCAACATCGTGCGGCAGGTGCGCAGCGGGACGGACTCCATACTCACCGGCGCCGGGGAGATTGCGAGCGGCAACGCGGACCTCTCCCAACGCACCGAAGAGCAGGCGGCCAACCTGGAAGAGACGGCGGCCTCCATGGAGCAGATGAACGCCACCGTCCGGCAGAACGCGGACACTGCGCAGACGGCCACGCAGCTCGCCGCGTCGGCCAGTGGCGTGGCTGCGCGCGGCGGGCAGGTGGTGCAGCAGGTCATCACCACCATGGGCGACATCTCGGCCAGTTCCAGGAAGATCGCCGACATCATCGGCACCATCGACGGCATCGCCTTCCAGACCAACATCCTGGCCCTGAACGCGGCCGTGGAAGCCGCGCGGGCCGGGGAACAGGGCCGCGGCTTTGCCGTGGTGGCCGGCGAGGTGCGCGCCCTGGCTCAGCGCAGCGCCCAGGCAGCGCGCGAGATCAAGGCCCTGATCGGCCACAGTGTGGACAACGTGGACACAGGCTCGCGCCTGGTGGGTGAGGCGGGCGCGACGATGACCGAGATCGTCACCCAGGTGCGGCGCGTGGCCGACCTGATCGCTGAAATTGGCTCCGCCACACAGGAGCAGACCACAGGGATCGGCCAGGTCAGCGAGGCCGTGCAGCAACTGGACCGCGTCACGCAGCAGAACGCGGCGCTGGTCGAGCAAGCCGCCGCCGCGGCCGACAGCCTGCGCGGCCAGGCCCAGCACATGAACGAAGTGGTGGGCGTCTTCAAGATCGACGCCGGCAGCCGGCACTGACATCGCCCCGGCTCTGCCGCCGCCGTTCCGCTGAAGCGAGCAGCCGGGCGTCAACCCGCAGGGCCGGCGGTGCGCGTTCGCCCGCCCCCGAACAGCCTCGACTGCCAGCCAGCGCGCGCGCCTTGCACGCGAGGGGCTGCTGCGCCGCTCCGTTGAGGTGGCGGGCAGGCCAAAAAACCGTATAAACGGTTTATATTGTTTCATGAGCCACGCCCGCAAATCCCCGCCCAACGAACGCGCCAAGCTGGTGCGCGACAGCTTCACCATGCCCGAGGCGGACTACGCCTTGATCCCCGAACTCAAGCACCGGCTGCACGACGTGAAGCGCGAGGCCAAGAAGAGCGAACTGTTGCGCGCCGGCCTGCGCGTGCTGGCCGAGCTGGACGTCCAGGCCCTGGCTGCCGAGCTGGACCGCCTGACCCCGGTGAAGACCGGTCGGCCGCCGAAAGCGGGTTGAGGAGAAACGCATGAACGACGCAACCGACTGGTGGCATCTGCTCTGCGCCATCGCAGGCCTCAACCTGGTGACTTGGATGGCCTCCACGGCATGGCTGCACCGCACCCGCCCCGATGGCACCACCTGGCCCCACCAGCGCATGCAACTGCTGCTGTCGGCGCTGTACGTGCTGGGCTGCGGTTACCGCTCGGTGTTGCCGGTGTTCGACGTGCCGCGCGTGGTGATGGTGGACTCCTGGGCGTCCAGCGTGCTGGTGGGCCGCACGGTGGCCACGCTGGCCGAGCTCAGCTTCGCAGCACAGTGGGCGCTGCTGTTGCGCGGCGCGGCGCTGGCCACGCGGCACCGCCCGGGCCTGTGGCTGTCGCACGCCGTGCTGCCGCTGATCGCGCTGGCGGAGATCAACTCCTGGTACGCCGTGCTCACCACGCGCAACATCGGCCATGTGGTGGAGGAGTCCCTGTGGGGCACCGTGGCGCTGCTGAACGTGCTGGCCATGATGTCGCTGTGGCCGCGCGCGACGGCACGTGCCCGGCGCTGGCTGGGCCTGGCCATCGTCACCGGCAGCCTCTACGCGGCCTACATGTTCACGGTGGACGTGCCCATGTACTGGGAGCGCTGGCAGGCCGGCGAGGCCGCTGGCTTGACCTACCCCACGCTCGCCGCAGGCGTGGCCGACGCCGCAAGCCGGTGGCACGTGTCCCACGACTGGGCACTCTGGCGCAGCGAGGTGGTCTGGATGACGCTGTACTTCAGCGTGGCGGTCTGGATCAGCATTGGCATGGCCCATGTGCGCCTGCCGCTGCGGGCGCACACGCAGGCTCCGTAAAATCCACGCACCGACCGGGCCATGTGGCCCGGTTCTGTTTCAGAGCCTTTCATGAGCCAGCCCGCCCCCGCCGCAGCACCCGCCACCAACTTCCTGCGCCAGCGCATCGAGCACGACCTCCAAACCGGCGCCTTCGACGGCCGCCACTTCGCAGGCACGCCAGGCGACGCGGCGCACCATGCGGCCGGCCCGCTGGATGAGGCCCGCATCCGCACCCGCTTCCCGCCCGAGCCGAACGGCTACCTGCACATCGGCCACGCCAAGAGCATCACGCTGAACTTCGGCCTGGCCGCCGAGTACGGCGGCATCTGCCACATGCGCTTCGACGACACCAACCCGGAGAAGGAGGAGCAGGAGTACGTCGACTCCATCCTCGACGCGGTGCGCTGGCTGGGCTTCGACT
>JBBIVU010000248.1:0-4986 GCA_037439585.1 Roseateles sp. | reverse complement strand
AGAAGCTGGGCGCCGAGGTCTACATCGTCACCACCGACACGCACTTCTCGCACAAGGTGTGGCACGAGACCTCGCCGGCCGTCGGCAAGGCCAAGTTCCCGCTGGTGGGCGACCCGACCCACACGCTGACCAACGCCTTCGGCGTGCACATTCCCGAAGAAGGCCTGGCCCTGCGCGGCACCTTCGTGATCAATCCGGATGGTGTCATCAAGACGGCCGAGATCCACTCCAACGAAATCGCCCGTGACGTGTCGGAAACCCTGCGCAAGCTGAAGGCCGCCCAGTACACCGCCGCCAACCCCGGCCAGGTCTGCCCGGCCAAGTGGAAGGAAGGCGCCAAGACCATCGCTCCGAGCCTGGACCTTGTCGGCAAGATCTGAGTCATAAGTCAGCCGTCATGCTGTTCGCAAGGGGCCCGGGAGGGCTCCTTCCCTCCGCAGAGCCGCTCAGGTTCTGCTGAAAGGGCCTCCAACGCCGGGGACCCTTTCAGCAGTGGCCGGATCTGCCACGCCTCACTGAAAGGACCTCGCCATGTTGGACGCCGCACTCAAGACCCAGCTTCAGGGCTACCTGGAGCGTGTCAAGCTCCCTTTTGAAATCGTCGCCTCGCTGGACGACTCGGCCAGCAGCGCCGAGATGCGCGAACTGCTCGGTGAGATTGCAGGCATGTGCGACAAGATCACGTTGCGCACCGACGGTACGGATGCACGCACGCCGTCCTTCCTGCTGCGCCGCACCGGCACCGAGCAATCGCTGCGCTTCGCGGCCATCCCGCTGGGCCACGAGTTCACGTCCCTCGTGCTGGCGCTGCTGTGGACCGGCGGCCACCCGCCCAAGGTCGAGCAGGCCCAGATCGATGCCGTGAAGGCGCTAGATGCCGACCTCGACTTCGAGATCTACATGAGCCTGACCTGCCACAACTGCCCGGACGTGGTGCAGGCGCTGTCGCTGATGGCCATCGCGAATCCGCGCATCCGCACCACCGTCATCGACGGCGGACTCTTCCAGAACGAAGTGGAAGGCCGCGACATCATGGCCGTGCCGGCCGTGTGGCTGAACGGTCGGCCTTTCGCCTCGGGCCGCATGTCGCTCGAAGAGATCGTGGCCAAGCTCGACACCAATGCATCGGCACGTGATGCCAAGAAGCTGGATGCCGAGGCACCCTATGACATGCTCATCATCGGTGGTGGCCCTGCCGGTGCGGCAGCGGCGGTGTACGCAGCCCGCAAGGGCATCCGCACCGGTGTGGCGGCCGAGCGTTTCGGCGGTCAGGTGAACGACACACTGGGCATCGAGAACTACATCTCCATCTCCATGACCGACGGCCCCAAGTTCGCTGCAGCCCTGGAGGGGCATGTCAAGGACTACAACGTCGACATCCACAACCTGCAGCGCGCCGAGAAGCTCATGCCGGCGGCCCGGCCGGGCGATCTCATCGAGGTGCAACTGGCCAATGGCGCCACGCTCAGGGGCAAGACGGTCATCCTGTCCACCGGCGCCCGCTGGCGTAACGTCGGTGTGCCCGGTGAAGCCGAGTACAAAAACAAGGGCGTGGCCTACTGCCCGCACTGTGATGGTCCGCTGTTCAAAGGCAAGCCGGTGGCCGTCATTGGTGGCGGCAATTCGGGCGTGGAAGCTGCGATCGACCTGGCGGGTATCGTCAAGCACGTGACGCTGCTCGAGTTCGGTGCCGAACTGCGTGCGGATGCCGTGCTGGTCAACAAGCTCCAAAGCCTGCCCAACGTCACCATTCTGGTGAACGCCCAGACGACCGAGTTCACGGGCGCCGGCGGCAAGCTGAACGGCTTGAACTACACGGACCGCCTGACCGGGGCAGCCCATCGCGTGGAGGTGGATGGTTGCTTCGTGCAGATCGGGCTGGTGCCCAACACCGAGTGGCTGCGCGGTACCGTGGAGCTGAGCAAGCACGGCGAGATCATCGTGGACGCCAAGGGCGCGACATCCGTGCCCGGTGTGTTTGCGGCGGGTGACGTGACGACCGTGCCCTTCAAACAGATCGTCATCGCCGCTGGGGATGGTGCGAAGGCTGCACTGGGCGCCTTCGAGCACCTGATGCGCCACTGAGACGCAGAACCGTCAGCCTTGGCCTCGCCGGCTGTCACCGGGGATTGAGCGCATTGCATCACCGGCCCGGCACCTGCCGTGTGCGCCACAGCCCTTCGGCGCTGTAGACGGCCAGCGCGGACCAGATGAAGCCGAAGGCCACCAGCCGGCTGGCGTCCATGGGCTCGCGGAACAGGAACACGCCCAACAGGAACTGCAGTGAGGGCGACGCATACTGCACCAGGCCCAGCGTGGCCAGCGGAATGCGCCTCGCACCTGCCGCGAACAGCAGCAGGGCGCCGGCCGTGACCGGGCCGGTGCCGATCAGCCAGGCCCAGTCCAGGGCCGTCTGTCCGGTCAGGCTGCCATCCTGGCTCCACCAGGCCAGCCCGGCGGCGGCCAGTGGTGCCAGGATCAGTGTCTCCAGTGTCAGCCCCTCGATGGCGCCCAGCGCAGCCGTCTTGCGCATCAGGCCGTACAGCCCGAAGCTCGCGGCCAGCACCAGGGCCACCCACGGCAGCCGGCCGGCTGCCACGGTCAGCCAGATCACGCCGAAGGCCGCCAGCCCCACGGCCAGCCACTGCACCGGGCGCGGCCGCTCGTGCAGCACCGCGAAACCCAGTGCCACGTTCACCAGCGGGTTGATGAAGTAGCCCAGGCTGGCATCCAGCACATGGCCATGGCCCACGGCCCAGACGTAGGTGAGCCAGTTGATGGCGATCAGCAGGGCGGACACAGCGAAGCGCCGCCAGGTGGCCGCGCTCACCTCGCGCAGCCATTTGAGGTGGCCGGTGGCCAGCAGCACCAGCGCCACGAAGGTCAGCGACCAGATCGTGCGGTGGGCCACCACCTGCAAAGCCGGGATGGTGGCGATCTGGCGGAAATAGAGCGGGAACAGGCCCCAGCTGAGGTAAGCGCCGAGGGCGTAGAGGATGCCGGGGTTCATGAGGACATTCTCGTTCGGGGTTAATCCGGAGGCTGAAGTCAGGGCTCTGGCGTCGAATCCGCCGCGCCCCATTCGTCGTGAAACCATGGCCGTCATCGAATTCACACCGCAGCTGCGCCGCTTCATCGACACCCCCGTGGTCGACACGCCTGCCACCGTGCTGCGCGCGGGGCTCGAGGCTGCGTTCGCCATCAACCCCCGGCTGCGCGGCTACATCCTGGACGACCAGGGCCACCTGCGGCCCAACGTCGTCATCTTCATCGACGGCCGGCGTGTGCGCGACCTGTACGGCCTGACCGATCCGCTCGGCCCGCAGGGCCGGGTTCACGTCCTGCAAGCACTTTCTGGAGGTTGAGATGGCAAACGACCGTGCCTGGGCCGCCACCCGCAAAGGCCTGTTCGAACTGCGGCGCCGAGGCGGCATTTGGCAGGTTGAGCGCCTGAGCTTCGTGGCGGACCCCGTCACCATGCTGTTGCCGCCCGACGCGTCCGGTCACATGCTCGCCGGGCTCAACCTGGGCCACTTCGGCGCCAAGCTGCATGCCAGCGACGATGCCGGCCTGACCTGGCGTGAGGTGGCGGCCCCCGCCTTCCCACCGCAGCCCGAAGGCGCCGAGGGGCCGGCGTGGAAGCTGGACCACGTTTTCTCACTGGAACGCGCGGGTGAGGCCATCTGGTGTGGCACCGTGCCGGGCGGGCTCTTCGTCAGCCGTGACCGGGGCGAGAGCTGGCGGTTGGACGAGACCTTGTGGCGCGACCCCCGGCGCGAACAATGGATGGGTGGCGGCAACCCGGCACCGGCCCTGCACTCGATCTGCCCGCACCCGGCACGGCCCGAGGAGCTGCTGATCGGTGTGTCCTGCGGCGGTGCCTGGCGCACGACCGATGGCGGCCGGTCCTGGGGCCTGCGTGCCAAAGGCATGCGCGCCGACTTCATGCCGCCCGAACTCGCCGGCGATGAAAACTCTCAGGACCCCCACCTCATCGCCCGCTGCTGCGCCGAACCCGACGTGCTCTGGTGCCAGCACCACTGCGGCATCTTCCGCTCGACCGACAACGGCGCCCGCTGGATCGAGTTGCAGGCCCAGCCATCAAGCTTCGGCTTCGCCGTGGCGGCGCACCCGGGCGACCCACTGACCGCCTGGTTCGCGCCGGCCCTCAAGGACGAGCGCCGCATCCCGGTCGACGCGGCCCTGTGCGTGACCCGCACCCGCGACGGCGGGCAGACCTTCGAGGCCTTGCGCAACGGGCTGCCGCAGCAGCATTGCTACGACCTGATCTTTCGCCATGGCCTGGCCGTGGACGACAGCGGCGAGCAACTGCTGATGGGCTCCACCACCGGTGGCCTGTGGGCCACCAGCGATGCCGGCGACAGCTGGCAGGCCGTGTCGGCACATCTGCCGCCCATTTATGCGGTGAAGTTCGGCTGAGGCCGGGCTCGGGGCGCGGGGGCGGGCGACACCGTCAGGCCGTGGCGGCTCCGCGGCTCAGTCTCTCAGCGGCCAGTGCGCATCGAGCGGCGAGCACAACTGAAGGCTTGCGCCTGTGATGGGGTGTGTGAGGCTCAGCGCCCGTGCGTGAAGCCACAGTCGCTGCAGACCGAGGTGAGCTGCTGCGGCCCGGTTCAGTGGCCCCTTGCCGTGCGTGGCATCGCCGAGGATGGGGTGGGCGATGTGCTTGAGGTGGCGCCGGATCTGGTGGCGGCGGCCCTGCAGCGGCTCGGCCTCCAGCAGCGCGACACGGGTGGTGGTGAAACGCCTGTCGGCGGTGAACGGCCACTCGACGCGCCCCAGCACGCGCCAGCGGGTCTGGGCTTCCAGCAGGGGCTGCCCGGTGGAGGGCTGTTCGGGGTCGCGCGCCAGCGGGTGGTCCACGAGGCCGGCATCGGGCTGCGGCCAGCCTCGCACCAGGGCGAGGTAGCGCTTGGCCATGTGCCCCTGCTCGAACATCGCGCCCAGCAGGGAGATCGGAAGAGC
>JBBIVU010000247.1:0-5005 GCA_037439585.1 Roseateles sp. | reverse complement strand
GGCACTGCTCGACACCCTGCCCCGGCTGGTTCTGGACGCGGACGCGCTGAATGCCCTCGTTGCGGATGAGCTGCTGCAGGACCGGCTGCGCGCACGGCCGCCCGGCACCACCGTGTTGACACCACACCCGCTGGAGGCCGCACGACTGCTGGGCACGAGCACCCCACGGCTGCAGGCGGACCGGCTGACAGCCGCGCGGGATCTCGCAGAGCGCATGCGCTGCACCGTGGTGCTCAAGGGGTCAGGCACCATCATTGCAACGCCCGGTGAGCGGCCGGCCCTTTGCGCCAGCGGTGGCGCTGCGCTGGCCACGGCTGGCAGCGGCGACGTCCTGGCTGGCTGGTTGGGCGGCCGGTGGGCCCAGCAGCCCGAAGCCAGTGGGCACGCCACGGCTTGCGCCGGGGTGGACGAGCACGGCCGCGCCGGAGACCGGGACGGCGTGCTGCGCGCGGGCGACCTCATCGAACGCCTGGCGATGGGCCGCCGGTTCGCCTGATTACCGACGCTTGCGCGGCGCCGTCTTGGCCGAGGTCTTCTTGGCGGCCTTGCTCGCTGCGCGCTTGGCCGCCTGCTGCGCCGCCTTCACCGGATGCAGCGACGCCACCACGGCCTTGCGGCTTTGCTTCACGTCGCGGTCCGCTTGGCGCACGTCTTCCAGCGCCTCTACTGCCGTCTTCGGCGCACGCTTCTTGGCAGGCGGCTTGCCCGCTGGCTTGCCGGACGCCTTGGAAGCCCCTCCGCGCCCGCTCGGCCGCTGGTCTTCGCCCTCTGTGACCAGCCGGAAGTCGATCCGGCGACCATCCAGGTCGACACGGCTGACCTGCACTTGCACGCGCGCACCGGTCGCATAGCGGATGCCGGTCCGCTCGCCACGCAGTTCCTGGCGGACTTCGTCGAAGCGGTAGTACTCGCCACCGAGCTCGGTGATGTGCACCAGACCTTCGACGTACAACGCGTCCAGTTGCACGAAGAGCCCAAACGGGGTGACTGCACTGACGGTGCCAGCGAACTCCTCACCGAGGCGGTCCCGCATGTAGCGGCACTTCAACCAGGCCTCGACATCGCGGCTGGCCTCATCGGCTCGGCGCTCGTTGGCACTGCAATGGGCCCCGACGACCTCCCAGCGCTCCTGCTCGTTGCGGGCCTCCGCCGGGTTGGGTGGCACCGCCCGGCCCGGACGCTTGGGTGCCTGGGGCACATTCATCTTGCTGGCATCCAGCGTGTATCGCTTGCTGGCCAGCAAGGCCTTGATGACGCGGTGCACCAGCAGGTCGGGGTAGCGCCGAATGGGGCTGGTGAAGTGCGTGTAAGCCGGGTAGGCCAGGCCGAAATGGCCGGAATTGGTGCCGGTGTAGATGGCCTGCTGCATGGAGCGCAGCAACATGGTGTGGATCTGCTGCGCGTCCGGGCGATCCTTGGTGGCCTGGGCGATCTGCTGGAATTCGCGCGGGGTCGGGTCGTCCGAGATTCCAAACCCAATACCCAGCGAACGCAGGTAGGCCTGCAGCGTCTGGCGCTTCTCCGGCGTGGGGCCTTCGTGCACGCGGAACAGCGCGGGATGCTTGGCCGCCTGGATGAAGTCCGCCGAGCAGGTGTTGGCAGCCAGCATGGCCTCCTCGATCAAGCGGTGAGCATCGTTGCGGCTGCGCGGGATGATCTTCTCGATGCGGCCGTTGTCATCGCAGACGATCTGCGTCTCGGTCGTCTCGAAGTCGATGGCGCCGCGCCGGCCGCGCTCAGCCAGCAGCGCCCGGTACACCTCATGCAGGTGGAGCAGGTGGGGCACCAGTTCGCGCCGCTTGGCAGCCTCCGGCCCGTGGGTGTTGGCCAGGATGGCTGCCACCTCGGTGTAGGTGAAGCGCGCATGCGAGCAGATGACCGCCGGGTAGAACTGGTAGGCCGTGACGGTGCCGTCGCTGGCCACCAGCATGTCGCACACCATGCTGAGGCGGTCTTCGTACGGGTTCAGCGAGCACAGCCCGTTGGACAGCTTCTCCGGCAGCATGGGGATGACGCGGCGCGGAAAGTAGACCGAGGTGGCCCGCTCATAGGCGTCGCCGTCCAAAGCTTCGCCCGGTTTCACATAGTGCGACACATCAGCGATGGCCACCAGCAGGCGCCAACCTTCAATGGCTTTCTTGCCACGCCCCTGCTTGAAGGGCTCGCAATAGACGGCGTCGTCGAAATCCCGCGCGTCTTCGCCGTCGATGGTGACCAACGGCACATCCCGCAGGTCGATGCGCTGCTTCAGATCTGCCGCACGCAGTTTCTCGGGCAACTTGGCGGTCTGTGCCAGCGTCTCGGGACTGAAGCGGTGCGGCACGTCGTACTTGCGCACGGCGATCTCGATCTCCATGCCGGGGTCGTCGATCTCGCCCAACACCTCCACCACACGGCCGACAGGCTGCGAGTACAGCGAGGGCGGTTCAGTCAACTCGACCGCTACCACTTGCCCTGCCGTCGCGTTGGCAATGCCATTCTTGGGGATGAGGATGTCTTGCCCCATGCGCCTGTCCTCCGGCGCAACGAGCCACACGCCCGACTCCAGCAGCAGGCGGCCGATGAGCGGACGCTTCTTGCGCTCGAGGATCTCGATCACCCGCCCCTCGGGACGGCCGCGTTTGTCAAGGCGCGCGATGCGCACCCGCAGCCGGTCCCCATGCATCACCGAACGGGTTTCCTGCGCCGACAGGTAGACATCGGCAGATCCATCGTCCGGGATCAGGAAGCCGTGCCCATCCCGGTGCCCTTGCAGCGTGCCCTCGACCTCGGCAAGGAGGCCCGCGCCCTCGCCCGCAGGCGCCGCGGTTGTGTTCTTCAAGTTTTTGATGATATAGTCCTCGTTTTCCTGAAACGAATCAAAACTTCGTCAGAAGTTTTGACAGCCTTGCCCAGGTGGCGGAATTGGTAGACGCACTAGTTTCAGGTACTAGCGGGTAACTCCGTGGAGGTTCGAGTCCTCTCCTGGGCACCAAATAAAGCAAAAAGGCCGATGCAACAGCATCGGCCTTTTTGTTTTGGTGCCCGGGAGAGGACTCGAACGGCGTGCCGCCGGCAGTCACCGAGTCCCCGGCGATGCGTCCTTGATGGGCGCTTCGTCGAGTGGTGACACCAACCGGGTTTCGCACCGTGCCACTCAACCAGCGCTGGCTCAAACGACAAACTTTTTCGCCAACTGCTCCGGGCCCATCCCGTCGTACTCCTCGAACGGCTGGTGGATCCAGGGCGAGGTTTCCAGCATCTCGCAGTAGTAGTCCGGCGTGTACGCCGACACCTTCTTGGTCCAGATCACGGCCGAGCGCAGTTCGGTGATGGCAGGCATGCCGCGCAGGCGCTCGACGACCGCCTTCAGCGTGACGCCGGAATCGGCCAGGTCATCCACCAACAGCACACGGCCCGCCAGTTCGCCCTTGGGCATGGTGATGTATTTGGCCATGTCCAGGCGCCCCTGGATGGTGCCGGCCTCGGCCCGGTAGGAACTGGTGGACATGATGCCCAGCGGCTTGTCGAACACGCGCGACAGCACATCGCCCGGGCGCATGCCACCGCGGGCCAGGCAAAGGATCTGATCGAACTGCCAGCCGGAAGCGTGGACCTTGAGTGCCAAGCGCTCGGTCAGCAGGTGGTACTCGTCCCAGGATACGTAGAGGTGCTTGCCGTCGTCGGTCAACATGGTGATGCTGTCTCCGTGTGGGTGGGGTGATCAGGCGGAATAGGGGTGGCGCAGCACGATGGTGTGCTCGCGGTCAGGGCCGGTCGACACCATGTCGATGGGTGCACCGATGACCTCTTCCACGCGCCGGAGGTAGCTCCGCGCATGGGCCGGCAATGCATCCCAGGACGTGACGCCAAAGGTGGTCTCCGTCCAGCCCGGGAAGGTCTCGAAGACCGGCTCGCAGGCCTCGATCTCGTCCGCATCCAGCGGCAGGATGTCGAGCAGTTTGCCGTCCAGCTTGTAGCCCACACACATCTTGATCTCGGCCAAACCATCCAGCACATCCAGCTTGGTGAGGCACAGGCCCGTGATGCCGTTGATGATGATGGAGCGCTTCAACGCGGCAGCATCCAGCCAGCCGCAGCGGCGGGCACGGCCCGTGACGGTGCCGCGCTCCTGACCCACCGTGGAGAGGTGATAGCCCACGGTACCCGGCACTTCCCAGTCCAACTCGGTCGGGAAGGGGCCCGAGCCGACACGTGTCGTGTAGGCCTTGGTGATGCCCAGCATGTAGTGCAGCATCTGCGGACCCACGCCAGCGCCGGCAGCGGCGTTGCCCGCCACACAATTGCTCGACGTCACATAGGGGTAGGTGCCGTGGTCGATGTCCAGCAGCGTGCCCTGAGCACCCTCGAACAGGATGTTGGCGCCGGCTTTGCTGGCCTTGTGGATCATGTATCCCACGTCAGCCAGCATGGGCTTGATGGCTTCGGCCATCTTCATGGCCTGCTCGAAGATGGGCTCGAAGGCCAGTTCCTCGCCCTTCAAGTAGCCGCGCAGCGCGAAGTTGTGCAGCTCCAGCAGTTCGCGCAACTTCTTGGCAAAACGCTCGGGGTGCTTCAGGTCCTGGGCGCGCAGCGCGCGGCGGGCCACCTTGTCTTCGTAGGCCGGGCCGATGCCCTTGCCCGTGGTGCCAATCTTGCCACTGCCACTGGTCTCGCGCAGGGCCTCACGTGCCTTGTCCACGGCGACGTGGAACGGGAGGATCAGCGGGCAGCTCTCGCTGATGAACAGCCGTGAGCGCACTTCGACGCCGGCTGCCTCCAAGCGCTCGATCTCGGTGAGCAAGTGGGTGGGGTCCAGCACGACGCCGTTGCCGATGTAGCAGGCCACGCCGTCACGCATGATGCCGCTGGGGATCAGCTGCAACGCCGTCTTGACGCCCTTGATGACCAGCGTGTGGCCCGCGTTGTGGCCGCCCTGAAAGCGCACCACGCCCTGGGCATGATCCGTCATCCAGTCCACGACCTTGCCCTTGCCTTCATCGCCCCATTGGGTGCCGACGACGAC
>JBBIVU010000246.1:0-5007 GCA_037439585.1 Roseateles sp. | reverse complement strand
GTTCTGGTAGATCAGATCCTCGAAGACCGCGTGCGAGCGCTTGTAGCCGTTGGTGGCCACGTTGGCGAGGTTTTGGGAGATGGTGTCCAGCTGGGTCTGCTGGGCTTCCATGCCGGTCTTGGCTATCCAGAGCGAGCGCATCATGGTGTTGTGTCCTTAGGTCGAGCCCAGCAGCTTGGCGGACTGTTGTCCCTGGGTTTGCGCCACCTGCAAGAGCTTCATCTGCTGCTCGAACTGGCGGCCGGCGGCGATCATGGCGACCATGGTGGCCACCGGGCTGACGTTGGAACCTTCCAGCGCACCGTCCTGCAGCCGCGCCGCCGGGTTGGCCGGCAGGTCACCGCCAGCGGCGCGGAACAGGCCGTCGTCGCCACGGGTGAGCTGGTTGGTGGCCTCGGGCGTCACCATCTTGAGCCGGCCCACCGTGGTGGGCTTCTGGTTGGGCGACTTGGCGCTGACCGTGCCATCGCTGCCGATGGACACCTGGCTGTTGGGCGGCACGTTGATGGGGCCGCCATCACCCAGCACGGGCATGCCGTTGCGCATCACGAGGAGGCCCTCCGCGCTGACGTCCAGGGCACCGGCACGCGTGTAGGCCTCGGTGCCGTCGTTGGACTGCACCGCCAGCCAGGCATTGCCCTGCATGGCCACGTCGAGGTTGCGGCCCGTGGGGGTGAGTGGGCCGGGCGCCGCGTCGTAGCCGATGGTGGTTTCCAGCGAAAAGGCGCGGGTGGAGGCGCCATCGCCTTGCACCGGCACCGAGCGGAAGGCCTGCAACTCGGCCCGGAAGCCGTTGGTCGTGACGTTGGCGAGGTTGTGCGAGAGCACGTCCTGCCGCTGCATGGCCGCCTTGGCGCCGGCCATCGACAGGTAGATCATCCGGTCCATGCGTGCTCCTCAGTCGGTTCCGGCGGGGTCAGCGCAGGTTCACGATCGTCTGCAGGACCTGGTCCTGCGTCTTGATCGTCTGAGCGCTGGCCTGGTAGGCACGTTGCGCCGTCACCATGTTGACCAGCTCGGCCGTGATGTCGACGTTGCTTTCCTCCAGCGCGCCCGACTGCAAGGAGCCCATGTTGCCGTCACCCGGCACGCCCACCACCGCGTCGCCCGAGGCCACGGTGCGCACCCAGACGTTGCCGCCCTGCGTCTGCAGGCCCTGCGGGTTGCGGAAATTGGCCAGTTCGACCTGGCCGGCAGGCTTGCTCTGGCCGTTGGAATACCGGGCTTGGATGATGCCGTTGTTGGCGACCTGGATGCCGGTCAGCTGGCCTGGGGCGTAGCCGTCCTGGGTCAGGTTGGTCACGGCGAAGCTGCTGCCGTTCTCGGTGGCATTGGCCAGCGACAGCTGAATGCCGGGGATGGCCAGTGTGGTGTTGCCGCGTGTGCTGGTGCCGGCCGGCACGGACATGGGGATGGAGCCGGGCGGCGTGGCGGTGGAGCCCAGGATGGCGCTGGGTGCGCCCCCCGTGGACGGGAAGGTGATGGTGGTGTAAGGCGTGGTCGGGTTGCCGTTGGCATCGAGCGCGATGGCCGCTCCCGTGGCGTCCGTGTTGAAGGGCGTGCCATTGGCCGTGGCGTACACATTCCACACGTCGTCGCCCGCAGCGGAACTGGCGGCCTTCTGGAAGTAGAAGGTCACGGCGACGTCCTGGCCCTTGGCGTCATAGACGGTGAGCGAGGTCGCGTTGTTGTACGTGGTGCTGTCCTTCAGGTCGAGGCCCGTGGCCGTGCCGTTGCTGGGCGCCGTGACCTTGAGGCGGGAGTCGAGGTTGAACTCCATCTTCACGGTCTTGGTCGTCGCCGGCGGGATGCCGCCCGTGGGCAACTGCAGCGGCTGGGCCGTACCGGGCTGGATCACGCCGGCGCCGTTGGCCGGGTAGCCCATGAGCTTGAGCCCGTTGTTGTTCGTGATGAACCCGTCCTTGCTGACCTTGAACTGCCCGTTGCGGCTGTAGCGTGTCGGGTTGATGCCGTCGCTCACCTGGAAAAAACCGCCGCCGTTGATGGCCAGGTCCATCGGGTTTTCCGTGGTCGTGATGTTGCCCTGCGTGAACTGCTGGGCCACCGTCTGCAGTTGGGTGCCGATGCCGACCTGGTTCTGGCCTGCGCCGTTCAGCGCAGCGGCATACACGTCCGAAAACTCGGCACGCGAGCCCTTGGAACCGTAGGTGCCCGAGTTGGCGATGTTGTTGCCGATGACGTCGAGGTTCTTGGAGGCGGCGTTGAGCCCGGAAAGGCCTTGCTGGAAGCTCATGGGGAGTCCTTGCTGTCGTGCGGGAGAGAAAAGAGGGGTGGCGAGCTCAGTTCACCGACGAAACGGTGGTGTAGTCCACCGGGCCCAGGTGCTGGAGGTTGAGCTTGAGGCTGCCGTTCTCGCTGTAGACGGCATCCACCTTGTCGTGGGCGTAGAGCGTGGACGTGACAGCCTTGGCGCCGTTGGCAGCGGTGAGGCGGTACTTCACCTCGCTGCCGTTGGCTGCCAGGCTGGCGGCGTTCCACGTGAAGGTCTGCCGGCCCGCGCCCTGGGCACCGAGCTGCTGGGTGTCGATGACATTGCCGGCCGAGCCGAGGATTTCGAGCTTCACCGTCTGGGCCGGGCCGTCCAGGTCGTAGCTGCCCTCGACCATGCCGTTGGCGACCTGCAGCGTGTTGCCCGGCACGCTCACATCCCGGCCGACCAGCGACACCGACTGCAGGGCCTGCATCTGGCCCAGCTGCGTGCCCAGGCCCTTGATGCTGGTGTCCAGCGTCGAAAGGCTCGTGACTTGCTGGATCTGCGCCATCTGGCTCGTCACCTGGGCGTTGTCCATGGGGTTGAGCGGATCCTGGTTGTTCATCTGCGCCACCAGCAGCTTCAGGAATCGATCCTGCGTCGCGGCGGCATTCTTGGCCGAGGTCGTGCTCGTGCTGCTCGAGGTGCTGCTCGTGCTGGCGGCCGAGCTGGCGTTGTTCAGGGTGGTGAAGTCCATGGCGTGCTCTCCTCAGCCTTCAGGATTGGCCGAGTTGCAAGGTCTTGAGCAACAGGCTCTTGGCCGTGCTCATCACCTCGATGTTGTTCTGGTAGGACCGGGAGGCAGAGATCATGTTGACCATCTCCTCCACCGGGTTCACGTTGGAGTAGGTCACGTAGCCATCGGCATCTGCCTGGGGGTGCGAGGGGTCGTGCACCCGGCGGCCAGGTGTCTGGTCTTCCGTGATCGTGCTCACGCGGACGCCGGCATTGGTGGCTTCGTTGCCTGCGCCCATCAGCTGGGTCTGGAACACCACCTGCCGGGCTTTGTAAGCCTGCCTGTCGGGGCCGGCCACGGTGTCGGCGTTGGCCAGGTTGCTGGCCACGGCGTTCAAGCGTTGGCTCTGCGCGCTGACGGCACTGCCGGAGACGTTGAAGATCTGGAACATCGACATGGCCGTTTACTCCTGGCTCAACTCTGGTTGGGCGACTTCATCGCGTCCAGCGCGGTGCGAACGGAACCGTTGATGAAACGCAGCGTGGCCTCGTACTTCACGGCGTTGTCGGCGAAGCTGGCGCGTTCCCGGTCCATGTCCACCCCGTTGTTGTCCAGGCTGGTCTGCGACTGCAGGGCGTACTTCAGCGTGGTCTCGCCGCGCATGGCCGGCGGTGCGATGTGGCCGCTCTGTGTGGTCTGGAGCGCGCTGGCGCCGGCCGTGGTCGTCTCGCTGGTGGCGTCGCGAAGGGCGCGGGAGAAATCCATCTCTCGGGCTTGGTAGCCCGGCGTGTCGGCGTTGGCAATGTTGCTGGCGAGCATGCGCTGGCGCTCCGACCGCAGCGTGAGCGCCTGGGCCTGGAAATTCAGCGTGTCGGTGAGTCGGTTCAACATCGGGGTGCCTCTTTCGAGGGAGCTTTCGCCATGCAGGGCCGGGATGGCACTTGTCCAAATTGTCTGGAGCACCTCCGAAAACATGAGCGGGAATAGCGGGCGCAAAGCCGCTCAATTCGGACCTAGGGCGGGCCGGCGGCGTCTCTAGAGTGGCGTCATGCTTCGTGCTGCCCTGCTCACCGTGTGCCTGCTCGCCGCCGCCCCTTGTCGGGCGCAGGCCGTGCTGGATCCAGCCGTGCTGGAACGCGTGCGCACGATGGCCGAGACAGCGGCCCGGGCCGCCGCCTCGCCGGGCACTCGCGTGGCGGTGGAGATCGGCGCCCTCGATGCCCGGCTGAGGCTGGCGCCCTGCCTGCAGATCCAGCCGTACTTGCCACCCGGGGTGGCCGTGTGGGGCAAGAGTCGCATCGGGCTGCGGTGCGTGGATGGCGTGGCGCGATGGAACGTGACCTTGCCGGTGCGCGTCGCCGTGTACGGCCGGGCCGTGGTGGCCAGTGGCCCCCTGCCCGCCGGCGTGAATTTGTCTCAAGACCACCTCGCCCTGGCCGATATCGACATTGCCGCAGAACCGGGCGCTGTCTTCACCGATCCGGCGCTGCTTCTTGGTCGCGTGCTCGCCCGCCCGCTCGCCGCGGCGGAGGCCGTGCGCGTGCCTGCGCTCAAGTCGCGCCAGTGGTTCGCGGCGGGCGAAACGGTGCAGGTGCAAGCCGTGGGGCCGGGTTTTGCCGTGGCCTCTGAGGCGCAGGCGTTGTCAGCCGGCATCGAGGGTCAGGAGGTGCGTGTGCGCTTTGAGAGCGGCCGCGTGGCCAGTGGCCGTGCGGTGGCCGAGCGGCGCGTGGAGCTGTCGCTGTGAGGGCCACCGATGCGCGGCGTGCGGCAGGATGGGGCTGCGGTGTGAGCAATGCGCCACGAATCGCCACAACTGGGGGTGAAAAACAGCCAGTTCTCGCTCAAGTTGCTGGGCGGAATGCCGATACACAGGGAAACTCGCTCGCAATGCCCCTGGCGGGACCTGCCCCGCACCTTGGAGAAGCCCATGAAGATCGGTAAAAGCCCTGAAGGAAGCGCCAGCCCGGCCAAGGCCGAGCAGCGCCCTGCGGCGCGAAAGGCCGAGGCCTCCGGCGCCAGCGAGGTCGTGCGCCAGGCTGCAGCGCCCACGCCAAGCACC
>JBBIVU010000245.1:0-5034 GCA_037439585.1 Roseateles sp. | reverse complement strand
CGAGAGTTCGCGCAGTTTGGCCACGCGGTCTTTCAGCGTGCTGACCACGTAGTCGATCTCTTCCTCGGTGGTGAAGCGGCCGATCGTCATGCGCAGCGACGAGTGCGCCAGTTCGTCCGAGCGTCCCAGCGCACGCAGCACGTAGCTGGGCTCCAGGCTCGCCGAGGTGCAGGCCGAGCCGGAGGACACCGCGATGCCCTTGATGCCCATGATCAGCGACTCGCCTTCGACGAAGTTGAAGCTCATGTTCACGTTGTGCGGCACGCGCTTGTCGGCGTGGCCGTTGAGGAAGGTCTGCTCGATGTCGGCAAGGCCGCGCAGCAGGCGTTGCTGCAGCGCGCGGATGCGCTCGTTCTCGGTGCCCATTTCCTCGCGGGCGATGCGGAAGGCCTCGCCCATGCCGACGATCTGGTGCGTGGGCAGCGTGCCCGAGCGCATGCCGCGCTCGTGACCGCCGCCGTGCATCTGTGCCTCGATGCGCACGCGCGGCTTGCGGCGCACGTACAGCGCGCCGATGCCCTTGGGGCCGTAGGTCTTGTGCGAGGCCAGGCTCATCAGGTCGATGGGCAACTTGGCCAGGTCGATCTCCACCTTGCCAGTGGCCTGGGCCGCATCGACGTGGAAGATGATCCCGCGCTCGCGGCACAGATTGCCCAGTGCCACCACGTCTTGGATGACGCCGATCTCATTGTTCACGTGCATGACCGAGGCCAAGATGGTGTCCGGGCGCAACGCGGCCTTGAAGGCCTCCAGGTCGAGCAGGCCGTTCTCCAGCACGTCGAGATAAGTCACCTCGAAGCCCTGGCGCTCCAGCTCACGCATGGTGTCCAGCACAGCCTTGTGCTCGGTCTTCACGGTGATCAGGTGCTTGCCGCGGGTCTTGTAGAACTGCGCCGCGCCCTTCAGCGCCAGGTTGTCGGTGGCGCCGGAGGTCCAGACGATCTCGCGCGGGTCGGCACCAATCAGCTCTGCGACCTGCACACGCGCCTTCTCAACGGCCTCTTCCGCCTCCCAGCCCCAGGCGTGGCTGCGCGACGCCGGGTTGCCGAAATGCTCGCGCAGCCAGGGAATCATCGCGTCCACGACGCGGGGGTCGCAGGGCGTCGTTGCGCCGTAGTCGAGGTAGATCGGGAAATGCGGGGTCATGTCCATGGAACGAGTTCTTTTGATTTGTTCTTACTTGCTGAACGCGCCGCTGAGATTGCCACCCAGAGCGAACACCGAATTCGGCGCCGTCACGCGGATGGGCTTGAGCACCGGCTGGCTGGAAATCGCACGCTTGACGGGCGCCGCCTCAACCTCGAAGCCCTTGGCCAACTGCTCGTCGGCCAGCTTGCGCAGCGAGACAGAGTCGAGGTACTCGATCATCTTGGCGTTCAGATTGGTCCAAAGTTCATGGGTGATGCAGCGGCCGCTGTCTTCGCCCATGCAGTTTTCCTTGCCGCCGCAGCCTGTGGCGTCCAGCGCCTCGTCCACGGCGACGATGATGTCGGCCACGGTGATGTTCTCGGCCTTGCGACCCAGCGAGTAGCCGCCGCCCGGGCCACGGGTGCTTTCCACCAGCTCGTGGCGGCGCAGCTTGCCGAACAGCTGCTCCAGGTAAGAGAGCGAAATCTGCTGACGCTGGCTGATCGCTGCCAGGGCCACGGGACCCGTATTCTCGCGCAGCGCCAAGTCCAGCATCGCGGTGACTGCAAACCGACCTTTGGTGGTGAGACGCATGAAAAACTCCTTGGCGAGATGGCACAACCAGGCCTGTCCTGGACAAAGGGTCACGGGTTAACCCGGCGGGCCCGGACAATACCCGAGCGATTCATTTCCGATGATTTTAATCGACTAATGGATTTCGGCTGATCGTTCACAGGTAACCCTGGCTTCGCCCGGGCTTTTCCCGTAGCGTCAGCGCGGGGTGCCGGACTTGCGGGCGGTGTGCAATGGGACGACGTTGTCGTGAACCCGCGCCCCAAACGCCTGCTCGCGCAGCGCGCCCAGTTGGTCGCGCAAGCGGGCGGCCTGCTCGAACTCCAGGTTGCGGGCATGTTCGAGCATCTGCTTTTCGAGCTGGGCAATGCGCTTGGCCAAATCCTTCTCCGACAGGTCCTCGACCTTCGCGGCAGCCAGCAGCTTGGCTTCGTCGCGGCCAGCATCTTCGGAGTAGACGCCGTCGATGAGGTCCTTGATGCGCTTCTGAACGCTGCGCGGTGTGATGCCATGCTCGGCGTTGAAGGCCATTTGCTTGGCGCGCCGGCGCTCGGTCTCGCCGATGGCCTTGCGCATGGACTCGGTGATGCGGTCGGCGTACAGGATGGCCTTGCCGTTCAGGTTGCGCGCCGCGCGGCCGATGGTCTGGATGAGGCTGCGCTCGGCGCGCAGGAAGCCTTCCTTGTCGGCATCGAGGATGGCCACGAGCGACACCTCGGGGATGTCCAGCCCCTCGCGCAGCAGGTTGATGCCCACCAGCACGTCGAAGGCGCCCAGGCGCAGGTCGCGCAGGATCTCCACGCGCTCCACGGTATCCACGTCGGAGTGCAGGTAGCGCACCTTGACGCCGTTGTCGCTGAGGTAATCGGTCAGCTGCTCGGCCATGCGCTTGGTGAGCGTGGTGATGAGCACCCGCTCGTTGACCTCCACGCGCAGACGGATCTCCTGCAGCACGTCGTCCACCTGGTGCGTGGCCGGGCGCACTTCCACGATCGGGTCGACCAAACCTGTCGGCCGCACCACCTGCTCGACCACCTGGCCGGCGTTGTCCTGCTCGTACTGCCCCGGTGTGGCCGAGACGAACACGGCCTGGCGCATCTTGCGTTCGAACTCGGCGAACTTGAGCGGCCGGTTGTCCAGCGCGGAGGGCAGGCGAAAGCCATACTCCACCAGCGTCGTTTTGCGCGCCCGGTCGCCGTTGTACATGCCGCCAAACTGGCCGATCAGCACGTGGCTCTCGTCCAGAAACATCAGCGCGTCAGGCGGCAGGTAGTCCACCAGCGTGGGCGGCGGGTCGCCCGGCTCCGCGCCCGAGAGGTGGCGCGTGTAGTTCTCGATGCCCTTGCAGTGGCCCACCTCCTGCAGCATTTCCAGGTCGAAGCGCGTGCGCTGCTCGATGCGCTGCGCCTCCACGAGCTTGCCCTCCTTGACGAAGAACCCCACGCGCTCCCGCAACTCTTCCTTGATGGCTTCGGCGGCCGCCAGCACGCGCTCGCGTGGCGTGACGTAATGGCTGCTCGGGTACACCGTGAAGCGCGGGATCCTCTGGCGGATCTGTCCGGTGAGCGGATCGAACAGCGAGAGCCCATCGATCTCGTCGTCGAAAAGCTCGATGCGCAGCGCGAGCTCGGAGTGCTCGGCCGGGAACACGTCGATGGTGTCGCCCCGAACGCGGAAATGCCCCCGCGTGAACTCCATCTCGTTGCGCGTGTACTGCATGCGGATGAGCTGGGCGATGACATCGCGCTGGCCCATCTTGTCGCCCACACGCAGCGTCATCACCATCTGGTGGTAGTCCGCCGGCGAGCCGATGCCGTAGATGGCCGACACCGACGCCACGATCACCACGTCGCGCCGCTCCAGCAGGCTTTTGGTGCAGGACAGCCGCAGCTGCTCAATGTGCTCGTTGATCGCGCTGTCCTTCTCGATGAACAGGTCGCGCTGTGGCACGTAGGCCTCGGGCTGGTAGTAATCGTAGTAGCTGACGAAGTACTCGACGGCGTTGTTCGGAAAGAAGTCCCGGAACTCGCTGTAGAGCTGGGCCGCCAGCGTCTTGTTGGGGGCAAAGATGATGGCCGGGCGCCCCAGGCGGGCAATCACGTTGGCCATCGTGAAGGTCTTGCCCGAACCGGTCACCCCCAGCAAGGTCTGGAAACTCAGGCCATCGTTCACCCCGTCGATGAGGCTGGCGATCGCGGCCGGCTGATCCCCCGCCGGAGGGAAAGGCTGGAACAGCTGAAACGGCGAGCCTTCGAAGCTGACGAATTCGCCCTTGCGTTCCTCCGAGTCACTTTCGGGGGCGGCTGGGGCGTTCAAAGCTTCTTGCATGGGGAATTCCCTGGGTTCACGGGCAAAATTGCTGCGCTGCGGAACCGAGCAGGTTAGCGCAGACCCTGATTTCCCGCCCTCTTCCTCCTGCCAACGCCTATTCAGGAATCTCGTCATGTCATCTTTGTTCGCCGACGTCGCCCTTGCCCCCCGTGATCCCATCCTCGGCCTGAACGAGCAGTTCAACGCCGACACCCGTGCCGGCAAGGTCAACCTCGGCGTGGGCGTGTACTACGACGAGGCCGGCAAGCTGCCGCTGTTGAAGTGCGTCCGCGAGGCCGAGGCCGCGATGGCTGCCGCCCCCAAGCCGCGCGGCTACCTGCCCATCGACGGCATCGCCGCCTACGACAAGGCCGTGCAGAAGCTCGTGTTCGGCAGCGAGCTCAAGAACGTCGCCACCGTGCAAGCCCTGGGCGGCACCGGCGCACTGAAGATCGGCGCGGACTTTCTGAAGCAGCTCAACCCCGGCTCCAAAGTGCTGATCTCCGACCCGAGCTGGGAAAACCACCGCGCGCTGTTCACGCAGGCCGGCTTCACCGTCGAGACCTACCCCTACTACGACGCCGCCAACAAGGGCATCAACTTCGCCGGCATGCTGGCCGCGCTGAACGCCGCCCCCGCTGGCACCGTCGTCGTGCTGCACGCCTGCTGCCACAACCCGACCGGCTACGACATCACCGCCGCCCAGTGGGCCGAGGTGGTGGCCGTCGTCAAGGCCAAGGGCCTGACGCCGTTCCTGGACATGGCCTACCAGGGCTTCGGCTTCGGCCTGAAGGAGGACGGTGAAGCCGTGCGCCAGTTCCAGGCAGCTGGCGTGGGCTTCTTCGTGTCCACCAGCTTCTCCAAGAGCTTCTCGCTGTATGGCGAGCGCGTGGGCGCGCTGAGCGTGGTGTGCAGCAGCGATGAAGAAGCCGTGCGTGTGCTGTCGCAGCTCAAGATCATGATCCGCACCAACTACTCCAACCCGCCGACGCATGGTGCCCAGGTGGTGGCCGCCGTGCTGTC
>JBBIVU010000244.1:0-5100 GCA_037439585.1 Roseateles sp. | reverse complement strand
GTCCAGCGCGGGCAGGCCCCGCAGCAGGCGGGCATGCTGGCCCATCAATTCGGTCAGTGGCGGTTCGCGCTTGGAGTCAGGCAACTGGATGCTGTCGCAGCCGGCCATCAGGCGCTCGATGAGCACCGGCAGGCGCATGCGCAGCGCTTCGCGGGCGGCCAGATCGCGCGGCGTGATGAGGCTTTCGAGCACCGCGTCCACCACCTCCATCGCGGCTTGGGCCTCGCGAGAGTCGCGGCCGTGCTTCACCATGGCGTCGGCGATGACGTCCACCCAATGCGTGCGCAGGAAGCGCTGCATGGCGGCACCCAACGGAGCGCTGATGACCTGGTGGTCGATCTGTTCACGCAGCAGGTCGCGCCATTCGCTGCGCAGGTGTTCGCGCTGCAGCGCCGCCATGGCCACAGCATTGCGCTCGCCGCTGAGCCGGGCCTGCTGGTCGATGTGCGCGTCCACGCGGGCCAGCACCTGCTGGAAGAGTTGGGCGGTGGGCGTGGGCGCATCGACCAGGAACTGGGCTTCGCCTTCCATGAAGCGCAGGAATTCGATGAGCCGGGGCTCGTCGGCACGCTCGAAGGCCATGCCGTGCGCGGCCACGCGGTTGAGCAGGGCCCAGGTCGGGTGGTCCTGGCGGCGCAGCAGGGTGCTGTCCGTGCGCGCCAGGCGCACGACGGCAATCTGCAGCCGTGCCAGCAGGCCTTTGAGCGGCGGCAGCAGGCGGGGGTCTGCCAGGATTTGGTCGTAGAGCCGGCTGAGCATGTCCGGCCCGGTGGTGCGGACAAAAGGGGCCGGCGCCAGCGGGTCACGTGACAGCGTGCTGCCCGGCCGGGCCAGGCCTTGTGGGTGGGTGTTGACGGCGTCGACGCGGCGCGACAGGCCGTCCAGCGTGCCGTGGTGGGTGGGGGGCTGGCCAATGCCCCGCGAGGCCGCCAGGCGCTGATGGGTGAAGGGGTCGGTCTGCACGCTGCCGTGTGAAGCCACCATGTCACCGATGTCTGCGGCGTGAAGCGTGGCACAGGCTTGCGCGTAGAGGCGGTGCAGGCTTCTGGCCAGCGGCGGGGCGGCCATGCGCATCAACTCGTACTGGGCTTGCACATCCAGAGTGCTGGCTGCCAGCGCGTGGTGCAACGCGTGCGCGAACAAGGCGGGGCGCATTGGGTTGTCCCGCTCGCGCGCGCGGGCGATGCCCCGCAGCGCGGCAAAGAAATTGCCGATCTGGTGGAGTTCAGCGCGGCTCAGTTCTTCAGCCGTGCGGGTGACGTGGGCAATGGCCACGTCCTGCAGTGCTTGGTGCTCATCGACGAGGCTCAGCCCCCCCGCACCGCCACTGGTGTTGGCAGTCCTATGGAGCGGGTCCTCACCACGCCGGCCGGCCTGCAAAAGCTCGATGATCCGCCCCTCGAAGTCGGCCGCGAAACGGGCCCGGACCTTGCGCCAGGCTTCGCGCAGCGGAAAGTACTGAGGTTGGGCGTCGAGTTCGTCTTGCACCACGTTCAGCAGTTCGCGTGCCAGCGGACCGGCCTCGGTCAGCGCTTGGTCCAGCAGGTCGTGGGGATGCAGTCGGGGCGACATGGATACGGCAGGAGTCTCTGGTTTTGATTATCTGGCGACCTGTCGCAGCCGCCGGGCGGTCCCGTGGCGCCCACCACCCCCGAACCGGAGGGCAAACGCCAGACTTCAGCAGCTTTTCACGTTTTTGAATCCGGGATGCGTGCCGGACGCGTGGCTTTCACACCGCAAGATCACGAGGGTGCTTGGCGCAGCCGCAGTTGCGAGGGAATGGGCGTCAAGGGCACCGGGTTCCGCATGCCGCCGTTCCAGGCCCCCAGGGCCGGAAGTCGGCGGCGTGTGATGCCGGTTGGTGCTCCGCGTGCCCGCCGGCAGTGACTGCGCGTCATGTGGCATGCCCCGTTGCTGCCGGCACGCGAGGCGCATGACAAAGGCCCGCACATGCGGGCCTTTGTCGCGGTGTGCCGACGGTCAGTGCTGGAGGATCTTTGCCAGGAAGTCCTTGGCCCGTGGCGAGCGTTCTTCGGGCTTGTTGAAAAAGTCGGCGCTGGAGCAGTCTTCGATGATCTTGCCGGCATCCATGAAGATGACGCGGTTGCTGACGCGCTTGGCGAAGCCCATCTCGTGCGTGACGCACATCATGGTCATGCCTTCCTGGGCCAGTTGGACCATCACGTCCAGCACCTCGCCCACCATCTCCGGGTCCAGCGCCGAGGTGGGCTCGTCGAACAGCATGACGATGGGGTCCATCGAGAGCGCCCGCGCAATCGCCACGCGCTGCTGCTGGCCGCCAGAGAGCTGGCCGGGGAACTTGTCCTTGTGAGCACTCAGCCCCACACGGTCCAGCATCTTCAGGCCCCGGGTCTTGGCGTCGTCAGCCGAGCGGCCGAGCACCTTGACCTGCGCGATGGTGAGGTTCTCGGTCACCGACAGGTGCGGGAACAGCTCGAAATGCTGGAACACCATGCCCACACGCGAGCGCAGCTTGGGCAGGTTGGTCTTGGGGTCGGCGATGGAGGTGCCGTCCACCACGATGTCGCCCTTCTGGAAGGGCTCCAGCGCGTTGACGGTCTTGATCAGCGTCGACTTGCCCGAGCCCGAGGGCCCGCAGACGACGACGACCTCGCCCTTCTGGATGGACGTGGAGCAATCGGTCAGCACCTGGAAGCTGCCGTACCACTTGGAGATGTTCTTGATGTCAATCATTGCGTGAGACTCCGACGAGCCGCCTCCAGGAGGCTCAACGCCCCCTCGGGGGCCAGCGAACGAATGTGAGCGTGGGGGGTGCACATCATTCAACGGATGATGGCGATCTTCTTCTGCAGCCGGCGCACCAGTTGCGACAGGCCGAAGCAGATGACGAAATAGACGACGGCAGCGACGAGGTAGGTTTCCACCGGGCGGTTGAAGTTCTTGCCCGCCACCTCGAAGCCCTTGAGCAGGTCGTACTCACCCACGGCGTAAACCAGCGAGGTGTCCTGGAACAGGATGATGGTCTGCGTGAGCAGCACCGGCAGCATGTTGCGGAAGGCCTGCGGCAGCACGACGAGCTTCATGGTCTGGCTGTAGGTCATGCCCATGGCGTAGCCCGCATTGACCTGGCCCTTGGACACCGACTGGATGCCGGCCCGCATGATCTCGGAGTAGTACGTGGCCTCGAACAGCGTGAAGGTGATGAAGGCCGAGGTCTGCCCGCCCAACGGCCCGAGCAGTTTCGGGATCAGCAGGAAGAACCACAGGATCACCATCACCAACGGGATGGAGCGCAGGGTGTCGACGTAGATCGCCGCCGGCGCGGACAACCAACGGTGGCTGGACAGCCGCATCATGGCCAGCAGCGTGCCCAGCACGATGCCACCGATCATGGACACCAGCGTGAGCTGGATCGAGAACCAGAAACCCTTGGCGATGAAGCTCTGGATGACGGCCCAGTTCAGGAAGGAATAGTCGAGGTTCAGCATCACTTGCCTCCCGCCTGGCCGGGGATGCGCACGCGCGCTTCAATGAACTTGGCGATGCGGTTGATCGCGAAGGCGGAAACGAAATAGAGCAGCGTGACGGGGATGAAGATCTCCTCGAAGTGCGAGGTCTCTTCGGACGCCTGCTGCGCGAACTGCGCCAACTCTGGAATGCTGATGGCGAACGCCACCGCAGAGTTCTTGACGATATTCATGCTCTCGCTGGTCAGCGGCGGGATGACGATGCGATAGGCCATCGGCAGCAGCACGTAGCGGTAGGTTTGCGGCAGCGTCATGCCAACGGCGAGGCCGGCATATCGCTGGCCCGTCGGCAAGGTCCGGATGCCCGCCTTGACCTGCTCGCCGATGCGCGCGCTCGTAAAGAAGCCCAAGGCGCAGATGATGAGTGCCGTCTTCAGCTCCGGATCCTTCAGCGCCGGGACGAATTCCGGCAGCACGTAGTACCAGAGGAAGACCTGCACCAGCAGCGGGATGTTGCGAAACAGTTCCGTCCACGCTTCGCCGAAGCGCGCCAGCCATTTGTTCGGCGCCGTGCGGATGATGCCAATCAGCGAACCGACGGCCAGCGCCAGCAGCAATGCCGCCAGGGAGATGGTCAACGTCCAACCCCAGGCATGCAGCATCCACTGCAGATAAGTCTGCTCCTTGCCCCCCGGGCCGAAGCAGCCGGCGACTGCCTCCTGCGTCGCAGTGTCATTGCAGTAAAACTGCCAATCCCAACTCATGGCCTCTCCTCAAGCCGCTTTCCTAAAGCAAAGCGGGTGCCAGGCACCCGCTTCGGCATCTTTCGAACCCGTCACCCGCGCGCCGCGCGGTGAGAGTGGGCGAGGGGGCCCTTACTTCTTGGCGTAGTCTTCCATCGGCTTGTCGTTGGGGTTGGCCCAGGCGTCTTTGGTCGCAGCCGAAAGCGGCAGGCCGATCTTGGTGTTGGTTGGCGGGATGGGTTGCAGGAACCACTTGTCGTAGAGCTTGGCCAGCTCGCCCGACTTCATCATGGCCTTGATGCTGGTATCGACAGCGGTCTTGAAGGCCGGGTCATCCTTGCGCAGCATGATGGCAATGGGCTCGACGGACAGCACCTCACCGACGATCTTGAAGTCCGCCGGGCTCTTGGACGTGGCGATGTTCTTGGCCAGGATGGAGCCGTCCATCACGAAGGCATCGGCGCGGCCGGATTCCAGCAGCAGGAAGCTGTCGGCGTGGTCCTTGCCGAACACCTCCTTGAAGTCGACGCCATTGGCACGCTCGTGCTTGCGCAGCGTTTGCACCGACGTGGTGCCGGTGGTGGTGGCCACCGTCTTGCCGTTGAGCTGGTTGATGGAGGTGATGCCGGAGTTGGCCTTCACGGCGATGCGCACTTCCTCGACGTAAGTCGTCACGGCGAAGGCGACATCCTTCTGGCGGGCAGTGTTGTTGGTGGTGGAGCCGCATTCCAGATCGACCGTGCCGTTGACCGTCAGCGGGATGCGGTTGGCCGAGGTGACAGGCTGGTACTTCACGTCAATCTTGGTGCCCAGCTGCTTGCGCAGGTCGGCGATGACGCGCTCACAGACGTCAATGTGATAACCCACGTACTTCCCGTCGCCGATGGTGTAGGACAGGCCCGAGGACT
>JBBIVU010000243.1:0-5139 GCA_037439585.1 Roseateles sp. | reverse complement strand
GGCTGCCTTGTGGCTGCTGGCCTCCATCGTCGTGAGCTTTCTGGCCGCCTCCAGCGCCCCCTCGCCCCTGTACGCGCTGTACCGCGAGGCCTGGGGCTTCTCGGCGTTGGTGCTGACCTTCGTGTTCGCCGTCTACGCGTTCGCGCTGCTGGGCGGCTTGCTGGTGTTCGGTGCGCTGTCGGACCACCTCGGCCGCCGGCCGGTGCTGCTGGCGTCGCTGGGCCTGGAGCTGGGCTCGCTGGCGCTGTTCTGGCACGCCAGCAGCGTGGGCTGGCTGGTGGCGGCGCGGCTGCTGCAGGGGCTGGCCACGGGCATCGCCACGGCCACGCTCAGCGCGGCGCTGCTGGACGTGCAGCGCGAGCGCGGCACCTTGGTCAACAGCGTGGCGCCCATGCTGGGCATGGCGATGGGGGCGCTGGGCGCCAGCGGACTGGTGCAGTTCGCGCCGCAGCCGGCGCACCACGTGTTCGAGGTGCTGGCGGTGCTGTTCGTGCTGCAGACCGTGGCGGCCTGCTTCCTGCCCGAAACCACCACACCGCGCCCGGGCGCCTGGGCGTCGCTGCGGCCCAGCCTGGCCGTGCCGTCGGCGGCGCGGGCCACGCTGCGGCAGATCCTGCCCATGAACACCGCGCAGTGGGCGCTGGGCGGCTTCTACCTGTCGCTGGGCCCCACGCTGGCGCGGCAGGTGAGCGGGCTGGGCGCGCCGCTGGTGGGCGGTGGCCTCATCGCCACGCTGGTGCTCAGCGGGGCCGTGGCCATCATGGCGATGCGGCTGCGGCCGGCGCGGCAGGTGCTGGCCGGCTCGGCGGCGGCGCTGACGGCAGGCCTCGTCGTCACGCTCTGGGGCGTGCAGGCGCACGCGGTGGCGGCGCTCTTCGTGGGCAGCGTCATCGCGGGGGCGGGCTTTGGCGCCGGCTTCAACGCCTCGGTGCGCAGCCTGGTGCCGCTGGCCCCGCCCGAGCAGCGCGGCGCGCTGATGGCCAGCTTCTTCGTGCTCAGCTACCTCGCCTTCAGCCTGCCGGCGCTCGCCGCCGGGTTGGCGGCCGGCGCGTTCGGCCTGCAGGCCACGGCGCTGGGCTACGGCGCCGTGCTCATCGTGCTGTGCGCCGCAGCGGGCCTGCAGCTGGTGCGGCAGCCAGGCTGACCCGGCCCGGGCGGGGGCGTGCTGCAATCGCGCCATGCCGCTCCCGCCCGACCCCGTTCTTGCGCCGCTCGCCGAGCTGGCCGCCCATGCCCAGCCGTTGCGCGTGCCCGCCGGCACCCGGCTGTTCGACGCTGGCCAGCCCTGCCCCGGCTTCCCCCTGGTGGACGAAGGCAGCGTCAGCGTGTCGCTGCTCGCGCCAGACGGCCGCCGCCTGGAGCTGTACCGCGTGGAGCCGGGCGAGGTCTGCGTCGTCTCGGCCACCTGTTTGTTCGCCCACCGCGTGGCCACGGCCAGCGGCGAGGCGCGGTGCGAGACGGCGCTGCGCCTCATCAGCCCGGCGGATTTCGAGGCCGTCTGCGAGCGCGACCCCGTGCTGCGCCGCTACGTGATGGGCCTGATGGCCGAGCGCCTGGCCGACCTGATGGCGGTGGTGGAGGCCGTGGCCTTCCAGCGGCTGGACCAGCGCCTGGCCGCGCTGTTGTGCGCCCGCGGGCCGGTGCTGCACACCACCCACCAGCAGCTGGCCGACGAGCTGGGCACGGTGCGCGAGATCGTCAGCCGGCTGCTGCGCCGCTTCGAGCGCGACGGCTGGGTGGCGCTGGGCCGCGAGCGCATCGAGGTGGCCGATGGGGTCGATGGGGCCGCCCTGCAGCAGCTTTGCGCTGCATCAAACGCTGTGTGACCGAGGTCACCGACAGCGGGGGGCTGCCGCCCGAGGATGGCGGCATTGCAACCTAGAGGAGAGCCTCATGTTCAAGACCAACGTCGGCGGCATCGACCGCATCGCCCGCATCCTCGCCGGCCTCGTGCTGCTGGCGCTCACCCTCACCGGCACCGTCGGCGTGTGGGGCTGGATCGGCATCGTGCCGCTGGCCACCGGCCTGCTCAGCACCTGCCCGCTTTACAGCATCCTGGGCTTCAACACCTGCCCGATGAAGGGCTGAGGCCGGCGGCGGCCGACAATGCCGCCATGGACTGCCGCTCCATGGAATGTCGACCACATTGCGCCGCCTGCTGCATCGCGCCGTCGATCAGCTCGCCCATCCCTGGCCACCCGAACGGCAAGCCGGCGGGTGTGCGCTGCGTGCAACTCGACGATGACGACCGCTGCAAGATCTTCGGCCGGCCCGAGCGCCCCGCCGTCTGCGGCTCGCTGCAGCCCAGCGAGCTGATGTGCGGCGAGAGCCGCGAGCAGGCGATGCGCTGGCTGGGCTGGATGGAGCGCGAGACGGCGCCCGGGCCGGCTGCTGGCGCGCAGCCTCAGCGTTAGGGCTGGGTGCCCTTGCCCGTGACCTTGTCGGTGACGGGTTGCTGGGTGGCCAGGTCTTCGATCCAGGCCTCGCACGTTTGCGGTGAGATGCGCCCGGCCACGCGGTAGGCCTTGCCCACCTCGGGCGTGAAGGCCACCTCGCCCTGCACGCGGCAGGTGGGGTTGGTCATCGCCAGGAGGGGTGCGGCGTACTGCGTCACCGCCTGCAGCTGCACGCGGGCCGGGCCGGGCGGCACCTCGTTGGTCAGCGCCACCGGCTTCACCGAGAAGCCGCGGCCCTGGTTGGCGTTCAGCGTGGCCACGCTGCTGCTCAGCAGGCGGCGGCCCTCGAAGCGCGTCATCTCGAACACATGCACCAGCTGGCCGCCTACGGGTTCCAACTGGTCGGCCACGTTGACGGTGGCGCCGGCATAACCGTCCGGCGTGGCGGGCTCGAAGCCCTTGAGGCTGGCGCAGCCGGCCAGACAGGCCGAGGCGATGAGGGGGAGGAGGACGGCAGGTTTCATCAGGCAGCCAGCTTAGCGCGCCACGGCCGCCCGCATGGACCGCGCCACGTAGGCCAGCGCCACAACGGCCAGCACCATGCCCACCAGCGCGCCCGGCGCCACCTGCGCCCAGCGCAGCGTCTCGCCCTTGAGCACCTGCATCATCAGCGTGTTCTGCGCCAGGCCCGGCACCCAGTAGTACCAGGCCGCCTCGCCGCCTGGGTTGAGCAGGCTGACCATGGGCATCAGGCTCACGGCGGTGATGACGAGCGTGCTGCCGGCCTGCGCCTCCTTGAAGGTCTTGGAGCGGATGGCCAGCGCCATCAGCAGGGCCGACAGGCCCATGGCCAGCGGGATCTGCAGCAGCCAGAAGGCCAGCACCTCCGGCGCGCCGAAGCTGAACTGGGCCTGCAGCACGTCGCTCTTGAGCAGCCACTGCGCGGGCACGAAGCTCAGGGACGACAGCAGCGCCACGGCCATGCCCAGCAGCGCCACGGCGCCCCACTTGCCGGCCACGATGGCGCCGTGCGGGGCGGGGTTCATCAGCAGCGGCTCCAGCGAGCCGCGCTCGCGTTCGCCGGCGGTGCTGTCCAGCGCGGCAGTGAGCGCGCCGTAGAGCACGGCCATGATGATGAACATGGGGATGATGCCGGTGAGCCGCGCGGCGCGGGCCTGGGCGCTGGCAAGGTCGCGCTCCTGCAGGTCCACGGGTTCCAGCAGTTCGGTGGACACGCCGCGCATCGCCAGGTTGAGCGTGGCGCGTTCGCGGTTGAAGCTCCACAGCAGGCCCTTGAGCGTGCCCACGCCGGCGCTGGCGCGCTGGTTGGCGCTGTCGCTCACCACCTCCACGGTAGGGGCCTCGCCGGCCAGCAGCTTGGCCTCGAAGTCCTTGGGCACGACCAGCACCGGCTCCAGCAGCGTGCTGGCGCGCAGCCGGGCCTCGTAGTCGTCGGGCGCGGCCTTGAGCGTGTAGGTCTGGCGTTCGATGAAGTTCTTCAGCGTGGGGGCGGTGTCCATGCCCACGGCCAGCACCTCGCGCTTGTCGGCCTGCGCCTCCAGCGAGGCGATGAGGCCCGACAGCGCCATCAGCAGCAGCGGGCCCATCAGCACGGCGGGGATGAGCAGGCGCAGCAGGGTGCGGCGGTCGCGCAGCGCGTCGTTCAGCTCTTTGGCGAAGACGATCAGGGCTTGTTTCATGCCGCCACCTCTTCCGGAAATGCGAGCTTCACGAAGGCGTCCTCGAAGCGGGTTTCGCCGGCTTGTTCCAGCAGTTCAGGCACGCTGCCGCGGGCCACGCTGCGGCCCTTGGAGACGACGACGACCTCGTCGCACAGCTGCTCCACCTCTTGCATGATGTGTGTGGAGAAGACGATGCATTTGCCGCCGCCCTCGGGGCTCTTGAGCCAGCGCAGCGCCTCGCGCAGCGCGCGGGTGGCCAGCACATCCAGGCCGTTGGTGGGCTCGTCGAGCACGATGTTGGCGGGGTCGTGCACCAGGGCGCGTGCCAGGGCCGTCTTCATGCGCTCGCCCTGGCTGAAGCCGTCGGCGCGGCGGTCGAGGATGGGCCGCATCTCCAGCAGTTGGGCCAGCTCCTCGGCGCGGGCGTTGGCGGCGTCGGGGGCCATGCCCTGCAGGCGGCCGAAGTAGACGATGTTCTCGCGGGCCGACAGGCGCGGGTACAGGCCGTGGGCGTCGCCCAGGATGCCCATGCGGCCCAGGGCCTTCAGCGCATCGTCCTTGACCGCGATGCCGTCGACGCTGATCTGCCCCGCATCCGGTGGCAGCAGGCCCGCCAGCATGCGCAGCGTGGTCGTCTTGCCGGCGCCGTTGGCGCCCAGCAGGCCGGTGATGCGGCCGTTGCCGGCCTGCACCGTCACGCCTTGCACGGCGTGCACGGTGCGCTTGCTGCCGCGTTTGAACAGGCTGCCGCCGGTCTGCGCGACGAAGTGCTTGTGGACGTTCTGGATGTCGATCATGGGGCGGCCTTGTCCTGAACGGGCTGGAAGGCAGTGGGGCGGGGGATGCGGGTGGCGCAGGCGGCGTCCTGGGGCAGGGCGTCGGCGTCCGTCTTGGCGTCGATGAAGCGGAAGACCAGGTCGCGCACGCAGCCCACCGGCATCACGCCGTGGCCGGCCTCGGGCACCACCACGTGCTGCACGCGTGCCGGGTTGCCGGCGCTCAGCGCCTGGGCCACGCGCTCGCCGTGGCGGGGCGGGGTGGCGGGGTCGGCGCCGCCGCTG
>JBBIVU010000242.1:0-5142 GCA_037439585.1 Roseateles sp. | reverse complement strand
AGGGGACGGCGATGCTCGCGGCATCACGCCGCGAGCACATCGCCAACACGGGCCGGCTTGGGGGCGGCCCGGCGCTCGGCCCGCAATGCCAAAGGACAACTGAAATGAACCACGATCAAGTCATCAACGACACCCGCGACTGGGTCGTCAAGGCCGTCATCGGGCTGAACCTGTGCCCGTTCGCCAAGGCCGTTCACGTGAACGAGCGCATCCGCTACGTGGTGAGCGAGGCCACCGAGCCCGAGGCCTTGATCAAGGACCTCGCCCGTGAACTGCTCGCGCTGAACCGGGCCGACCCCGAGGAGGTCGACACCACGCTGCTCATCCACCCCGGCGTGCTGACCGATTTCCTGGCGTTCAACGACTTCCTGGACGCCGCCGACGCCCTGGTCGACGAACTCAAGCTCGACGGCATCCTGCAGATCGCCGACTTTCACCCCGACTACCAGTTCGAGGGCACGCCCGAGGGCGACATCGGCAACTACAGCAACCGCTCGCCCTACCCCACGCTGCACCTGCTGCGCGAGGAGAGCATCACCCGCGCGGTGGAAGCCATGCCCGACACCGCCGCCATCTTCGAGGGCAACCTCGACACGCTCGCCCGGCTGGGCATCGAGGGCTGGCGCAAGCTGGGCCTCAAGGGCTGAGGCCCTACTCCTTCACCCAGGAGAGCGCGCCCGCCGCCCGCTTGGGCGCGTGGGCCCGGGTGCGCAGCACGGCATCGAAACCGCTGCGCCCGCCGTTCCACACCGCCGTGAGCAGCCCCACCACGTCCTCGCGCGTGCAGGGCTCCAGGTCGGTGCGGAACTGCTTGAGGGCGGCTGCCAGCATGTCGCGCGGCAGCTCCTGGTGAACGGCCAACACCAGGAACATCGCCGTGTAGAGATCGGGCCACGCCGCGCACAGCGCCTGGATGCGCCGCAGCGCCTCCGGCGCTGCCGGGCGGTGCCCGGGCAGCAGCCACGGCGGCACGGCGGCGTCGCCATCGGGAGCGATCTGGCGGGCGGCATCTGGCATCGGCTGTCTCCTGTGACCTCCAGATTTCACACGCCGCACGGCCGAAGTCAATCATTTCTGCCGCGGCGACCGCGGAAATCGGCAGGCACTGTTCGATTGCATCACTGCTGACGTCACTGTCATGCGGCAAACTTCACGGTCGCTTTCGAGCCCCAATGCCGCCATGCAGCCCAAGCACCTCGCCCTCATCGATGACGATGCGGAGTATTCCGAATTCCTCGCCCAGTTCCTGCAGGAGCAGGGCATCACGGTCAGCCGCTTCGACGACAGCAACGCGCTGCTGGCGGCGCCCGACGCCTTCGCGTTCGACTTCTACCTCGTGGACCTGATGCTGCCCGGCGTCAACGGCGTGGAGCTCATCAAGATCCTGCGCCGCCGCACCGATGCCGGGGTGGTGGTGGTGTCGGGCCGGCTGGGCCCGGAGGTGTTCCGCGAGGTGATCACGGCCGGGGCTGACATGTACCTCGTCAAACCGGTGCAGTTCGAGCAGGTGGCGCTGGCGATCGCCGCCGTGCAGCGCCGCGTGGCCAAGCCGTCGACCGCCGACGCCGTGTGGAAGCTGGACCGGACCAGCGGCGAACTCCTCGTGCCCGATGGCACGCGCATCCAGCTCAGCGAGGCCGACCGCCAGCTGCTGGAGTGCTTCGCCCAGGCCGGTGGCGAGCCCGTCACGCGGGAAGCCCTGCTGAACAAGCTGGGCCGCGAGGTGATCGAAGGCGAGACCGACGACGGCCTCTCCGCCACCATCTACCGCCTGCGACGCCGCATCGAGCGGGCCACACCCACCCTGGTGCCGCTGCAGAGCAAGTCGCGCGTGGGCTACGTGTTCCGCGCGCCGCTGCTGTTGATCTGAGCCCCTCGCTGCTGAAACCTCGCCTGCACAGCCCTAGCTCAACACCGCGTCGGCCGCCTTCATCACCACCGCGTTCCGGCCACCGCGCTTGGCCTCGTAAAGGGCGGCATCGGCGCGGTCGATCAGGGGGCGCACGTCGGGGTCTTCCGGCGTCACCAGGCTCACCCCGATGCTGATGGTCAGCCGCCCCACCTCCGGGAAGACGGCGGCCTCGACCGCCTGACGGATCTTCTCCGCCGTCGTCACGGCCTCCAGCGGGCCGGAGAGCTCAGGCAGCAGCACGGCGAACTCCTCGCCACCAAAGCGGGCGGCCACGTCGCTCGTCCGCACGGTGTCCAGCAGCAGCTGAGCGAGCTGGCGCAGCACAGCGTCACCCGCCGGGTGGCCATGCGTGTCGTTGATCCGCTTGAAATGGTCGACATCGATCAGCAGCAGGCCATGCACACGGCCGTTCTGCATGCCATACCGCCGGTCCAGCGCCAGGGCCTCCTCGAGCCGGGCGTCCAGGCTGCGCCGGTTGTGCAGACCCGTGAGCGGGTCACGGGTGGCCAGGTGTGCCAGGGCCGCGTTGGCTGCCCGCAGCTCGGCCGTGCGTTCGCGCACCTGGGCCTCCAGGGTGGCGTTGGCCTTCTGCAGGGCCTGCTCGGTGTCCAGCAGCGATTTCGCCATGGACTGCATCGCATCGCTGAGCTGGGCCAGTTCCTGCGTGGCGGGTTGGGCCGGGAACTCCGGCACGCGCCGTTCAGCCTCCACGCGCTTGGCGATGCCGGCCAGCTGCTCCACCGGCCGGCTGACGCGCTGCGCCAGCAGACGGGCCGCCAGCATCAGCACGGCTGCGGCGAGGGTGCCCAGCAGCACCAGCTCCCGGCGCAGTTCGCTGACGGGCCGCATCGCCAGGTCCATAGGCTGCCGAGCCACGATGAGCCAACCCAGTTCGGCATGGGTGCGGGCCAGGAGCGGGGCTTGGCTGGTGAGGTAGTCCTTGCCGTCGCCAAAACGCAGCGAGCCCTCGAAACGCCCACCCGCTGCGCGGACTGCAGGCGCCGGCAGCACAGGCTCACCCGCAGCCTGAGCCTGCTTCAAGGCCTCGGGAAAGAGCACGCGTCCATCGCGATCGAGGATGAGGGCCTCGACGCCGCTGCCCGGACTCTGCCGGCGCGCGGCGCCTTCCACCAAACCGGTCACCCAGCGCCAGTGCGCGTGCGCACCAACCACACCGCGCAGCCGGCCCTCCCTGTCGCGGATGGGGGCTGCGAAATCGATGAAGCGCTTGGGCTCGTTGGGGGCTGTGGCCGGCAGCAAGGGGGCCAGCAGCTTGGCCTCGTGCACATCGCCCACATAGACGCGATCGCGCGCGGCAATGAACCATTCGCGCTGCGCAACCGAACGGCCAGCCAGCATGCCGCCCGTGGCCTGCAGCACCTTGCCGTCCACATCGGCCACACCCAGCCAGGCGAATTCGTCATGCAGCGCCGCACGGCGGTCCAGGGCTTCGCGCACGCGGTCATCGTCCAGCCGGCCTTCCACAAGGTGAGGCGCGGCACTGAGCAGCTCGATCTCGCGCTCGCGATCCCGCAACTCCGTGGCCAGCAACTCGGCCGCCGATTGGGCCATGGCACGCACCGCCGACTGTTGCGTGGCGTACAGCTCGTCGGTGGCGACGTGGCCCAGATAGCCGCCCACCGACGCCAGGATGGCCAGGGCAAGCCCGCCCAGCACCAGGCTGAGCTGCCTGCGCAGGCTCCACAGGCCCTTCATGGGCTCAACCGGGCGTGCGCCGCAGCGGCACGGCTGCGTGGGCGGGCGATTCGGGATGGGGGCCCCAAGAGGGAGATCAGCGGCATGTCATCGACGGTCTGGCAGCGAACCGGGGCGAGCACGCACCGCCCGCCACGTCGGCACCCAGCGTACCGGCAACGCCGCCGGGACCGACGGCCCGCGTCGCGGCAGCGTCGCCCACGCGCCACAGGCCCCGCGCGGGCCGCGGCTCAGCCCGCCTGGGGCAGGGTCAGCCGCATCACCGTGCCCAGCGGGCCGGTGCGCAGCAATTCCGCGCTGCCCCCGTGCACGTCCATCACCCGACGCACGATGTACAGGCCCAGCCCGTGTGCGGACTCGGCGCCCCCGCTGCCCCGCCCGCCCCGGCTGAACAACCGCGGCAACACCTCGCGCGGGATGCCCGGGCCGGCATCGGCCACCTCCAGCTGCAGGGCGGGGGGCTCATCGAAATCCATCACGTCCAAGGCCACCGGGCTCACCCCGGGGGCGTACTTCAGCGCGTTGGACAGCAGGTTGCGCAGCGCCAGCCGCATCAGGCTCATGTCCATCAGGGCGGTGCGCGTGGCCGTGTGGCGCCGCACGACGATGCGCTCCCGCTGCTCGCGCGGCAGGTCGGCGATGGTCACAGCGATGAGCGTGTCGATGTCGGCGTCCTCGCGTGCGATGCGGCCGCCCCCTGCCAGCAGGCTGGCCGCCGCGAGCGTGTTGTCCACCCCGGCCAGCACGGTGCCGAGCACGGCCTGCGCCCGCATCAGCCGCTCCTGGGCCTGGCGCTCGCCCCGGCCCGCCAGGCTGGCGGCGGCGCTCTGCAGCGCGGCACTGGCGTTGTTCAGGGGCTGGCGCACCTCGTGGGCCAGCACGTCCAGCATCTCGGAGCGCTCGTGCAGCAGCTGGTCCAGTTCCCGCACATGGCGCTCGGTCTGGCGGCGCATCTGCTGCTCGTGGGCCAGCTCGGCGCGGCGCTGCAGGTCTTCCGTCACGTCGGTCACCAGCGCCAGCGCCCGCAGCGGCTGGCCCTCGGCGGTGTACTCGGCCACCGCCGAACCCAGCATGTCGCGCAACTGACCATCCGCGCAGATGAGCTGGAGGGCGCAGTCGCTGACCTGCCCATCCCGCCACAGCGCAATGCGGTAGACCTCGCGCACACGCTGGGCGGACTCGGGCGTGAGGAAGTCCTCCATCGCGCGGCCGATGACCTGCGAGCGCCGGTAGCCCAGCCGTTCCAGCCAGCGGTCGGACACGCTCAGCAGACGGCCGCCGGCATCCACGGAATGCATCAGCGCCGGCGTGGATTCGTACAGCGCGCGCAGCCGCTGGCGGCTCTTCTCCAGCTCGACGGCAGCGCGGTGGTGCTCGGTCACGTCCTGGAAGGCCCCCACCAGGCGCACGGGCATGCCGTCCTGCCAGTCCACCTGGCCCTGAGCCAGCACCCAGATCCTGCGTCCCCGGGCCGTGACCAGCGGCAGCTCCAGGCTCCAGGGGTCGCCGTGCTG